>DAIQQM010000147.1:0-5114 GCA_036786805.1 Candidatus Dormiibacterota bacterium | reverse complement strand
CGCCGTGGCGGTGGCTACTCCGTGCTGCCCGGCGCCGGTCTCGGCGATGATCCTCTGCTTGCCCATCCTCTTCGCGCGCAACACCTGGCCGAGGGCGTTGTTCAGCTTGTGCGCCCCGGTGTGGAGCAGATCCTCGCGCTTGAGCCAGATCTGCGCACCGGAGTAGGCGTCGCTGAGGCGGCGCGCGTGGGTGATCGGAGTCGGACGTCCGGCGAACTCCGCGAGCCAGCGATCCAACTCCGACGTGAAGGCGGTGTCGGCGAAGGCGCTCGTGATCTCGGCCTCGAGCTCCTCGAGTGCGGGGACGAGGGTTTCCGGCACGTACGCACCCCCATAGCCGCCGAAGCGGCCGCGAACCTCGGCGCTCACCGCGGGTCGATCCCGAGCCGCGCCGCGGCGGATCGGGCGGCGGCGACGAAGCGGTGGACGAGCTCGGGATCCTTCTCCCCGGGATGCCGCTCCAGGCGGCTCGACGCGTCGACCCCCGCGGGGCGCACGGTCGCGATCGCCTCGGCAACGTCTTCCGGTCCGAGACCGCCCGCGAGCATGATCTCGCGATGCCGGGCGACCACCGCCGCCCAGGCGAAGGGGACGTGACGGCCCGTCCCGCCGGGGAGCGCTCCCGGCTCGGGCATACCGTCAAGCATCACCAGCGTGTCCGGTGGCCAGTCGAGGGTGCTCGCATCCGCGCCATCGCGTACGTTGAAGACAGGGATGACAGGAACCGAGCACTCGGTCACCAGGCTCCGGTCGAAGGTGCCGTGCACCTGGACACCGGCGAGGTGGTACCGATTGGCTGCGTCGCCGCACTCGGCTGCGCTGGGTTCGACGAAGACCCCGATCAGATCGGCCCGGTCACCCACCGCCCGCACCACCTCCCGAGCGGCTTCGTCGTCGGCCCAGCGTGAGCTCTCCGGTACCAGCATCAGGCCGATCCAGTCCGCCCCCGCCTCGAGCGCGGCCTCGACGACCTCGGACGTGCGGACCCCGCACACCTTGACGATCATGATGACCCCGATCCGCCTGCCGCCGCAACCATTTCGGCGCATGCGGCTGCGGGCGTGGCGGCGCGCATCAGCGCCTCGCCGACGAGCACGGCATCGGCTCCCTCGCTGACCAACCGGGTCACGTCAGCAGGGGTGCGAACACCGGACTCGGCGACGTAGATGACGCCGTCGGGGAGAGCGTGACGCACCCTCGCGAAGGTCGCGAGGTCGGTGGTGAGCGTGCGCAGATTGCGATTGTTGATGCCGATGCATTCGGCGCCGGCGGCAAGCGCCAGACGCGCCTCATCGGCGTCGTGCACCTCGACGATGGCGTGCGCGCCGCTCCGCGTCACTCCTGCGAGGCAGTGGTCGAGCGCGTCCGGACCGAGCAGCGCGACGATCAGGAGCACCCAGTCCGCCCCCGCGACGCGGGCTTCGGCGACCTGCACGGGGTCGACGGTGAAATCCTTGCGCAGCAACGGAACATCGACCGCTGCGCGAACCGCGGCGAGGTCGTCGAGCGACCCGCCGAAAGCGGGTCCGTCGGTGAGGACCGAGATGGCCGCGACTCCGCATGCCGCATATTCCCTGCCCAGCACCGCGGCATCGAGCCCGGGACGGAGCACGCCACCGCTGGGCGATCGCCGCTTCATCTCCGCGATGATGGTGCCGCCGCGCAGGGCCGCTGCAAGGTCGCGCGCGGCGGGCAGCGACTCGGCTTTCGCCCAGAGTGCCGCCTCCGCACACCGGAGTTGCTCGACCTCGCCGCGTTTGCGCACGGCGATGGCGTCGAGGGCGCCAGCCTCGCTCACGCGCGCACTCCGGCGGCGGCGATCCCGGCCGTCTCGAGGAAGTTCCGCAGGAGGGCATGGCCCGAGGGCGTGCCGACTGACTCGGGATGGAATTGCACCCCCTCGACGGGAAAGGTGCGGTGGCGCATGGCCATGATCAGTCCGTCGTCGCTCCACGCCGTTGCCTCGAGCGCGTCGGGGAGCGCCTGCGCGGACACGACCAGTGAGTGGTAGCGCGTCGCCATGAAGGGATCGTCGAGGTCGCGAAGCACACCGGCACCATCATGGTGCACGGCGCCGACCTTGCCGTGGACGACGGCCGGCGCGCGCACCACCCGCGCGCCGTAGGCCACGCCGATCGCCTGGTGCCCGAGGCAGACGCCGAGGATCGGCACCGCACCGCCGAGTTCGCGGACCAGCTCGACGCAGATCCCCGCCTCCTCGGGAATCCGGGGGCCCGGGGACATCACGATCGCCGCGGGATCGGCGCGTGCGACCTCGGCGACGGAAAGGGCGTCATTGCGTTCGACGGTGACCGCGGCCCCGAGTTCGCGCAGGTACTGCACGAGGTTGAAGGTGAACGAGTCGTAGTTGTCGATGACGAGCACCTGACCCCTCAGCGTCGAGCCCACGCGTTCGCCTCCTGCACCGCCAGGATCTGCGCCGCGACCTTGTTGTCGATCTCCACGGTCTCCTCGTGGACCGAGGAATCGGCAACGATGCCGGCCGCAGCCTGAACGTATGCGACGCCGTTCCGGATGACGATGGTGCGCAGGGCGATCGCTGTGTCAAGGTCGCCGCCGTACCCGACGTAACCGATCGCGCCCGCATACGCTCCGCGAGTCTCGGGCTCGAGCTCGGCGATGATCTCCATCGCGCGTATCTTCGGCGCACCGGTCACGGTCCCCGCGGGGAAGCAGGAGCGGAGCGCGTCGAGCGAGTCGTGTCCGTCATCGAGCGTGCCCTCGATGCTGCTCACCAGGTGCATGACGTGCGAGTAGCGTTCCACCTCCATGTGCTGCGTGACGCGCACGCTGCCCGTGGCGCAGACGCGCCCGAGATCGTTGCGTCCGAGGTCGATGAGCATGAGGTGCTCCGCCGCCTCCTTGTCGCTAGCCCGGAGCTCACGCTCCATCCGCGCGTCGTCCTCCGGGGTCCGGCCGCGCCGGCGGGTCCCCGCAATGGGGTGGTACCGGACCTCCTGTCCGGTGACCTGGACGAGCATCTCCGGCGAGGCGCCCACCAGGGTGCACTCCGGGGTGGCGATGTAGATCATGTACGGGCTCGGGTTGATGGCTCGGAGCGCGACGTAGACGTCGAACGGATTCGCCTGCAGCGGCAGGGCGAATCGCCGGGACACCTGGACCTGGAAGACGTCCCCCGCGACGATGTACTCGAGCGCCCGGGCAACCCGATCCTGGAAACCCTCTCGCGAAAGGTTGGCCTCGTGGTCGTGGGCGCGGACGTCCACGGGGATCCCCGCAAGGGCCGCCGGCGCCTCAGGGGCGGCCGCGCAGATCGCCTCGCGCAACTCGTCGAGGCGCGCGATCGCTCGCGCGTACGCCGTCTCCAACCCCGCCGGGTCGCCGCGGTGCACGCAGCTCGACAGCAGCAACCGATGCTGGGAGTGGTCGAACACCGCGACCGTGTCGAAGATCGCGAACCATTGGCGCGGCAGTTGGAGCGGGTCGTGCGCCGGCAGCGGGAGGCGCTCGTAGCGGCCCGCGGCCTCGTAGGTGAGGAACCCGACCGCCCCGCCGAGCAGCGGTGCGCCGAGGCCCGGCGCGCAGGCTGCGCCGATCGAGGCGACGTCGCGGTCGAGCACGGCGAGGGGGTCGTCGCCTCCCCCCGCGTCGCTGATGACGCGTACCGGATGGTGCCCGAGCATCGACCAGCGTGCCACTGCCCCGCTGCCCTCCACCGACTCGAGGAGGAAGCACTCGGCCTCGGTGCCGAGGGCGCGCATGGCGGCGACGGGCGTGGCGTCGCCCACCGGCAATTCGAGGACGACGGCGACGACGTCGTGATCAGTCAGGCGGAGCCGCGTCTCCTCCAGGCCGGGAAGCGGCTGCTTCATCGGAGCCGCGCCATGGGGGTGTCATCCCGGGACCGCCACGCCGACGTACTGGGCGATCCGGCGCGCCGCCTCCTCCAGGTTGGCGATCGACGCTGCATAGCTGAGGCGGATGTGGCCGGCGCCCTCCGGCCCGAACGATTGACCCGGAAGCACCGCGACACCAACCTCGTCGAGGAGTGCCGCCGCCAGCTCGCGGTCGCCGAACCCGGTCCCGGTGATGTCCGGGAAGACGTAGAACGCACCCGCCGGCCGGTGGCATTTGAAGCCGGGGATCTCATTCAGGAGATCGACGATGCGGTCGCGGCGATGGCTGAACTCAGCGACCATGCGATCGACGGCGGCGTCGGACTCCGGCGAGTCGAATGCCTCGACCGCCGCCCACTGGGTGAAGGCCGCGGCGCACGACGAGCTGTTGATCATCAGCGTGTCCATCTTCCTGGCGATCTCCACCGGCATGGCGCCGAAGCCGAGACGCCAGCCGCACATCGCCCACGCCTTGGAGAGGCCGTCCATGTAGATGGTCCGCTCCGCCATGCCGTCGATGCCGTACAGCGACACATGGGTGCCGTCGTAGCTCAGACGGTTGTAGATCTCATCGCTGAGGACGATCAGGTCGTGCTCGATGGCGAGGCGTGCGATCGCCTCGCAGTCCTCCCGGGTCAGGATGCCGCCGGTCGGGTTCTGCGGCGAGTTGACGACGAGCATCCGCGTCCGCGGCGTGATGAGGCGGCCCAGCTCCTCGACGTCCGCCCGGAAGTCGTTCTCCTGGCGCAGCGGGAGCGAGATCGCCTTGGCGCCGATGAACTCGACGAGGGAGCGATAGATCGGGTAGCCGGGATCGGGGACGATGACCTCCTCGCCCTCCTCGACGAGGGACAGCAGCGCGAACAGCAGCAGGTTCTTGGACCCCGGGGTCAGCACGATGTTCTCGAACTGCGTGGGGACGCCAGTGTGCCGCGTCACGTACGCGGCGGTCTTCTCACGCACCTCGCGAATCCCGCTCGCCGCCGTGTAATGGGTCGCGCCGGACCGCATCGCTCGCACCGCGGCGTCGATGATGTTGTCAGGAGTGGCAAAATCCGGCTCGCCGATCTCGAGGTGGACGATATTCCGTCCCTCGGCCTCGAGGAGACGCGCATGGGCGAGGACCTCGAAGGCGCTCTCGGTGCCCAGCCGGGAGAGGCGGTCAGCGAATCGAATTGTCATATCGCCACCATCATGGCGGGAAGATTGCCGCTCGGGTCGGAGTATTCGACGTCG
>DAIQQM010000043.1:0-19675 GCA_036786805.1 Candidatus Dormiibacterota bacterium | reverse complement strand
CCGAAGCTCGGACCTGACGAGTAGCCGGGAAAGTCGGACGCGTAGGCGTGCACCGACCCGTAGCCGCCACCGGTCGCGAGCCAGAGAAGTGCGCACAGGAGCATGACGACGCCGATGCCCAGGTAGATCATCGAGTCGGTGAAGGGCAATGCGGGGATGCTGATGTCGGGGACGTAATTGCGCACCGCGAACAGAGCGATGCCGGTCAGGACCGCCAGGACGAAGAGCCAGCCCGACCAGTACCCGAAGGCGTTGTGGCTGCCACTGGTGGTGGAGCCCAACACCGTCGGGATGGTCGTGCTGTGCCAGGGAAGGAAGGCGCTGACGAGTCCGACGATCAGTCCACCCGCCACGGCAAGGGTGCCGTTGGACGTCTGCTTGCCGGCGATGTTCAGTGGCACGTCAAGCAATCCCTTGCCAAACAAGGTTGGTCAAGAGATCGGGAGAAGTGTGATCAGGCGCTGGGCGGAGGAGGCGGTGGCGGGCTGCCGTAGCCACCGGGAGGACTGCCGTAGCCGCCGGTCGGGCCCGACGCGACAAGGGGCGCATCGCCTGGGAAGCGGCTGATGATCACCACGTACCAGACGCAGGCGTAGACGATCACGTCGATGATCAGGCCGAAGATGGCGCCGCCGTATCCGACTCCGAGGATGGCGTAGCTGCTGTAGAAGATGATGTTCCCGATCGTGCTGACGATGCCGCCGATGAATCCGATCGCGAGACCGTAGATGACCAGGCGCTTGCCGTCGCGGTTGACCTGGTACATCTGGTAGGCGCCGAACGTGCCGATGACGACACCGATCAGGCCGATGATCGCTCCGAGCAGCCAGAGGATCGGGAAGCCGCAGTCTCCGAAGCTGCACACGCCAAACGTCGCGAACAATCCGAGCAGGCCGAAGATGATGCCGATCGCGCCGAGGATCAGCAGGACCAATCCCAAAGTCTTGGCGGGGATGTTCAGCTTGACCGGCGGGTCTGCTGCGAAGGGCGGGTCGGTCAGGATGTTGGCCATGTTTGCGGGTGGTTCCTCCCAGGGTGAATGAGCAGCTGTGGCATCGGCTTGAATCCGGGAGCGCCACGTCCCCCGAGCGCGGATCGCTGGATTATGGAGTAATCAGACCCTCGTGGGATAGGCGTTCGCGAACAGTCCGCCGCCGATCCGGATGCAGACGGCGCAATACCGCGGCGGTGCAGAGGCCGGCGGCCGCAACCAACGCCAGGAAGATCCCGATCCCGAATGACCGCCCGCCGGCTCTGGCGAGGATCAGCTGAATGAGCACGCCGCCCATCGCCGCCGCGGCCGCGGTAGCATGGGCCGTGGTCTCGGGAACGTACGGGGTGACCACGTCATCCACGAATCCGCGGCCGATGAGCAGCAGCAGGATGGCCGCGGCGACACCAACGAAGAACAGGTCACCGAACACTGACGCGCGAAAAGCGTTGACCGTGACGTGGGAGTTGCCCGAGGCGTATGCGTACCAGGGAAGGAACGCCACGAGAACGCCGAGTGCGGCTGACGCGGCACCGATCGCCTCGGCCCTGTTGATGTGGCTCGGCATCGCAGTGTCCTCGAGATGAACCGGGACGGAGCACCGGATCGCCGTCGCGCGAGCCGGTATGAGTGGGTTGGTTCGAGTGGATGGTATGCAGCGCTGCGCGTGCTGTCAACGCCGACGGCGCGTTCGGGGACCGGAATCGGGGCCTTTTGCCGCCGCGCCGGGGGCAGAAGCGCCCGTATCGCCGGCGAACGCAGGCGGCTTCCCAGCCAAGAGCAGATCACCCAAGGTGCGCCAGTTGAAGCGTTCGCTGCCGCGCCGGACCAATTCGACGAAGCAGGCCGCGGTGGCCTCAGCGTCGGCAAGCGCGTGATGGGGTCTCCGGTGCGCCACGCCGAGTTCGCGGCACAGCCGCTCGAGCCCGATCGTGTCCTTGAGATCGAAGAGCTTGGCCGCGAGGCGCGTGGTGTCGACATTGTCGGCATCGAGGCTCGAGCCGATGGCGCGGCCGATCAGCCGCGTGTCGAAAGCATCCGCACTGTGTTCCACGAGTACGGCGCCCTTCGCGAAGCGCTGAAAACGCTCGACGACGAGCGATACCGGGGGCGCGCCGTTGAGGGTCGCAGCGTCGATCCCGTGAATGCGCCGCGCGTAAGGATTGATCCGATCGTTGCTGTGCACGAGCGTTTCGAAGCTCATCAGGTGCTCGCGCATCGTGAACGCAACCGCGCCAAGCTCGACGAGGTGATGCGGGGACTGGCCGGTGGTCTCGCAATCGAGGGCGACGAAATGGAGCGCGTCGATCGGCGTGTCCGGCGCTGGTCGTTCCGCCGACCACGAGTCGACGGAATCGTCGAGCGTGGCAAAAGGCTCGGCTCCCGCCGGACCGAGGCGCGGTAAGAATTTGTCGCCCGTGGGGACCCTCCCTCGGCGGCGACCGTATCGCCGGCGAGTTTCCATACACCCCCATCCTAGAACTCCGGGACAGGGGAACCGGCGCGGGCAGAGCTCAACCTATACTCGCTCGTGATGCGACTGGTAGCCGCCGGGCTGAGCTTTCGCACCGCTCCACTGGCTGTGCGGGAGGCTGCGGCCATCCCAGCGGCGCGCGCTGCGACGACCCTTCGCTACCTGGTAGGGCATGCGGGCCTCCACGGCGCGGCGGTGCTTTCGACCTGCAACCGCACCGATTTCTATGTCGTGTGCCCGGACCATCTCAGCGCCGAGGTGACGCCGCGGCTGGCCCGATACCTCGACCCGGGAGGCTCTCGCGCGGTCGAGCGACACATGGTCACGCTCGAGGATCGCGACGCCGCGATGCACATGTTCCGGGTTGCGAGCGGCCTCGAGAGCATGGTCATCGGTGAGGCGCAGGTGCTCGGGCAGTTCAAGGCGGCGCATCGCGTCGCCACCGAAGCGGGAACGGTCGATGCGCGGCTCGATTACGTCATGCGGCGGGCGATCTCGACCGCGAAGCGAGTGCGCACCAGCACGGCGCTCGGCAGGGGTGCCGCGAGCCTGAGCGAGATCGCCGTCGAGTGCGCTCGGGCTTCGTGCGGGAACCTCGAAGGCAAGGGCGTCCTGCTCATCGGCGCCGGAAAGATGAGCCGCCTCGCCGCGAACCGGCTCAGTGACCAGGGCGCCCGCCTCATGACCACCTCGCGTGGCGAATCGAGCCGTCGCCTGGCGCGCGCCGTCGGCGCTGAGCCGGTGGCGCTGGCCGCGATCGAGGAAGTTGCGGACGACGTCGACGTGATCATCGCCTCCACCGACAGCGCGACCGTCGTTCTCGATGCGACCAGGGTTGAGGCGCTCCAACGCAGGCGCGCGCACCGCCCGCTCTGCATCGTCGACCTGGCGGTTCCGCGCGACATCGACGCCGCGGCGGCGGCTGTGCCCGGAGTGACCCTCATCGACATCGACGAGCTCGGACGGAGGGTCGCCACGAAGCTCGATGAGCGCCGCGAGACCATCCCGGCCGCAGAGGAGATCATCGACGGCGAGCTCGAAAGGACGGTGACCGTGATCGGCCAGCGGGACACGACCGGGCCGACCATCGCGGCACTCGTCGAGTGGGCCGAGACGCTGCGTGCCCAGGAGGTGGCCCGCACCTTCGGCGCCAGGAACGATATCGACGATGAGACGCGAGCGCGGGTCGACATGCTCACCCGGAGCATGGTCCGCAAACTCCTGCACGGTCCCGTGACCCGACTTCGCGAGGCGGGGGACCCCGCGACGACGGTCGCGATCCGCGAGGCGTTCCGGCTCGATCGCTGATGCCGGCCGCGGACATCTCGACCCTCAGGCTGGCGACGCGCGGGAGCGCACTCGCGCTGAGGCAGGCTCGCCTCGCCGCTGACGCCCTCCAGGCGGTGGGTCATGCCGGGGTCGAGACCGTCGTCGTCAGGACGGAGGGCGACCGGCGGCTCACTGCTCCCATCGATCAGCTCGAGGGCCAGGGATGGTTCACGGCCGACCTCGAGCGCAGCCTGCTCGACGCCCGTGCCGACGTGGCGGTGCACAGCGCCAAGGACCTCCCCTCGGCGCTCGCCCCCGGACTCGGCATCGCAGCCTACCTCCCTCGGGCCGATGCCCGGGACGGGGTCGTGTCGAGGAGTGGCCGTCCGCTCGGGGAGCTGCCCGCAGGAGCAACCGTGGGCACGAGCAGCGCGAGGCGCGCCGGTCTCCTGACGGCCCTGTACCCGGCGCTGCGAGCCGTCCCGATGCGCGGCAACGTCGACACCAGGCTCCGCAAGCTCGAGGCCGGCGAGGTCGATGCGCTCCTCCTCGCATGCGCGGGGCTCGACCGGCTCGGGCTCGGCGATCGCTGCTGCGAGCGTCTCGACCCGGGCGAGTTCGTCCCGGCGCCGGCGCAGGGGGCCATCGCGCTCGAGACGGTGGCCGGCACCGCCGTCGCGGGCGCCTGCGCCACGGTTGACGACCCGCCGACCCGGATCGCCGTGACCGCCGAGCGAGCGGTGCTGGCCGGCCTCGGCGGGGGCTGCCTCCTGCCGCTCGGCGCCTGGGCCCGGATCGAGGACGGCCGTCTGGTGCTGGTCGGGGCCTTCGTCGTGGACGGTCGGATCCGTCGCACCGAGGCCTCGGGCGACCTGGACACGCCCGTTTCCCTCGGCGAGATGGTGGCGGCGCAGCTGCGGTGACCGAGCCGGCGCAACCGCTCGCCGGGCGGCGAGTGCTCGTGACCCGGACCCGCGAACAGGCCGAGGGGCTCGTCGACCGTCTCCATGAGGCGGGCGCCTCCGTGGCGGTCGTCCCGCTCATCGCCACAGTGCCCATCGCGGATCCGGAATCGATCAAGCGAGTTGCCGCCGAGGTCGGCCGCGCTGCCGCGCCGCGCTGGGTCGCCTTCACGAGCGCGACGGCAGTACGGCTGGTCATCGGTGCGGCCGGAGCCGAGGCGCTGTCCGGCATGCTCGTCGCCGCAGTCGGCCCGGCAACTGCTGCCGCTCTCGAGGCTCTGGGTGTTGCGCCGGACCTGGTCGCGACCGACCATGAGGCGGCGGGGCTGGCCACGGCGATGCTCGAACGGGGAATGGCCGCTGCCACCATCTGGTTCCCGGTCGCCGAGGGAGCGCGCCGGGGATTTGCGGAGGCACTCCGCAAAGGCGGTGCTGAGGTGCGCGTCCAGCACATCTATAGAAGCTCCATGCCGCCGTCGGCGCCCGAGCGCCTGCACGCGGCACTCGAGGGAGGAATCGACGCGATCACGCTGACCAGCGGCAGCACGGCCCGAAACCTCGTCCTGGCACTCGTCTCAGATGGGCTGCCGGCTTCCGTGGCCGTCGTCTGCATCGGCGAGCAGACGGCGACCGAGGCGCGGCTGGCCGGGCTCACCGTGCAGGGGGTGGCTGCCGTGGCCTCCGTCGAGGGGCTCGTGGAGGCGCTGACCGAGTGCCTCGCACCTCAGCCGCTACCCTGAGCGACGACATGGGATTCCCGCTCGAGCGACCACGACGCCTGCGCAGGACGCCTGCGCTGCGCCGTCTCGCCCGCGAGTCGCGGCTGAGCGCCGGGCAGTTGATCCACCCGGCGTTCATTCGTGAGGGGCTCGACTCGCCCCGGCCGATCGGCTCCATGCCGGGGCAGCATCACGAGAGCATCGGGTCCCTCTGCGCGACGGTGGAGGAGACGATCCGCCTCGGTCTGGGCGGTGTGCTGCTCTTCGGTCTCCCGGCGACGAAGGACGCGCAGGGATCGGGCGCCTTCGCTGACGACGGTGTCGTCCAGCAGGCGATCCGGGCGCTTCGCGAGCGCTTCGGGGACTCCTGCGTCGTGATCGCCGACTGCTGCCTCTGCGAGTACACCGACCACGGGCACTGCGGGTTCCTGCTTGAAAACGGCGACGTGGACAACGACGCAACCCTGGAGCTCTACGCGCGAACCGCGGTGAGCCAGGCGGCGGCAGGGGCGGACATCATCGCGCCGAGCGGGATGATGGACGGCCAGGTGGCCGCCATCCGTGAGGCGCTGGACACCTCAGGCTATACGGACACCGCGATTCTCGCCTACAGCGCGAAGTACGCCACCGTGCTCTACGGTCCCTTCCGTGACGCCGCCGAGTCCGCGCCCAGGACGGGCGACCGGCGCGCCTACCAGATGAACCCGGCCAATCAGCGCGAGGCAGTGCGCGAGGCGATTCTCGACGTCGAAGAGGGCGCCGACATGGTCATGGTCAAGCCGGCGCTCACCTACCTCGATGTCGTCGCCCGGGTGCGCGACGCGACCGACCTGCCCCTGGCCGCCTACTGTGTGAGCGGCGAATTTGCGATGCTCCATCACGCGGCCGCCGCGGGAGCGTTCGACGAGCGTGCCGCCGTGCTCGAAGCGCTCGGCGGCATTCGTCGCGCCGGGGCCGACATGATCATCACGTACCACGCGCGTGCCGCCGCGAGCTGGCTCGCGGAGACCAAGGAGTGAATCGATGAGTGACCCGACCGGCGGCCGCCGCCGCCTTCCACTGGTGTTCGGATCCGGCGCCGTCGTGGTCGTCGCCATCGTGGCGATCGCTATCGGAGTCAACAACGCGAGCTCGCCACTGCCCGCTCTCCCGACCCCGACCCCGACCGCGCCGGTGCCGACGCCCACCGCGACTCCTTCACCGACCCCGACGCCGACGGCCGCGCCCACGATCCCCTTCGCCGACTGCGCGACGACGACGTTTGGTCCGGTGCTGGCACCGATCAATCCGCCAGCGAGCGTGCACACGTACGCCGCCGCGCCGGCGATGACCATCAACACCGGCAAGCTGTATCAGGCGACGATCCTCACACCGAAAGGCAACATCGTCCTGTGCCTGCAGCCGAATCTCGCTCCGAACACGGTCAACGTGTTCGTCACCCTGGCACGCAACCATTTCTACGACGGCATCCCGTTCCATCGCGTCGTGGCGAAATTCGTCATCCAGGGTGGCGACCCGCAATGCGTCGGCAACGTCCCGGCGCCTCCCGCGACTCCGTCCGGAACATGTGGCGGCGGCGGTCCCGGATTCCAGTTCAACGATGAGCCCGTGCATCAGCAATACGTCGAGGGCGCCCTCGCAATGGCCAACAGCGGGGCCAACAGCAACGGCTCGCAGTTCTTCATCTGCATCGCGGATGACTCGGCGCAGCTGACGCCGTCGTACAACCTCTTCGGCAAGGTCGAGTCGGGGATGACCGTCGCGCTGGCAATCGCGCA
Source organism: Candidatus Dormiibacterota bacterium (assembly GCA_036786805.1). GTDB lineage: Bacteria > Chloroflexota > Dormibacteria > Aeolococcales > Aeolococcaceae > Palsa-851. Next base: position 12,482 of record DAIQQM010000043.1, on the reverse strand, counting down.
GGGGGATCTCATGAAGTCGATCACCGTGCGAGAGCAGACGTAGCGTCATGCGCGACGGCAACGCCCGAGCGCTGCGCGAGCGCGCCGAGCGGGTGCTTCCCGGTGGGGTCGACAGCCCTGTCCGCGCCTACCGCGCCGTTCCCGGGGTCCCACCGCACATCGTGCGCGGCGAGGGCGCTCACGTTGTCGACGCCGACGGCAACGAGTTCATCGACTTCGTGCTCGCCTATGGGCCGCACATCCTCGGCCACCAACCACCAGAGGTGCTCGCCGCGGTGCGCGCCCAGCTCGAGTGCGGTATCGCCTACGGGCACACCGTCGAGCTGGAGGTCGAGCTCGCCGAGCGGATCGTCGATGCCGTGGCGTCCGTGGACATGGTTCGCTTCGTGACCTCGGGCACCGAGGCGGCCATGTCCGCCATACGGCTCGCCCGCGCCGCCACGGGCAGGGACCGGATCGTCAAGTTCGCCGGCGGCTATCACGGTCATGCCGACGCGCTCCTCGCGGAAGCGGGCAGCGGCATCGCCACCCTGGGCATCCCCGGGTCGCCCGGCGTTCCCGCCGCGGCCGTCGAGGACACGATCGTGCTGCCCTACAACGCGCCGGCCGCGGTGGCGGCGGTCTTCGAGCGCGAGGGCGAGCAGATCGCCGCCGTGATCGTCGAGCCGGTCGCCGGGAACATGGGATGCGTGCCGCCCGAGGCCGGGTTTCTCGACGGACTTCGCGACATCACATCCAAATGGGGTGCTGTGCTCGTATTCGATGAAGTGATGACCGGATTCCGCGTCGCGTACGGCGGCGCCCAATCGCTCTACGGGGTTCGTCCCGATCTGAGCCTGTTCGGCAAGGTGATCGGCGGCGGGCTTCCCGTCGGCGCCTATGGCGGGCGTCGCGACCTCATGGAGCAGATCGCGCCCTCCGGTCCCGTCTACCAGGCCGGGACGCTCTCCGGAAGCCCTCCGGCGATGGCCGCGGGCATCGCCGTTCTCGACGTGCTTCGCGCCGATGCGAGCCTGTATGCACGCATGGAGCGGCTCGGACAGCGCCTCCAGAAGGGATTCGAAACCGCCGCCCGCCGGGCCGCCGTGGCCTGCACGGTCGGTCGCGTCGGCAGCATGATCACCCCGTTCCTCGGCATCGAGGAGGCGCGCTCCTTCGACGATGTCAAGCACGCCGACCGCGAGCGCTTCGGGCGCCTGCATGCTGCGTGGCTCGAGTCCGGCGTCCTCTGGCCGCCGTCTCAGTTCGAGACGGCGTTTCTCTCGACAACGCATTCGGATGAGGACGTGGACAGGACGGTCGAGTCGTTCGCCCGCACGCTGTCCTCGGTCTCAGTCTGATCTCAGAGGTGGCAAAAACAATGATGCTAGACTGGAGGCTGACATGGGATTCATAGGCGGACATCTGCCGGAAATCATCATCGTCCTGGTGGTCATCCTGATCATCTGGGGACCGGGAAAGCTGCCCGACGTCGGCGCGGGGATCGGCAAGGGCATCCGCGAGTTTCGGAAGGCTTCGTCCGAGACTCATGACGCCGTGATGGGCACGACCGCGGCACCGGCGCAGCCCGCCCCGGTGGTGCAGGCCGTCGCGGCTCCTGCTCCCGCACCCGTCCAGCCGGCCCAGCCGGTGACGGTCCCGGCAGACGCGACGACACACCAGCCTTCAGTTTCTGGCTGACGCGCCCGAGAGGCGCGTGCTGACCGGAGGCACGTAAGGTGCAGGGAGTGGCTGGCGACGACGAACGGCGGATGACGATCGTCCAGCACCTGGAGGAGTTGCGGCGCGTCCTCATCTGGGTGATGGCGGCCTGGATCGTCGGCACGGCGGCCGCCTTCGTCTTCAACGGGTTCTTCATCGGCGTGCTGCTGCATCCGCTGGCGACCGTGCTCAAGAACTCGCACAGCATCATCCCGAACAACGAGGCGATCTACACCAGCCCCACCGAGGGGCTCACCGTGCCCCTGAAGGTCTCGGCAGTGGTCGGTCTCGTGATCGCGCTGCCGGTCGTCCTCTGGCAGGTGTGGGGCTTCGTGTCACCCGGATTGCGTCCGAAGGAGCGCAAGTTCGTCGGCCCGTTCATCGCGAGCGCGCTGCTGCTCTTCGCCGTCGGGGCCGCGTTCGCGTATTTCGTGATGCCCATCGGGCTCAGCTTCCTGACCAATTTCCTCAACGGACACGCCGTCTACTTCCCCGATATCAACTCGTACATCGGGTTCTTCCTGATCATCGTGTTCATCTTCGGGATCACCTTCGAGATGCCCGTGGTGATCGTCCTGCTCGGCCTGCTCGGCTTCGTCTCGTCGAAGAAGCTCAAGGGCTGGCGGAAGATCTCATACGTCGGCATCATTCTTGCAGCACTGGTGATCACGCCGGGGGCGGACCCGTTCACGCCGACGCTGCTGGCGATCCCGCTGCTCCTGCTCTACGAGGTGTCGATCATCGTGCTCCAGCGGATCTTCCGGCGCTGACTGCAGGGTCGACCGATACACTCGGGCAAATGCGCCCAGACCAGCGTGCCTCCGATGAGCTCCGACCGACCACGATCGAATTGCACACGCTGCCCTACGCCGAAGGCAGCGCACTCATCACCATGGGAGACACGCGCGTCCTCTGTGCCGCCACGGTGGAGGAGCGCGTGCCGCCGTTTCGCAAGGGCAGCGGGCGTGGCTGGGTCACCGCCGAGTACGCGATGCTGCCACGGAGCACGCAGACGCGCTCCGAACGGGATGGGCGCAAGGGACGCGTCGACGGGAGGGTCCAGGAGATTCAGCGGCTCATCGGCCGGAGTCTTCGGGCAGCCGTCGACTTCGAAGCCCTCGGTGAACGCAGCATCCTCATCGACTGCGATGTGATCGTCGCCGACGGCGGGACGCGCACGGCGTCGATCACCGGCGGCTACGTCGCGCTGGCGCTCGCCGTCGCGCGGCTGCGCGAGGCACGCGTGGTCCGGTCCGACCCCCTGCGCTGGCCGGTCGCCGCGGTGAGCGCCGGGATCGTGGCCGGGGAGGCGCGGCTCGACCTCTGCTACCTCGAAGACTCCGCCGCCGAGACCGACATGAACTGCGTCGGCTCGCTGGACGGGCGGTTCATCGAGCTGCAGGGATCCGCGGAGCAGGAGCCGTTCTCGCGCGACGAGCTGAACTCGCTCCTGGGCCTGGCCGGCGCGGGGCTCACCCAGCTCTTCGCGCTGCAGGCAGAGGTGTTGAGCGCCGCGAAGTGAGCGGAGTCGTCCTGGTGCTGGCCACGCGCAACCAGGGGAAGCTCCGGGAGCTGCGCAGCCTGCTCAGTCCGTGGCCCCTGGAGCTCCGTTCCCTCGACGAGGTGGGGTTTGACGCCCCGCTCGACGAGCCGGGTCCGGGATATGCGGAATCAGCCATCGCCAAGGCGGCCACGGTGTGCGCGGGCACGGGGCTGCCGTCCCTGGCAGACGACAGCGGGATCGAGGTTGACTCGCTTCAGGGGTGGCCGGGACCGATGTCAGCCCGCTGGATGGGCGACGCGGCAACCGACGAGGACCGTCTCCACGGACTGCTGGCCGAGGTGGAGCGCCGGACACCGGACGACCGTCGAGCCCGATACGTCTGCGTCGCCGCGCTGGCCCGACCCGGCGCCGAGCCCGTGATCGCCCGTGGTGAGTGCCTTGGCACGCTCGTCGCGCCGAGGGGCCACAACGGTTTCGGCTACGACCCCGCGTTCCTCTCCGTGGACCTCGGCATCACGTTCGCCGAAGCACCGGAGGAGGAGAAGGCACGGGTGTCGCACCGAGCCCGCGCCATCGCCCGGCTCGGCGAGTCGGGGGCATTCGACCCGGCCTCGCTCCGGTGACCATCAGCCCGCGGGGATGGCGGCCCCCGTCACGGCCGCGGCGGCGTCGGAGAGCAGCCACTCGATGACCGCGGCGACGGAATCCGTGGACACCCACGATGCGCGGTCCGCCTTCGGCATCGATGCACGGTTGGATGCCGTGTCCATGGTGCCGGGGAGCACCGCGTTGACCGTGATGCCATGTCCCCGCAACTCCGCCGCCATCACCTGGGAGAGCTTCAGCACCGCCGCCTTGCTCACCTGGTAGGCGGCCTGCCCCCGCGCCACCTCGATTGCGGCCCGCGACGCAACGATCACGATCCGCCCGCCCTGGCCGCCGGCGACCATCGAGGCGGCGGCGGCACGGGCGAGGCGCCATGGGCCCAGGAGGTTGGCGGCAAGTTGCGCCTCGATGGCGGCGTCCTCGACCTCGTGGGCGCGACCTCCCGCGAACCCACCGGACGCGCTCACGACGCCGTCCCAGGGACCGGAGGCCTCGACGGCGATGCGCAGCCGCTCCACGGAGTCGACGTCGTCGAGATTGCATTCGATCTCGGTGACACCGTCAAGCGGCGCAACCCGTCCCGGGCGCCGTGTCGGCACGACCACGTGCCGTCCTGCCGCGACGAGGCGGGTGACCACCGCGCTTCCGAGCGCGCCGGCGCCGCCACCCACGACGGTGATCCCATGCCGCCGAACTACCACAATGTTTCCTCGTGGATCGAGGGCCCGAGCCGACGTTCCGACCACGGGCAGTCGCTCGTGCTTCCGCGGCCATCATCGCTCTCCTGGTTGCGGGACTGGTGGGCTTCCTCGTGGCCAACGACCTCGCCCAGATCAATCCGGTTCGCGTCACGCCGGTCACCCCCCCGGCAGCGATCTCCCCGTCCCCATCCATGCCGATCCTCACCGACCTCGGCCGTGACGACCTTGCCAGCGTCGTGACCGTCGAAGCCGAGCTCGACAACGGTGCCGAGGAGTCCCTCGGGACCGGGTGGATCTTCGACAACCTCGGGGACGTCGTCACCAACGCCCACGTCGTCAGTGGCGATAACTCGCTTCGGGTAACCGACCGCGCCGATCACACCCATGTCGCCCGCCTCGTCCAGAGCAGCGCGTCGGTCGACCTCGCGCTGCTCCGCGTTACCGGAACGCTTGCGGGGACACCGCTGCCGATCGATGCGAGGGCGCTCACCGAGGTGCCGCTCGCGGTCATCACGCTGGCGTCCAGCCGGGCCACCAGCCACGCCGACATGACCGAGGAGACCCTGGTCGAGCTCCATGCCGACGTCCCGCTCGCCGGCACAGGGATCGAGGCCGGCCAGTCCTCGCCTCAGGAGTACGACGACATGCTGCATCTCCAGGGAGCCAGGGTCTACGAGGGCAACAGCGGCGGCCCTGTGCTCGACGCCCAGGGCGAGGTGATCGGGATCGTCACGCTGGCAAGCCCGAGTGCGCCGGACGCCTATGCGATCCCGATCAGCCGGGTGCTTGCCGACCTTCGACTCTGGGTGACGCTGGGATGATTCGGCCCGGCATTGGGTATCGTCATCCCTGACGGGCCGTACAGACGTGCCCCGAGGAGTGCAACCACCGTGCCCACAGACGACTTCGACATCGCGATCATCGGCGGCGGTCCCGCCGGGCTGACGGCTGCGCTCTACGCGGGCCGGAACCGCGAACGCGCCGTCCTGCTGGAGGGCAAGGCGCCCGGTGGCCAACTCCTCAATACCGAGCTTATCGAGGATTACCCCGGCTTTCTCTCCATCCTCGGAGGCGAGCTCGCCACCGTGATGGAGCAGCAGGCTGCCCACTTCGGCACCACGCTGGTCCGCACCGAGGTCAAGGCGATCAAGGTGCAGCCCGACGGCATGAAGCTCATCGAGACGTATGACGGCGACTATCGGGCCCCCGCCGTGATCATCACGGCGGGGGGCAATCCTCGCAAGCTCGGGGTCTCCGGTGAGGAGGAATTCGCGGGTCGCGGCGTCTCCTACTGCGCGGTCTGCGACGGCGCGTTCTTCAAGGACGTGCACCTCGCGGTCGCCGGCGGTGGCGATGCGGCGGTGGAGGAGGCGCTGTTCCTCACCCGCTACGCGAGCAAGGTGACGATCATCCACCGGCGAAAGGAGTTTCGCGCTCAGCCCATCCTGCTCGACGAAGCCCGCAAGCATCCGAAGATCGAGTTCCTGGTGGACACCATCATCGAGAGTATCGACGGCGACGAGAGGGTTCGCCGGCTTTCGTTGCGCAACCTGGACACGGAGCGCCGCTCCGAGCTCGAGGTGGGAGGCATCTTCATCTTCATCGGCTTCATCCCCAACACCCAGCTCGTCGACGCCCATGTCGATCATGACAAAGCCGGCTATTACGTCACCGACCCGATGACGATGATGACCAACATCCCGGGCATCTTCGCGGCCGGCGATGTGCGCAGCCAGCTCACCCGTCAGATCACCACCGCGGTCGGCGATGCCACCACCGCGACCATCGCGGCGAGCAAGTGGATCGAGGACTGGCGGCGCGGCCGTGATGACACCCCTCCTGAGCTTGTCGAAGCGACCCTGCACGGCGCCGTCTGAGCGAGACGCGTGAGCATCACCACCGGTCACGGCGACGGGGGAGAGACCGGCCTGCTCTACGGCGGGCGAGTGGCCAAGGACGACCTCCACACCGAGGCCTACGGCTCGCTCGATGAGGCCATCTCCGCGCTCGGCCTGGCGCGGGCGCTGACCGACTCACCCGAGCGTGCGGCGCGCATCCTCGCGCTGCAGCGCGAGCTGTTCGTGGTCGGGGCGGAGCTCGCCACCGGGGCGGGACATCGGGCGGAACTCGAGCGTCACTTCAACGTCGTGACGGCCGAGATGACCGATGCGCTGGAGCGCGAGGTCCACGATCTCGAGGCGCGAGTGCCTCTCCCCGGCGGCTTCGTCATCCCGGGAGGTACCCCCGTGGGCGCTGCGATCGACCTCGCCCGCACCCTCGTGCGCCGCGCGGAGCGGCGTACGGTGTCGCTGCAGCACGCCGGGGGCGTCGAGAACCCCGAGGTGCTCCGCTACCTCAATCGATGCTCCGACCTGCTCTTCATGCTCGCGCGCGAGGCGGAGCAGGGGGCCACCGTCGCCTCGGGCGGACATCGCCGCCGCGAGGCTGACGGGAAGGCCAGTCGCTAGAAACCCACCTACGCGGGAACCAGCCCGCGGCGACGGAGGAGCCCACGCTCCAGCGGCGCGAAGAGCAGGTCGTTGACGGCGATGCCGACGACCAGGATGGCCAGCAGGGCGGCAAACATCTCCGGAAGGTCGCCGAGCGTACGGCCGTTGTCCAGGATCTGCCCGAGCCCGGTGCTCGCCGTGGATCCGATGATCAACTCGGCGGCCATCAGCGAGCGCCACGAGAACGCCCACGCCTGCTTCATACCGGCGACGTAGCCCGGCAATGTCGCCGAGAAGATGAAGTGCCGGTAATACCCGGGACCGCGCGCTCCCATCGAGCGCGCGAGGCTGAACGTGAGCGTCGGGACATTGTCGTATGAGGACATCAACCCCATTGCGATCGATGGGAATGCGCCCATGATCACGACGAAGTACACGGCGAAATCTCCCAGGAAGAGGACTGCAAAGGGAACCCAGACCACCGATGGCAGGCTCTGGAGCCCGGCAAGCAGGGATCCGACGCCGGCGCGCAGGACCGGAATACGTACGACCGCGAGTCCGATCACTGTTCCCATGACCAGTGCTAGCGCATAACCCACCGCGGCACGTTCGAGTGTCTGGGCCAGCGCCGGAACGAGGACCCCGATGTGAACGAGATAGCCGATCTCCGTGATCGCGTCGCCGGGACCGGGGAGCGGCTCCCCGGCTCCCGTGGAGCCGCCGGACTGCACCCCGGCCACCACGAGCAGCTGCCAGATGCCGACGAGGAGGGCGATCGCCAACAGCCGCGGCCATGCGGCCCGAAAGATCCGCTGCAGCCTACTGCGCTCCATTGGCGTTCGCCCCCGCACGCAGCTGCATCGTGATCTCGTGAGCGAGTCCCGACACTTCGAACGAGTCGAGTTCGCGAGGCCGAGCGATCTCGACATCCCACACGCGCGCCACCCGGCCGGGGCGCGGCGTCATGAGCACGACCCGGTCACCCAGGCGCACCGCCTCACGCACGTTGTGAGTCACGAAGATGATCGTCTTGCCGGTTTCCTGCCAGATGCGATTCAAATCGTCGTGGAGCTGGTCACGCGTGAGCGCATCGAGAGCCGCAAACGGCTCATCCATGAGCAGCAATTCGGAGTCCTGCGCGAGCGCGCGAGCGAGCGCACAACGCTGGCGCATGCCGCCCGAAAGCTGGTGCGGACGATGGTCCGCGAAATCGATGAGCCCGACCATGGAAAGGAGTCGGTTGACCGTCTTGTTCCGCTCCTCCGAGTCCACCTTGTGGAGGCGCATCGGCAATTCGACGTTGCGGCGAACCGTGAGCCAGGGAAGGAGCGCCGGCTCCTGGAACATGACCGCCGGACGACCGTCAGCGATTTCGATCGTCCCAGAGGTGATCTTGTCGAGGCCGGCAACGAGCGACAGGAGCGTGGACTTGCCGCACCCCGAGGCGCCAAGGATGCACACGAACTCACCCTTGCCCACCTCGAGCGAGACATTCTCCAGCGCAATCACGGAGTGCTTGGCCTTGCCGAACACCTTTGTGACCCCGTCAAGGGTCACGAAGCTGTCATCTGGCTCGAGAGTCAGCACCGCGGGGCGGGGAGCAAACGCTACGTTCATCAGCCGAGCGCTCCGGAGCTGACCGTTGGGGCACCAGCGGCGCTGAGCACGGCGTTCAAGGGTGCTAGGTCGAGGATGCCCTTGATGTCGGCCGTCTTGTTGAACGTCAGCTTCTCAGCGTTGTTCGCGTCTGTCTGCAGGTCCGCCGCGAAGGGATCGAGCCCGAAGCTGAGGTGCGTCCACGCCAGCGCGATGACGCTCGACTTCAGCAGCTTGCCGCCGGTGCTCGACGCAAGCGCGGCATTGACAGCCGCGGGCGCCGTCGATTCGTTCGAGTTGATCCAGTTGACCGATTTGACGAGCCCCTTGAGAAGGTCGCTGACGATGTCGGGATGATTCTGGAGCAGGTTCTGGGTCACAACCAGCACGGTGGTCGGGAACTGGCCGTTCGGCCAGAGCGAGGACTCGTCGACCGCGAGAGTACCTTTGCCCTGGAGGATGAACTCGGACTCGTAGGGCTCCGGAACCCATCCACCCGCGATCTTGCCGGCTTCGAAGTTCTGCAGGCTGATCGCGTTACCCGAACTCGAGTCGATGTTCACCTGCCCGCCACCGGTGATGTTTGTGGCGAGTCCCTTGGTGGCGAGCCAGGTGCGCAGCGCAATGTCCTGGGTGTTGCCGAGCTGGGGCGAGGAGAGCGTCTTGCCCGCGAGGTCGGCTGGGAAGTTGCCGTCCGCGACGGCCTTGCTGACCACGAGACCCGCCCCGCCCGACGCGACGCCGGCGACGATGAGGACCTTGCCCTTGGTCTTGATGAAGGCGTTGATGGCCGGACCAGGCCCTACGAATGCGGCGTCGAGCTCGCCGCCGAGCAGTGCCTCACTCTCTGCGGGGCCCGCGCTGAACGTGGTCGTCTTGACCGTCGTGCCCTTCGGCATCGCCCCCTGGAAGAAGCCCTGCGAGACGCCGATGAGCGCCGGCGCATGCGTCAGGTTGACGAGGTACCCGAGGTTGACCGTGGCCGGGTCGGGCTGTGGCGTGCCGGAGCTCGCCGGGCCGCTGGTGGCCCCGCATGCGCCGACCATCGCGGCGGTGGCCAGCAGCGCAACCGACGTCGCGGCGCGACGCGTGGTCCTGCGGCTCTTCGCCGCGGATCGTAGAGGTGCTTCCCCAAACATGATTGTTGTCTCCCCTTTACCGATTTCTCTTCCTGAGGCCCCCTCTCGATCGGCCTCGTTCATTCGAACAGTTGTCGCTCGCCCAGTTGAGTCGCGGTATCTCGTCGAGGTGACTCTCCCCTCAAACCTGCCATTAAGCAATGAGCATGATTTGAACGGAATGATCCCCTCATCGAATCATTCGCCTGCCCCGACGCGCTTCCCTGAGACACGCTGCCGTGCTCCTCAAGCGCGACGCGTCGACCGGCTCCGTCAGCCACCTCCCCCTGCTCTCTCTGGTGCGATCGCTCCATTCTGCGGAGGGCCGGATCGGTGCGTCAATGAGGGTCATTCAATAGGAATGATCTCTTTCTACGATGGATCCTTCAACCACCCGCGAGCCACCTGCAACTGTCCCGCAGACGCCGGGATCCGCGCGAGTTACCCCTCGAGCAGGCGGGCGCAGCGGAGCGCGAGCCAGAGCTGATGTCGCTGCTCGGGGTCGTCGGCGTCGATGCCAAGTTGACGGAGCCGGCCAACCCGGTAGACCACGGTGTGGCGATGGATTCCGAGGCGTTCGGCCGCCTCGCCGATGCTGCGGCTGTCGAGCAGGGCTTCGAGCGTCGCGACGAGCTCGAGCCTCCGGGTGGGTGTCCCGGCGGCGAGCGGGCCGAGCACTCTGTCGATGAAGGTGCGCATCGCGTCGCGATCGTCGGCGAGCGCGGCGAAGACGCCGACCTCGGCGTCGGTGTGCACGGAACGCCCCGGGTAGAGCCGGCGACCCACCTCCAGCGCCCGCCGGGCCTGCTGCGCCGAAGGGGCGACCGCATCCAGCGTGGTGGCCACGGGACCCACGCCGAAGACGACCGGGCCGGCCGCCGCGCAGAGCCTGGCAAGGTCCCGGCCCTCGGGGAGCAGGGCGATCCAGAGCCCCGGCTCCTCTCCGATCAGATGCGCCCCCTCGGCGCGCCACGTCGCCTCGAGCTCGCGCTCCGCCTCCAGCGTCGGCGCCGAGCAGGCCACCACGGTGTAGGGCGGGAGCAGCATGAGCTCGGCCGACACCGCCGTACGGCGGAGCTCGGGAGACGCATCTCCGGCGAGCAGCCGCTGGAGGATGCGATCGCGATCACGATCGCGCTGGCGCAGGAGACGCTCTCTTGTCTCGAGGTAGGCGCCACCCACCGCCGCGCTGATCTCATCGAAGTATTCGAGCACCGTGCTGGTCAGCCCGATCACCGTGCTCGGCGGCACGTCGTTGAGGATCGCGGGCTGGCCGATCACCTCATCCCAGAGCACGCGAGCGGCGAGGCGATATGCGCCGAAGACCAGCTCGAGGGGCACCTCCAACTCGGCCTGCTGGGCGCCCATCGACCCGAGTCGCTCCAGGTCCCCGGCCCGCAGCCCGCGCCCGTCGCGGAGGAGGCGGACGAACGTGCGAAGCGCGTCCCTGCAGGCGGAGGTGACCGTCCGGAAGTACCCAAGAGTGCGGAAACGGCTGTCCGGCAGCGAGATGCCCGACACGATGTGCCGGGTCATCCGGCGCGCGATCACGTCGACTTCCGAGAGGAGCCGGTCGGTGACTTCGGGCGGCAGGGTGGCCGCCACGGACAACCTGAGCTCGGGTGCCTTGGTCAATTGGGCCATATTGTCCCTCATGCACAAATCTTGGCATGTACGCCGGATGACATTGCCCACCCTTTGTGCCCGGCGAAGAAAGTATGCTGGTTCGCAATGCTCTACGACGACATGTTCATCCGCCTCGAGCGCGCCCGCTGGACGCTCAGCTCCGACATCCCGTTCGACGACATCGATCCCAGCCTCGTCAGCCCCCAGTGGATCAGCGACCTTCGGAACATCTGCCTGACCGAGCTGTCCGCGCTGTACGCCACCGAGATGTTCATCCGTGACTTCTACACGGACATCGACTTCTGCAGCTTCATCTCCATCTGGTTCTACGAGGAGATGAAGCACCACCTCACGCTCCGCAAGTATCTCGAGCGGTGCGGCGAGACGTTCGACGAGGCCGCCCTCCCGGAGTTGCGGCTCACGTTCGCGCCAGGCCCCGCGATCGAGACGCTCACGATGCACTTCTGCGGCGAGCAGCGCCTGGCGCACTGGTACACGGCCTTCAGCGAGCAGGGGCCGGAGCCCGTGATCCGCAAAATCTTCAAGATCCTCGCCGCCGACGAGCTGCGGCACGCGGCCTGCTACGCGAAGTACATGCGCCGCGCCGTCGCCAACAGGCCGGAGGTCCTTCCCGACATCCTGAAGATGTCGCTCTGGATGATGCGCAGCACCAACGACGCGCCCAAGCACCCGACGACGATCACGGACCCGTCGGTGGTGAGCAAGCTCGAGGATCCGGAGTACATCTCGAAGATGCTGAACTGGTACCTCCCGGGTCGCGACCACGAGGCTCCGGTGCAGCGCCGGATCCTCGCGCTCCTGTCCGAGCTGAGTGGTGTCGAGATCAAGAACCTTCGGGAGATCCCTCCCCTGGTTCGCAAGCTGACGGCCGGCAAGCAACTCTCGCCCGCGGCTGCCTGAGCCGGGAAACCCGCCGCACCTATAATCGGGCGGCGATGGGCTCAGAGGTGGTGCGCGTCCGTGCAGTGGCGCACGGAAGAGTGCAGATGGTCGGGTTTCGCGCCTTCGTGATCCGTCACGCGGGCGACGCCGGCCTGTCCGGCACGGTGCGCAACGAGCCGGACGGCACCGTCGCGACGGTGCTGGAGGGACCGCGCCCGGTTGTGGAGAGAATGCTGGACCTGTTGCGGGAGGGGCCCAGCCACGCGAAGGTGGATCG
>DAIQQM010000042.1:0-19871 GCA_036786805.1 Candidatus Dormiibacterota bacterium | reverse complement strand
TCACGTGGGCGGCCGAGCTCGAGAAGGCGGGCGTGCACGTCGTCTACGGCGTGGTGGGCCTCAAGACGCACGCGAAGGCGACGCTCGTCGTCCGGCGCACCGGCACCGGCATCCGTCGCTACTGCCACATGGGCACCGGGAACTACAACTCGCAGACGGCGCGTCTCTACGAGGACATCGGCCTGCTCTCGTCGGACGCCGAGCTGGGCGAGGACCTGACCGATCTCTTCAACTACCTCACCGGGTACAGCCGGCAGCGCCAGTACCGACGCCTGCTCGTGGCGCCGGTCACGCTGCGGAGCGGAATCGTGGAGCTGATCCGCACCCAGACCCACGCCAGGGGCCGGATCATCATCAAGTGCAACCACCTGATCGACCCCGAGGTCATCGAGGCGCTCTATGCCGCGTCGTGCGCCGGCGCCCGGATCGACCTCATCGTGCGCAGCTCGTGCGGGGTGCGCCCGGGGATCGCGGGCATGTCCGAGAACATCTGGGTGCGCTCGCTCGTCGGGCGCTACCTGGAGCACTCGCGCATCTACCACTTCGGTGACGAGCACTGGTACATCGGATCCGCGGATCTGATGGGGCGCAACCTCGACGGGAGGATCGAGACCGTGGTCCCGGTGATCGATCCCCGCCTCCAGGCGCGGCTCGCCGAGGTGATGGAGGTGCTCCTCGCTGACGACGTCCTCGCCTCGGAGCTCGATGCCGACGGCAGCTGGCACAAGGTGCCGACGGTCCGCGGTCTCGACGCCCAGGCCGAGCTGCACAGGCTCGCGGTCGAGCGCGTCGCTCAGTGACCCCCTCGACCGGGAGCGAACCCGGGCGGGGGCTCCGTCTCGAGGTGCCGATCACGTTCTCCCCCGAGCCCCTCGACGACATCGACGAGTCCGCGGCGATCATCGCCGAGCCGGTGCGCAGGCACCGCACCACGCACTGGGACACCGCCGATCTGCGCCTGGCGCGCTGGGGCGTCGCGCTCGAGTACTCGGCCGAAACCGGCTGGGTACTGCGCCTTCCCGCCACCAGCGAGGGGATGGCCTCGCCGGACGGCGCCGAGCTGCACTTCGACGGAGGTCCGGAGCACCCACCGGAGCAGGTGCTGCACCTCGTGCGCGTCTACGCGCGCCATGCGCCGGTGGAGCTCGTCGCCCGTCTGGTCACCGTGACCGGAGAGACCGTGCTGCTCGATGCGGCCGGCGCAGTCATCGCCCGCACCGTCGACGACACCGTCTCGGTGTACTCGGGCCCGCGCATCACGCAGCGCTTTCGCGAGATCGACCTCTTCAGCAACAGCCAGCCGGTGCTCGATGTGATCGCCGGCCGGTACCAGGGGGCGGGCGCGCAGCCCGCACGGCCTCGAGCACTGGTCGCCCGAGCACTCGGACTGGTCGGCACTCCCCCTCCTGAAATCGCCCCGGCGAGCCTCGGAGGCGCCGCGACCGCCGGCGACGTCGTTCGCCGGGCGCTCAGCATGTCGGTGATCCGCCTCCTGCGCCACGATCCGGGTGTCCGCCTCGGTGTCGACGCCGAGGACGTCCACCAGGCCCGCGTCGCCACCCGGCGGCTCCGCAGTGATCTCCGCACGTTCCGGCCGCTGCTCGACGTCGGGTGGGCGGAGGCGCTGCGCGACGATCTGCGCTGGCTCGGTGGCGAGCTCGGAAGGGTCCGCGACTCCGAGGTGCTGCGCGACCGCCTCCGCTCGGCGGCCACGACGCTTCCGCCGCCCGATCGGCGCTCGGCCCTGGCCGTGGTCGCTCCCCTGGTTGGACAGGTGCGCTCGGCGCGCCGCCATCTGCTCCTGGCGATGGACACCGATCGCTACATCGAGGTGATCGATCACCTGGTGGCGGCGGCCCGGGCCCCGATCCTCACCGAGATGGCCGCCGCGCCGGCGCGCGATGTGCTCCCCGGGCTCGTCCGGAAGCCGTGGCGCGTGCTGAAGGCGGGAGCGCTCGCCGCCCGGGGCGACGTGCCCGACGAGCAGCTCCACGACCTGCGCATCCGTGCCAAACGCTGCCGCTACGCGGCCGAGGCCGCGTCGGCGGCCACCGGGAAGAACGCCGCGAAATTCGCTCGCGAGGTTGCGGCGCTTCAGGACGTGCTCGGCGAGCTCCACGACGCCGTCGTGGCCGAGGCGTGGCTCCGCGACCGCTCGGCCGCCCCACGAGTGCACGAGACCGCGCTCTTCGCGGCCGGCGAGCTGGTCGCGCTGCAGCGAGACGCCGCGGAACGGGCTCGAATGGGATGGCCGGCAGTCTGGAAGCGCGTTGAAGCAGGGTGGTCCGGTGCCTGGCGATGAGGTCACGAGCTATCTCGTGCGCCACGCAAAGGCGGGGTCACGAGAACGCTGGACCGCTCCGGATCGTGACCGGCCGCTGACCTCCGCCGGCCGGGTCCAGGCGGCTGCGCTGGCAGCGCTCCTGAAGCCGTCGACGAGGATCGTGGTGTCGAGCCCCTATGTCCGCTGTGTCGAGACGGTCGCGCCCCTGGCCGAGGAACTCGGCCTTCGCGTCGCAGAGGAGGAGCGGCTCGCTGAGGGAGCGGATCCGAGCTGGGCCATGTTCCAGCTCGTATCGGTGTCCGGAGCGGTGCTGTGCACCCACGGGGACGTCATGGCGTCGATCGTGATGAGCCTGGCAGGGGCCCATGTGCCGATGGACGGGGGAATGCAGTGGGGCAAGGCCGGGACCTGGGCGTTCGACGTCTCCGCCGGACGGATCACCGGAGGCCGCTACCTGCCGCCCCCCGACTGAGGTCCCCAGGCGATGCCGTCGCGGTCTCCGGCGACGCGGATGAGCACCCCCGACCAGGTCCGGAACGGGCGCCACACCTCGGCCAGCCTCGACAGCTCGGCCGGGGTCGCCGGGTCCGCGAGTCCGTAGTAGTGAGCGACGTACGACGGGAGCCGCGGCTCCCCGAGCGTGAGGATGTCGGTCGCACCGGTGGAGCGCAGGAGGATCAGCCCGGCGTAGGTCGGCCCGATGCCCGGAAGCTCCTGCAACGCGGCCATCGCGTCCTCGGACGGGAGTGCCAGCAGGCGGGCGGGGTCGAGCAACCCGTCCAGCGCGGCTCGGGCGATGGCGTGCAGGCGGTCGATGCGCTGCGGCTCGAGGCTCGGGAAGGAATCGACCCGGAGCAGCTCCACGGGCGTCGGGAACGCCTCGACGTCGCCGCTTGGAAGCGCGAACGTCCGGCCGTGCGCAGCCGAGAGGCGGCGTCGGACCGCGGTCGCCTGGGTGCGATGCCGGCGCTGGCTGAGGATCGACCATGCCGCCGCCTCGTACGGCGAGTGGAAGAGCACCGGACGGAGCCCTGGGAGCTCCGACTGGAGCGTGCCGATGACGGGGTCGCGGTCGCCGACCTCGGCCCAGGCCGGTCCGGACCGGTCCAGGGACAGCACCCTGCGCACCTGGGCCAGCACCATCTCGGGATCGGCGTCGCCGTACAGCCGGCAGTGGAGCACTCCCTCGGAGTCCTGGGTCAGGTGTGCGGCCGCGTGGTGCACGAGGTCGTCGGCGACGAACGCCAGGGACATCGAATCCCCGTCCGGCCTGGGGCGACCCGTGTTCGGCCCGAATCCGAAGCTCGCGGCGGCGGCCAGCGAGAAGGCGCCGTCGGGCGTGATGGTCAGCTCTCTCGTCGCGGGTTCGGTCACTCGGCGGAGCCCTACTGGCGCAGGCGGACGATCAGGTTGATGACCACGGTGAGCACGACGCTGACGACGATGCAGAACGCAATCGGGAAGAACAGCGAGAAGCTCCCGTTGCTCACCGAGATGCTGCCCGGCAGCTGGGTGACGCCCATCCGCGTGAGCAGGAGGAGCACGCCACCGACCACCACGATCACCGCGCCTGCGATCAGGAGGAGCTTGCCGACGTCGCCGAGTGCCATGAGGACACTCTAAGGTAGAGTCCGCGAAACGCATCCACTTCAAGCAGGTCCGGAGAGGCCGGCAAGGGATCGCGGCGCCGCCGCGCGGCCGCCCTTGCCCGAACCCGCCCGGGCTGGAGGGCGAAGCGCCATGACGGCTACGACCGCGCGACATCGGATGCTCGGCCACGTGATCAGCGCCGAGCAGTTCGATCGCGAGTTGCTCGACCGCTTGTTCCGGCGCGCCACCGCCCTCGCCGGCGTGCGTGACGACCGCCTGGCGCACCAGGTCATGGCGACCCTCTTCTACGAGCCGAGCACCCGGACACGCCTGAGCTTCGAGTCGGCGATGCTCCGCCTCGGTGGCGCCGTGATCGGCACCGAGGCCGCTCGGACCTTCTCCAGTGCCATCAAGGGGGAGACGCTCGAGGACACGGTGCGCATGGTGTCCACCTACGCCGACGTGATCGTGCTCCGTCACGACGAGGCCGGAGCGGCCGCCCGAGCTGCCAGCGTGGCATCGGTGCCGGTGGTCAATGCGGGCGACGGACCGGGCGAGCATCCCACCCAGGCGCTGCTCGATCTCTACACGATCGAGCGCGAGCTCGGCCACGTCGAGGGAGTGAGCGTCGCCTTCTGCGGGGACCTCCGTTTCGGCAGGACGGCACGTTCCCTCGCACTGCTGCTGGCGCTGTACCCGGGCGTCCGCCTCGCCTTTGTCGCCCCCGCGGTGATCCAGATCGGCGGCGACATCCTCGCCCGCCTCGAGGCTCGCGGCATCGAGTGCCGGCTGGTTGATCAGCTGACCGATGTGCTCGACGGCGTCGACGTCGTCTACCAGACGCGTGTGCAGAAGGAGCGTTTCACGGACCCGCTCGAGTTCGAGCAGGCGAGGACGGCGATCCGCATCGACGGCGCGGTCATGCGCCGGCTCCCTGCCACGGCGATCGTCATGCATCCGCTGCCGCGGGTCGACGAGATCGCGCCCGAGGTCGACGCCGACCCTCGGGCGGCGTACTTCCGGCAGGCGGCCAACGGCGTGGCCATCAGGATGGCGCTGCTCGAGATGCTCCTGGCATGACGGCGTCGCGGTGACCGGCCTCGCTCAGCCACTCGACGACAGCCCCCAGCTGCTGGATGCCGCGGCCGTCCAGCGCATCACCGTGCGTCTCGCCCATGAGATCGCGGAGCGGCACCCGGCCCTGGAGAGCGTCGTGCTCGTCGGCATCCCCACCCGCGGCGTCCCGCTGGCTCGCGCGGTTGCGTCGCAGCTCGTGAGCCAGGGGCACCCGGCACCGCCGGTGGCGGTGATCGACCCCAGCGCGCATCGGGACGACCGCCCGCGGCCGACCGCACCGCACCCCGCGCTCTACGACGTCGACGGCGGACCGGCGCCGCGCATCGACGGCGCCGTGGTGATCGTCGTCGACGACGTGCTCTTCACGGGACGGACGCTGCGTGCCGCGCTCGACGCCCTGGTCGACTGCGGCCGGCCCGCCGCCGTCGAGGTGCTGACCCTGATCGACCGGGGCCACCGCGAGCTGCCCCTGCGCGCCACCTACGTCGGCAAGAACGTCCCGACCGCTTCGGGCGATCGCGTCTTCGTACGCCTGCGCGAGGTGGACGGTGTCGACGGCGCATGGCTCCGGCGGGGCACGCCGTGAACGCGATCCTGCGCGGTGTCCGCGTCATCGATCCGCTTGGCCGTCTCGACGCCACCGGTCAGGACGTCTGGGTGGACGGCGGCAAGATCCTCGCGATCTATCACCACATCGAGGCGGCAGGCGTGCCCGTGGTCGACCTCACGCCCGCGGCCGGCGCCGATCCATGCGTGCTCTGCCCGGGGTTCATCGACCTCCATGCCCATCTTCGTGAGCCCGGTGACGAGGCTGCGGAGACGCTCGAGAGCGGGTCACGCGCCGCCGCGGCGGGCGGATTCACCCACGTGGTGGCGATGGCCAACACCGACCCACCCGTCGACACTCCGGAGCGGGTGGCTGAAGCCCGGCTCGCCGCCAGCAACCTTCCGGTGTCGATCCTTCAGGTTGCCGCTCTGACGCGTGGCCTGAACGGCGCCGAGCTGGTCGACATTCGCCGCTGCGTCGAGGCGGGAGCGGTCGCGCTCGGTGATGACGGACGCAACGGCGTGTCGCCGCGGCAACTGGCGATCGCACTTGCCGAGAGCGCGCACCTGTCTCGCGCGGTGTTCGTGCATCCCGAGGACGAGGAGATGATCGCGCAGGCGAACGTGACCCAGGGCCCGGTGACGCGCAGCCCGATCCGCCCCGCGGAAAGTGAGACCCGCGCGGTGAATCTCGCGATCCGCGCCCTGTCGCACGCGCGATTGGGTCACCTGCACCTCCAGCATCTCTCGTCCGAAGGCTCGGTGGCGTCGGTCCGGCGCGCACGCCAGCAGGGTCTCACCGTGAGCGCCGAGGTCACGCCCCATCACCTCTCGATGTGGCTGCCGATGGCAGACGAACCGGACCCGCAATCGCTCCGCAAGGTGAACCCGCCGCTGCGCGCGGAACGCGACCGGAACGCGCTCGTTCGAGCGCTGCGCGACGGTGTCATCGAGGCGGTGGCGACCGACCACGCGCCCCACCGCGCCGCGGAGAAGTCGACCGCATACGAGGACGCCGCACCCGGGATGATCGGTCTCGAGACCGCGCTCGCCGCCTGCATCACCATCGGGGGCATGGGAGGGGAGTGGCTGGCAACGCTCGTGGAGCGGTTGACGGTCGGACCGCACCGAATTCTCGGCCCAGCATCGGGTGTGCCCGAGCCACGGCTGCGCATCGGAGAGTCGGCAACCTGCACGCTGTTCGATCCGAACACCGAGTGGGTCGTCGGCGCGACACCCCTCCAATCGCTCTCACGCAACACGCCCCTGCTCGGGGCGACGCTTCGCGGCACCGTCCTGCTCACCCTGGCCGGCGGCCGTGTGATCCATCAGAACCCGGCGCGCGTGCCGATCGCCTCGGAGTTGGTGACCAATGCCTGACGTGCGCGGGCGTCTCGCCCTCGAGTCCGGCGCGACGTATGAGGGAATCCTGTTCGGCGCGCCGCTGGAGCACGCCCGGAACGGCGAGGTCGTCTTCAACACGTGCATGACCGGGTACCAGGAGGTGATCACCGATCCGTCCTATGCCGGTCAGGTGGTGGTGATGACCTACCCGCTCATCGGCAACTACGGCTGCCGCGACGACACCGCTGAGTCGACGCGTGTCCAGTGCCGCGCACTGGTGGTGCGCGAGCTCTCCGCGGACATCGGCCATGCGCGCGGCGAGCGCACCCTGGAAGCGGAGTTGCAGCGCAACGGGATCCCCGGTCTTCGCGGCGTCGACACCCGCGCCTTGACGCGCCATCTTCGCGACCACGGCACGCTTCGCGGCGTCATCGCGGCGTGCTCACAGATGTCCGCGAGCGAGCAGGTGGAGGCGGCTCGAACGGCGCCGTTCGTGAGCGACGAGGACCTGGTCGGCATGGTCTCGATCGACGAGCCCTGGCGCCGGTTCGTCGATCCGCTCGACGCGGCCCTGCATCGGGGCGTGGTGCTCGCCGGCAGCGAGAATGCGTGGAGCGGTGTGCGCGTGGTCGTGCTCGACTACGGCGTGAAGCTGAACCAGGTGCGCGCTCTGTGCAGCCGCGGCGCCGAGGTGATCCTCGTCCGTCAGGACGCGAGCATCGACGACGTGCTGCGTCACGATCCGCACGGGATCGTCCTCTCCAACGGACCCGGCGACCCCTCGCGGCTGCCGCACGCGGTCCAGCTGTGTCGCGACCTGCTCGAACGGCGCGTTCCATTGCTCGGCATCTGCCTTGGACATCAGATCCTCGGTCAGGCCGCGGGGGCCTCCACCTCGCGCCTCGGGTTCGGACACCACGGCGGCAACCACCCGGTGCGCGACGTCGAGCACGGAACCGTCTACGTCACCTCGCAGAACCACGAGTTCCAGGTTGACGCGGCGTCGCTGCCCGCTGACTCCGGGTGGTACGTCAGCGAACGCAACCTGAACGACAACAGCGTGGAAGGACTGCGACATCGTGAGCTGCCGGCGTTTTCGGTGCAGTACCACCCTGAGGGGGCGCCCGGGCCTCAGGACCGCGCCGGGGTTTTCGACGAGTTCCTGCGGATGTGTGTGGTGGGGCGAGTGGGGGGTGGGGATTCGCTCGCTCAGACAGCGCTCCGCGGTTCGCCCTCGCGCAACGACTCAGCATCGCGCTCGGTCGAACCGCTACGCGAACTCGCCACGAATCCCCACCCCCCACTCGCCGAGCACGCCGGTGGTAGTGGCAACGGCGCGATTGCCGCGCCCGGCGCCGCTTCCGCCGACAGCTTGGGGACGCCGGATCTCTCGGCGGAGATACCGGAAAAACCCAAGTGCGTGCTGGTGATCGGGTCGGGGCCGGTGATCATCGGTCAGGCCGCGGAGTTCGATTACGCGGGGACGCAGGCATGCCGGGCGCTGCGTGAAGAGGGGATTCGCGTGGTGCTGGTGAACAGCAACCCGGCGACGATCATGACCGACGACTCGTCGGCGGATGCGGTGTATGTCGAGCCGCTGACGGTGGAGGTGCTCGAGCGCGTGATCGTCGCGGAGCGGCCGGACGGGTTGCTCGCGACGCTGGGTGGGCAGACGGGGTTGAACCTCGCGGTCGCGCTCGACGATGCGGGAGTGCTCGTGCGTCACAACGTGCGAGTTCTTGGAACGGGACTGCGGGCGATCCGCACCGCCGAGGATCGCGAGCGCTTCAAGGAGTTGCTCCACTCCATCGGCGAGCCGGCGCCGGAGTCGGCGACGGTGTCGTCGCTCGCGGAGGCACGAGCGCTGCGTGAACGGATGGGACTGCCGCTCGTCGTGCGTCCGGCGTTCACGCTCGGTGGCACCGGCGGCGGGCTGTGCGAGACGGAGGAGCGCTACACCGAGACGGTGCTTGCGGGGCTGGCCGCCTCACCGATCAGCCAGGTGCTCATCGAACGCTCGGTGGCGGGGTGGCGTGAGATCGAGTACGAGGTCATCCGCGATGCCGCGGGGACCTGCATCACGGTGTGCAACATGGAGAACCTCGATCCCATGGGTGTGCACACGGGTGACTCGATGGTCGTCGCACCCGCGCAGACGCTCACCGATCGTGAGCACCAGCAGTTGCGCAGCGCGGCGCTGCGGATCATCAACGCGCTCGACATCCAGGGCGGGTGCAACGTGCAGTTCGCGCTTGCGCCGGAGTCGCACGAATACCACGTCATCGAGGTCAATCCCCGGGTGTCGCGCTCGTCCGCGCTCGCCTCCAAGGCGACCGGCTATCCGATCGCTCGGGTCGCAGCCAAGATTGCGGCAGGGCGCCGGCTCGACCAGATTCCCAACGCGGTGACGGGCAAGACCTGCGCGGCCTTCGAGCCCGCGCTCGACTACTGCGTCGTCAAGATTCCGCGCTGGCCGTTCGACAAGTTCCCCGAGGCGGACCGGCGGCTGGGCACGCAGATGAAGTCCACCGGCGAGGTGATGGCGATCGAGCGCTCCTTCGAGGCGGCATTCAGCAAGGCGTTGCGCTCGCTCGAACAACCTCAGCCGGACCCGGCGGCATTGCACGAACCGGTGCTCATCGATGTCGCCAACGATCGGCGGGCTGCGGCGCTCATGGAAGCGCTGCGCGGCGGCGCCACCCCCGAGGAGCTCGAGCATCGCAGCGGCATCTCCGCGTGGTTCCTGCGGCGCCTCGGCGCCATCGTCGCCTGCGAAGAACGGCTCCGCTGGAACGGCATCGACGACGACGCGCTGCGCGCCGCCAAACGTGCCGGCATCACCGATGCGCGCATCGCGGCGCTCACCGGGTTCTCGACAGGCGACATCAGCGCACGCAGGCGGGATGCGGGTCTGCGCCCGGTGTTCAAGTGCGTCGACACGTGCGCCGCCGAGTTCGAGGCGGCGACACCCTACTACTACTCGACCTACGAGGTCGAGGACGAGGGCCCTGCCGCCGCAGCACCGGCGCCGAACACGGTGGTGGTGCTGGGCAGCGGTCCGATCCGCATCGGTCAGGGCATCGAGTTCGACTACTGCTGCGTGCACGCGGCGATGGCGCTCCGCGCGCAGGGCGTCGACGCGGTGATGGTGAACAGCAACCCGGAGACGGTGAGCACGGATTTCGACTGCAGCACCCGCCTGTATTTCGAGCCGCTCGACGAGGAGGCGGTCACCGCGATCATCCACGAGGAGCAGGCATCCGGGGTCGTCGTTCAGTTCGGCGGGCAGACGGCGATCAATCTCGCGGAGCCGCTCGACCGCGCGGGGGTGACGATCCTCGGGAGCAGCATCGCGAGCATCGACCTCGCCGAGGACCGTCGCGCTTTCGAGGGGCTGATGCGCTCGCTGTCCATCGCCCAGCCGCAGGGGGCGGCGACGACGGACCTCGACGAGGCGCTCGCCATCGCGGACGGCATCGGCTTCCCGGTGCTGGTGCGGCCGTCGTACGTTCTCGGCGGGCGCGCGATGGAGATCGTGCACAGTCGCAGCCAGCTCCAGCGATATCTCGAGGCGGCCATGGCGGCGCTCCCGGCCGAGGGAGGGCGCCGCCGCGGCGCGGTGCTCATCGACCGCTACCTGTTCGGCACCGAGGTCGATGTCGACGCCATCAGCGACGGCACCACCGTGGTCATCCCGGGTCTCATGGAGCATGTCGAGCGCGCCGGTGTGCACAGCGGCGACTCCATGGCCGCATACCCCGCTCGCATCCTCGGCGACGACGTTCGCACGCTGATCGTCGACGCGACCGTGCGTATCACGCGCGCGCTCGACGTCCGGGGCCTCTGCAACATCCAGTTCGCGGTGCACCGCGGCATCCCTCACGTCCTCGAGGTCAACCCGCGCGCGTCGCGGACGGTCCCGTTCCTCAGCAAGGTGACCGGTGTTCCGATGGTCGAGCTGGCGACGCGCGTGATGCGCGGCGCCACCCTCGCGGAGCTGGGATGGACGACGGGCCTCGTCCAGGCACGGCCGCTGGTCGCGGTCAAGGCGCCGGTGTTCTCGACGGTGAAGCTCATCGACGTCGACACGGCGCTCGGCCCGGAGATGAAGTCGACCGGTGAGGTGATGGGCATCGACACCGACCTCGGCGCCGCGCTGGAGAAGGCGTTTGTCGCGGCGCTCGGCGGCATGCCCACCAGCGGCGGAGCGCTCTGCAGCGTCGCCGACGTCGACAAGGCCGAGGCGCTGCCGATCATCGCCCAGCTCAGCTCGCTCGGCTTCACGATCTATGCCACCGCCGGAACCGCCGCGGCGTTCGCGAGCGCGGGGATCTCCGCGGTCTCGGTGGGCAAGATCGGCCACGGGCGGCCCAACGTCATCGACGTCATCGAGGATGGCCGCGTCTCCATCGTCATCAACACGGTCTCGAACTTCGGCACCGACGAGCTCGATTTCCGAGCCGACGGCGGAGCAGCCGCGGCGGTGGGCCGAACCGTGAAGGACGGCTACCGGATCCGCCTCGCCGCCGAGCAGCGCCGGATTCCCTGCTGCACGTCGCTCGACACCGCTGCCGCGCTGGTCGACGCCATCGGCCGTCACACCTCGGGGCAGAGCTTCCGGGTCGCGACGGTGCGCCAGTACCGCGACGGCGTGGTCCAGACGGTGACGTGACCGCCGATCTGCGGCGCGCGTCACTCGAGACCGGTGAGGTGCTCGTCGTCGAGCGTGTCGGGGGAGGAATCCTGGAGCTGGTCGCGCGGCTGCCCCATATCGCCGCCACCGCGCAGCCCGGGTCATTTGTCCAGCTGCGTTGCGGGTCGGGCACGACGCCGCTGCTCCGCCGTCCGTTCAGCGTTGCGTGGACGCAGGGCGACACCTGTGGGTTCGTGTTCGAAGCCGTCGGCGCCGGCACGCGCCTCCTCGCCGACCTCAAGCCCGGCGATCCGCTCGACTCGCTGGGGCCGCTGGGGCACGGGTTCAGCGTGGTGGACACCGGGCCGGTCGTCTGCGTCTCCGGTGGCCTCGGGTGTGCGCCGTTCCCGCTGCTCATCAACGAGCTTCGCCGCCGTGGTGTTGAAGACATTCTTGTCTTGAACGGTGCGCGCACCGCCACCCGCCTGTATCCGGCGGAGCGTTTCGCCCGGCCGGCGGTCCCGGTGGTCGCCGAGGCGACCGATGACGGCACCCGCGGCCACCACGGCGCCGTCACCGACCTGCTCGCCCAGGCGTTGCAGTCGAATCCCTCGGCGCTCTACGCGTGCGGACCGAACCCGATGCTCGGTGCGGTGATGCGAACGCTCCTCGAATCGGGAGACGAGCTCCCGCCGACGCTCGAGGCATCGCTGGAGGCGCCGATGGGATGCGGCTTCGGCACATGCCTCGGATGCGCGCTCCCGATGCTCGGCGAGGACGGCACGCCGGTGTGGCGGCTCTGCTGCACCGACGGTCCGGTGATGCCCATGCGCGAGGTGGACTGGGAGGGGCTCAGCGCGCTCCCCGGAGCCGATGTCGCGTGAGCGAGGACGCGGTTGCCGCCGTCGACCTCGGCCGCGGGCTGACGCTCCCGAACCCGGTCGGCCTGGCCAGTGGGACCGCAGGCTACGGGTTCGAGCTCGAGCAGCTCATCGACATCAACCGCCTCGGAGCGCTGTACACGAAGGGGACGACCGTGCACCCGCGTGAGGGCAACCCACCACCTCGGGTCGCCGAGACGGGCGGCGGCATGCTCAACAGCATCGGGCTTCAGAACCCGGGCATCGACGCGGTGGCCGCGACCCATGCGCCGCGCTGGAAGGACTGGGCGATTCGGGTCATCGTCAACATCGCCGGTGGCTCGGTCGAGGAGTACGTGCACTGCGTGACCGTCCTTGAGCCGGTTGCCGAGGTGGCCGGCATCGAGCTCAACATCTCGTGCCCGAACATCGCCCAGGGTCTCGACTTCGGGCGTGATCCGGTTGCCGCCGCCCGGCTTGTCGCCGCTGTGCGCGCGGTCACCGAGCGCTGTGTGATCGTGAAGCTCAGCCCCAACGTCACCGATATCGCCGCCGTCGCCCGCGCCGTGGAGGACGCCGGCGCTGACGCCGTGTCGGCGGTCAACACCTACATCGGCAAGAAGATCCACCGCGCGAGTGGTCGGTCCGTCCTGCCGCTCGGCACCGGCGGGCTCAGCGGACCCGCGATACAGCCGCTGGCCCTGGCCGCCGTCGCCGCCGTCTGCGACTCCGTCCACATACCCGTCATCGGCGTGGGCGGCATCGTCGACGCCGCCTCGGCGCGGGATTACCTGGTCGTCGGCGCCCGCGCCGTGCAGGTGGGCACCGCGACATTCGTCAACCCGGAGACCGCCCTGCAGGTGCTTGACGGTCTCCGGGGTTGATCGCTGCTAACTGACGGCCTGCCTCAGACCGGCGAGCCGGCCTCCACCGGCGCCGGACTCAGGTGTCCGTTGAGTGAGATGACCGGCTCCGGCGGCTCCATGTCGATAGCCACCTCACCGTGGAGCAACTGGTCACCGACTTCGAGCTCCTGGTCGGTCATGCGCAGCGGAACGATGAGCCCCACGAGCTTGATCACCACGAAGGTCGCCACCGCGTCGTACACGATGATGAAACCGAGCGCGAGCGCCTGAAGGAGCAGCTGCTTCGCGTTGCCGTACACGAGCCCGGTCACGGCGACCGACGCCGTGCCGGCGGTGCCCACGTACACGATCATGTTCGGTGAGGCCAGCACACCGGTCATCAGACCGCCGAACGCTCCAGCGACGCCGTGGGTGTGGAACACGCCGAGCGCGTCGTCGACGCGGTTGGTGAAGAGCCGGGTCTTGCCGAGGACGTTCATCGACAGCCAGGGCAGGACTCCGGCGCCGATGCCGATCGCGAACGCCGCGTAGGCGTTGATGTAACCGGCTCCGGGGGTGATCGCGACCAGCCCCGCGATCATGCCGCTGATCATCCCGATGATGGTCGGCTTCTTCAGGAAGAAGATGTCCATGATCATCCAGGTCAGCAGCGCGGTCGCCGTGCACAGGTGCGTGTTGAGCACCGCCGCCGATGCGTCGGCGTTGGCGAAGTACGGGTCACCACCGTTGAACCCGCTCCAGCCGAGCCACAGGAGCCCGCCTCCGGCGACCGCCATCATGATGTTGCTCGGCCTGTTGTTGAGCCGGTCCTTGAGCATCCGTGGACCGATGACCGCCGCTGCAACGAAGGCGGAGACGGCGGCGGCGACGTGGATGACATAGCCACCGCTGTAGTCGACCGCACCGAGGGCGCCGAGCCAGCCACCGCCCCAGAGGCTGAATGCTCCGACCGAGTACACAAGGGTGATCCAGAGCGGGACGAAGAGCGCCCATGCCCGGAAGCTGATGCGCCCGAGCAGTGCGCCGCCCAGGATGATCACGGTGATCGTCGCGAACACGAACTGGAAGTACACGAGCGACGACATCGGGAAGCGCAGTGCCGGGATCAACCCGCTGAGCAGGGGAATGCTCGCCTGTTGCTCGAGGTCACTCGCTCCGGCGACGGGGTGTGGGATGCCCACGAACGTCGTCGCCGCGCCCGCGACGTGCAATGGCTGGCCGAAGCTCATGTCGTACGCGAAGAACATCCAGATGACCAGCGTCATCGCAAACGCGTAGATGACCATGAGCGCTGAGTTGACAGCGAACTTCCGCTTCATCAACCCTGCGTACAGGATCGCCAGGCCGGGGATGCTCATGATCCCGACCAGCGTCGCCGACGTGAGCTGCCACGCGGTGTCGCCGGTGTTCAGCCAGCTTGGATCCGGGGTCAGGGCAGACAACATTGCGATACCTCACCTCTAACTCTGTTGATGTGCACGTAGGACGGCATGCGCCTTGCACGGAACTCTCGCAGAGGAGGGCGTTTGGTTCTTCAGCCGCGACGCACAGATCCCAGGGCGTCCGTCTGTACGCCGTGCACGAGAGACTGATCGCGCCGCAGAGCGCGCCCACGGGTGCCGGCCTGCGTCAGACGGCCGTGCGGAGGTACTTCGGGAACGGGGTGACGGACTCCGGCGTCGCCATCCGAAGGGTCGCCGGGAGCGTCGCAGCGGTCTCGAACTCCTGGGCCGGCACCGGTCTGCCCGTGAAGTAGCCCTGGGCGCGGTCGCAGCCGAGCAGCGCCAGCAGCTCCAGGGTCGCGAGGGTCTCGATGCCCTCGGCGACGACGAGCAGTCCGAGTGCATGGCCGAGCTCGATCGTGGCGCGCACCAGCTTCACGTCCTGCTCGCGCCCGTTGGGACTCAGGCCGCCGATGAAACTGCGGTCGAGCTTCAGCTCGGTGATCGGCAGGCTGCCGAGATATGCGAGTGACGTGAACCCGGACCCGAAGTCGTCGATCGAGACGCCGAGACCGAGGCCGCGAAGCTCCTCGATGGCCGTCTGGCAGGCGGCGAAGTCGCGAATGATCGTCGTCTCGGTGATCTCGAGGATGAGAGCGGACGCGGGCACCCGGTGACGCCGCAACGCACTGCGTACCACATCGATGAAGCCGGGATCGAGCAGGTTCGACGAGGAGACGTTGACGGACATGGCCAGGCGGGTGCCCGCGGTGCGCCAGACGGCGCATTGCGCGAGCGCCTGGTCCAGGACCAGGCGGGTGAGCGGGCCCATGAGGCCGGCCTCCTCGGCGAGCGGGAGGAACTCGAGCGGCGGGATCAGGCCGAGGCGGGGATGAGGCCAGCGCACCAACGCCTCCGCGGCGATGATCTCCCCGTTGCGCAGGTCCACCTGGGGCTGGTAGTGCAGCACGAGGCGCTCACCCTCGACCGCGGCGCGCAGCTCCTCGACCCGGGCAAGGCGGTTGCCGCCGTCGTCGATGGAGGGCGTGTACACCTCATACGGACGGTGGGTCAGCTTGGCGCGGTACATCGCGACGTCGGCGCAGCGCATGAGGCCGACGCTGTCGCCGGCGTCGGCGGGCGCCGCCGCGATCCCGATGCTCGCGCTGATCCGCACGCTGACCCCGTTGAGGATGAACGGCTGCTCGAGGAGCGCCGTGAGGCGCCGCGCGAGCCCGGCCGCGTAGGAAGGATCGCTGTCGATGAGCACGGCGCCGAGCTCATCGCCACCGATGCGCACGAGGACGTCGCTGTGACGAAGCGAGCCGGTCAACCGCGGCCCAAGCTGTTTCAGGAGCTCGTCCCCGGCGGAGTGGCCGAACGAGTCGTTGATCTCCTTGAAATGGTCGAGGTCGACGAACAGGAACGCGACGGTCCGCTCAGGGGTCGCCGGGTCGGCCAGGTCGTCGAAGAAGGCATCGAGCATGGTGGTGAGCCGGCGGCGATTGCCCAGGCCGGTGAGCTCGTCCGTGACCGCCTGACGATGGCGTTCCTCGGTGAGAGCGCGCAGGCCACGCACTGACAGCGCCAGCCGTACACCCACCACGACGAGGGTTGCCGTGGCCAGCGCAACGGCGATCTTGTCGCCGGTCGGATGCTCCAGGGCGCTGACGAAGAGGATCACGAGGCCGGCCAGCGCACCGGCTCCGGGAAGCACGAAGCCGGGAAGGTTTCCACCCTCGAGGAGGTTGCGACGTCCCTGGGGCACCCAAACCGAGATCGACATCAGCGTGATCGCGACCGGCCAGGCGATGCCGTTGAAGACGACCCCGACCTGCGCCGACGATCCGAACAGGTTGAACGTATCGCCGACCCCGTTCACGGCGCACGCGGCGGCGAACAGGAGCCACGGAAGGCGGCGCCCCGAGAGGATCGCGGTGCCCCCCACGACCAGGGCGAGGAGCAGGACGTCACCGATCGGGTAGACGAAATCGACCAGCACGCCGACCCAGCTGACTCCGGCGCTGCCCGCTTCGACCGTCTGCAGCACGGCGTGGAAGGCGAAAGCGGCGACCACGGCCGCCGCGCCGAGCCCCGCGATGGCTCCGTCGAGCCATGTTGCCGGGAGGAGCCGTTTGATCTCGTTTCGGAGCATGAGAACGATCGCCGCGTAGGCGAGCGGGTAGAAGCAGATATAGAAGGCATCTGCCGGTGATGGTGTCGCCGCGGCCGAGCCGCCCCATGTCTCCGCCGTGAGCGCCACGTCGCCGAGCGCCCAGGCGAGTACCGCGCTCCCGAGGACCAGCGGAACCGCCCGGCCGCCTTGACGGGTGAATCCGCGGGCGACGAGCAGCCCGGCGAGGATCACCTCGTACACGGCGACGCCCCAGCCGTCGACCCATGGCCAGCTCTGGCCGGGCGAGCGAACGAGGAGCGAGACGACATAGGCCGTGAGCAGGGTGGCCATGACCGCATACACGACCCACAGTGCCCTCGGAGCCCGTCCGTTCTGCGGGAGGAATGTCAGGAGTGCCCGCCGTTCGCGAGGGGCCGCGGAACTCACCCGAGCAGCTTTGCCGATCTCGTGTTGAATTCCGGTTGCGTCTGTGGAACGACAATTACCTCTGGCCGCAAAAAGACGGGCCCGAGGGCGTCGGTGATTGGCGCAGGGCGAGGAGGCGAGGCATGCGCGGGACCGGGCGTTTGGATATCGGCATCGTCAGCACCGAGGCACAGGTTCAGCGGCTGCTCCCGCTGATGCGCGCCTACTGCGACTTCTACCGAGTTCAGCCCTCCGACCGCGCCCTGCTGACCATGGCGCGCTCGCTGATGGCCGACCCCACCCGTGAGGGCTTCCAGCTGAT
This sequence comes from Candidatus Dormiibacterota bacterium, assembly GCA_036786805.1. GTDB lineage: Bacteria > Chloroflexota > Dormibacteria > Aeolococcales > Aeolococcaceae > Palsa-851. The sequence continues at coordinate 2,365 of DAIQQM010000042.1, read as the reverse complement.
CGCGACCGATGCCGGCGGGGCTGTTGGGTTCGCGACCGTGTTCTGGAGCTGGGAGACCTCGACCGCGAGTCGCGTGGGCGTCATGAACGATCTGTATGTCGCCGCCGCCGCGCGTGGCCGGGGCATCGCCACAGCGCTGATCGACGCCTGCGTCGAGCGATGCCGCGACCGTGGTGCCGTCCGGCTCATCTGGCAGACGGCCGTGGACAACCGGCACGCACAGGCCGTCTACGATCACATCGGAGCCACTCGAGAGACCTGGGTCGACTACTGGCTGGACACCGGGGCGGCCCCGCCCGGCGACGCTGTGGAGCGAGGATCGGAAGGATCGCGAGCGTAGGCTGAATCCATGCCGAGGGTGATGCTCATCCTGCCGACGGAGACATACCGGGCAACGGCGTTCCTGCGCGCGGCCGAGGAGCTGGCCCTCGACATCGTCGTCGCCTCCAACGAGGCGCCGACACTGGCGGCACTGATGGAGGGACGGGTGCTGACGCTCGACCTCGGGCGGCCCATGGAGTCGGCCGAACGTGCCGCCGAGTTCGCGCGGCGATGGCCGATCGACGCGGTCGTCGGCGTCGACGAAGGCTCTGTGGTCACGGCGGCGGCGGTTGCGCGACGCATCGGCACGCCGCGACGGAATCCCGTCGAGGCGGTCCAGGCCACGCGCGACAAGCGGCTGCTGCGCAGATGCCTCACGGGCTGCGGTCTGGCGCAGCCGAGCTTCGCGGAGATCGACGTCAATGCCGATGACGCGGCGCTGGATGCGGCGGTCAGGGTGGTGGGGTTTCCGTGCGTCATCAAACCCGTCGACCTTGCCGCGAGCCGGGGCGTGATCCGTGCCGACGACCGTGACGGCGCGCAGGTTGCGGTGCGGCGTATCGCCACGCTGATGCGCGAGATCTGCGGCGATGATGCCGTGCCGCCGCTGCTCGTGGAGCGTTACGTCGACGGTGTGGAGGTCGCGCTGGAAGGCCTTGTGTACCAAGGGATTCTCGAGGTCATCGCACTGTTCGACAAGCCCGATCCCCTGAGCGGTCCCTTCTTCGAGGAGACCCTGTACGTGACACCGTCACGACTCGGCCGCGCGCCGCAAACCGACATCGTGGAGGCGGTGCGCACGGCCGTTTCGGCACTCGGGTTGCGTCACGGACCGGTCCATGCCGAGGTTCGCATGGCCGGTGACGTGCCTGTGGTCATCGAGGTGGCAGCACGGTCCATCGGCGGCCTCTGCTCGCAGGTCATCCGCATCGAATGCTCGGATGCACCCGGCGAGATCAGATCGCTCGAGAACGTCATCCTTCGCGAGGCGTTGGGATTGCCGCTGGGCGCGATGCACATGGCCGACAGTGCGTGCGGCGTGTGCATGGTGCCCACGCCATCGGCGGGAGTCCTGCACGAAGTCGACGGTCTCGACGCGGCGGCGGCCATCCCAGGCATCACCGGCGTGACCATCTCGCTGCGTCCCGGCGACGTGGTCAGGCCGCTCCCCGAGGGTGACCGCTACCTCGGTTTCATCTTCGCTCGCGGTGATGCACCCGAGGCCGTTGAGACCGCGTTGCGAGAGGCGCAGTCGTTGCTGGATGTCGACGTGACCAGTGACACGCTCCATGGGGCGAGCATTCCGTGATCCCGCAGACCCGGAGTCCCGCCTGACGCAGCCGATGCCCCCTGGAGGAATCGAACCTCCCTCAACCGGTTAAAAGCCGGCTGCTCTACCGATGAGCTAAGGGGGCGGGAGCCAGGATTGTATTGCCGCCCATGCGGCACGCCCTACCATCGGCATCCGTGACTCAAGAGATTCCCGGATTCCCCGAGCATTTCCCCGTCCGCGACGACGGCATCAGATCGTGGCGCTACCGAGCGGTCTCGCTGATCTGCCGGGCGTCACTTCGGGGGTTCTTCGGACGCGGGCTCGAGCTCGACCCCATGACGTCGTTCCCTTCGGAGGGGCCGCTGCTCGTGGTGTGCAACCACCTGAGCAACATCGACCCCTGGATCTTCGGCGGCTTCGGGCCGGGCACCCTCTACTGCATGTCGAAGCGGGAGCTGTTCAACAACCCCGTCGTGGCGTGGATCCTGGCCGGCTGCAACTGCTTTCCGATAGACCGTGGAACGGCCGATCGCCGCGCTCTGCGAACCGCACTCGACGTGCTCTCCCGCCGTGGCCGCCTGCTGATCTTCCTCGAGGGCACGCGCTCGGCCACTCCCGGGATGCGCCGCGCCGAGGCGGGTGTGGGCTTCCTTGCGCGCCGATCGGGCGCCTCGATCCTGCCCGTCGGTGTGTGGGGCACCGAGGCGGCACTGCCACGGGGCCCCAGGTTCCCCGGACGGGTGCCCATCCGCCTCAGAACGGGTCCGGCCT
>DAIQQM010000146.1:0-5214 GCA_036786805.1 Candidatus Dormiibacterota bacterium | reverse complement strand
TTCACGCGGCCGGCGGGTGCCCGGTGCCCCCGGGTCGCCGCCGCGGTTCACCCCGGACGGAGGCACCACACCACCCCAACAGGAGCGACCGCCCATGCCGGCAGTAACACTGCGCCAGCTGCTGGAGGCCGGAGTTCACTTCGGTCACCAGACGAGCCGGTGGAATCCCCGGATGCGCCCGTACATCTTCACGGCGCGCAACGGCATCCACATCATCGACCTCGAGCAGACCCAGAAGCAGCTCGACGTCGCCTGCGAGTACCTGAGGGACATCGTCGGGAGCGGCCAGAAGGTCCTCTTCGTCGGCACCAAGAAGCAGGCGCAGGACGTAATCGAGGAGGTCTGCCACAACACCGGGCAGGCCTACGTCATCCATCGCTGGATGGGCGGAATGCTCACCAACTTCACGGTCATCCAGCGCCGGCTGCGGCGCCTAGCGGAGCTGCGGGTCATGCAGTCGAAGGGCGACTTCGAGCGGATGAGCGGCAAGGAGGCCAATGACGCGAAGGACGACCTCGAGCGCCTCGAGAACAACTTCGCCGGCATGGCCGAGATGAAGCGCCTCCCGGGAGCGGTGTTCGTCATTGACTGCAAGAAGGAGCGCATCGCGGTCACCGAGGCGAACAAGCTCGGGATCCCGATCGTGGCGATCGTCGACACCAACTGCGACCCGGACGACATCCAGGTGGTCATTCCGGGCAACGACGACGCCATGCGCAGCTGCCGGTTGATCGTCTCGGAGATCGGCAAGGCCATCGCCGAGGGACTGCAGCAGTTCAGCGAGCGCGAGATGCAGGAGCGGCAGGAAGCCGAGAAGCGCGAACACGAGGCTTCGATCGCTGCTGAGGCCGCCGCGGTCGCCGCCGCCGAACAGGCTGCCGCAGCCGCCGCGCACGCGGACGCGATCGCTGCCGAGCAGGCGGCCGCTGCCGCGGTCGCCGGGCCGGTGGCCGCGGGCGCACCCAGCGCTGACGCGGAGGTGTCCAGCTGATGGCAGAGGTCACAGCCGCGATGGTCAAGGCCTTGCGGGAGCGCAGCGGCGCGGGCATGATGGACTGCAAGCGCGCACTGGTCGAGAGTGACGGCAACATGGACAAGGCCGAAGACTGGTTGCGTGCCAAGGGATTCTCCCGTGCAGCGGCGAAAGCTGGACGCAGCACCAACGAGGGCATCGTCGAGGCGTACGTGCACCAGGCCGGCGGGATCGCCAAGCAGGGTGCGCTCATCGAGCTCAACTGCGAATCGGACTTCGTCGCCAAGACCGACGACTTCAAGCACCTTGCGCACACACTCGCCCTCCAGGTGGTGGGGATGGCGCCGCGCTACGTGCGACGGGAGGACGTGCCCGCCGACCTCGTCGAGCGCGAGCGCGCCGTCTACCGCGAGCAGGTCCAGGGGAAGCCGGAGAACATCGTCGAGAAGATCCTCACCGGCAAGCTCGACGCCTTCTATGCGCAGATCTGCCTCCTCGAGCAGCCGTGGATCAAGGACGACAAGAAGAAAGTCGGCGACCTCGTGACCGAAGCGATCTCGAAGCTCGGCGAGAACATCTCGGTGGCCCGATTCGCCCGCTTCGCGGTGGGTGCGGAGAGCACTGAGAGCGACGGCGCCGCCGCGCCCGCCGCCGAGTGAGCCTGGGAGCCCACAACGTGGAGCTTGCCGCCGTGGCGGAACGTGCCGGCGACGGACGCCGGCCCGTCTTCTCGCGGGTCATCCTCAAGCTCGGCGGCGAGGCGCTGCTCGGCAGCGCCGGCTACGGCATCGACTACGGAGCGGCACGACACATCGCGGAGCAACTCACCCACGTGGTCGAACGCGGCGTGCAGGTGGCCATCGTGGTCGGCGGCGGCAACATCGTGCGCGGGACCGAGGCCGCCCAGCACGGGATCGACCGGGTCACCGCCGACTACATGGGGATGCTCGCCACCGTCATCAACGCGCTGGCGCTGCGCGACGCCATCGAGCAGTTCGGCATCGACTGCCGGCTGCAGAGCGCGATCGCCATGCAGCAGGTCGCGGAGCCGTTCATCCCGAGACGCGCCATCCGCCACCTGGAGAAGGGCCGCCTCGTGATCCTCGCCGCGGGCACCGGCAACCCGTTCTTCACGACCGACACGACCGCGGCCCTCCGTGCCGTCGAGATCGGCGCCGACGTCCTCCTCAAGGCGACCAAGGTGGACGGCATCTACAGCGCGGATCCCAACAAGGTCACCACCGCGACCCGGCTCCCGAACCTGACCTACCTGGACGTGCTCAACCGCGGGCTCGCGATCATGGACAGCACCGCGGTCACGCTCTGCATGGACAACCGCATGCCGATCATCGTCTTCGACCTCTTCACCCAGGGCAACATCGAGCGCGTGATTCTCGGCGAGCAGATCGGGACGCGCGTCGACGCGGAGGGGGACACCGCATGACCGACCGTGACAGGGCAGACGATCCCGAGCAACAGATCGCGCAGCGGCTCGCGGACGCGAACCAGCGCATGGAGAAGAGCGTCGACGCACTCCACCGCGAACTGATGACGGTGCGAACCGGACGCGCCTCGCCCGCCCTGCTGGAACGGCTCCACGTGGAGTACTACGGCTCCCCGACGCCCCTGCAGAGCATTGCCGGCATCAGCGTTCCAGAGGCAAACATGCTGGTGATCCAGCCGTACGACCGCACCTCGTTGAACGCCATCGAGAAGGCGATCCAGAAGAGCGACCTCGGGCTCAACCCCACTAACGACGGTCAGGTGATCCGGGTCGCGATTCCGCAGCTCACCGAGGAGCGGCGCAAGGACCTGGTCAAGGTGATCCACCGCAAGGCGGAGGAGGCGCGCGTCGCCGTGCGCAACATCCGCCGCGACGAGGTCGATCATCTGCGCCGCGTCGAGAAGGAGGGGCACATCAGCAAGGACGAGGTGGCCACCAAGCTCGTCGACGTGCAGAAGATCACCGACCAGTTCATCGCCAGGATCGACGACGCCATCCAGAGGAAGGAGGCTGAGATCCTCGAGGTCTGACGGAGACCCGCGCCGAAACGGCCGAAGCCTTCGGGGCGTTCTGACCCCGAGCACCACAATGCAGCGCCCACCCGATCCCGCCGCCATCCCGCTCCCCGCAAGGGCCGACCTGCCGCGGCATGTCGGCATCATCATGGACGGCAACGGGCGCTGGGCCCGTCAGCGCCACCTCCCGAGGGTGGCCGGTCACCGTGCCGGGGTGCGGGCGATCCGCCCGGTCATGGAGGCATGTCACCAGGCCGGCGTGCACATCCTGACGCTCTACGCGTTCAGCACCGAGAACTGGCAGCGGCCGCGCGGAGAGGTGAGGGCGCTCATGCGGCTCTTCGGCGAGACCATCGACCGGGAGGTCGGTGAGCTCCACGAGAACGGCGTCCAGATCCGCGTGATCGGCGACCGTGCGCAACTCAGCGAATCGCTCCAGCAGAAGGTGGCTGACGCGGAGACGCTCACCGCGAGCGACACGTCGGCGATCCTCAACGTCGCCATCAACTACGGCGGCCGCAGGGAGCTCGTCGATGCGATTCGCGAGCTGTCCACCTCCGGCGCCGACCTCACCGCGGTCGACGAGGCGACCATCAGCGACTCGCTCTACACCCGGGGTCTTCCCGATCCCGATCTCATCGTGCGCACCGCCGGTGAGCTGCGGATCAGCAACTTCCTGCTCTGGCAGGCCGCGTACGCCGAGCTGTACGTCACCGACACCCTGTGGCCCGATTTCGGCGAGACCGCCATCCACGAGGCGCTCTCCGACTTCTCGAGTCGCGAGCGCAAGTTCGGTGCCATCCCCGAGCCGATCGAGCGCGTCCCAGCCCACGCCGGCACCGTGCAGCACGCCACCCGGGCGGAATGAACCTCGCCCTCAGGGTGGCCTCGGGAGTCGTGCTGGTGGCGGTCATCGCCGCCGCGCTCTGGGTCGGCACGGCCGCGGTCGCCACCATCGTCGCGGCCGGCGCGCTGATCGGAGCATGGGAGCTGCGCGGGCTCCTCGCGCGTATCGGACCGGCTCCGCCGGTGTGGCTGATCCTGCCGCTCAGCGCCTTTCTCGGAATTCGCTTCGTCCTGCCCGCGTCGGACATGACCACGGACTGGGCATTCGCCGCCGCGGCCGTGGTGGGCCTCCTGGCCGGGCTCGGGACCCGGCACCGCTTCACCGGCTGGGCGGTCGCGGTCGGCGGCGCCACCTACATCGGCCTCTGCCTCGGGTTCTGGGTGGCGATCTACCGGTGGCACATCCCGGACTCGAACCACCTGGGGTTCCGGCTCGTCGCGCTGGCGCTGGCCGGCGCCGTGATCGGCGACACCGCCGCGTACTTCGTCGGCTCCGCCATCGGACGTCACGCCTTCTTTCACTCGATCTCACCGCGAAAGTCGGTCGAGGGAGCCGTGGCCGGCGCGGTCGCCTCGCTCCTCGTCGGCGCACTCGCCGGTCCCTGGCTCGTCGGCATCAGCGTGCCCCTGGGAGCCGGCCTCGGCATTCTCATGGCGATCGCGGCACAGGGCGGCGATCTTGTCGAGTCGGCGATCAAGCGCGAGGCGGGCGTCAAGGACTCGGGAACGCTGATTCCCGGCCACGGCGGTCTCCTCGACCGTGCTGACAGTCTTGTCCTTCTCGCGCCAGTCGTATATTGCTATCTGAAGCTGATCGCATTCCCGTAACCCCGGTGAAAGCGGTGGTGTGCTCTGCTCTACTGCGAAACGAGGCCTCTGCACACAAGTGACACACCCCACGCCCCGCCGACGCGTCGTCCTGCTGGGCGCGACCGGTTCGATCGGCCGTCAGGCATGTGACGTGATCGCCAGGTTCCCGGACCGCTTCGAGCTCGTCGGCGCCGTGGCCGGGAGCGACGCGATCGCCCTCGCGGCCGTCGCCGCCCGCTTCGACGTGGCTCGCACCGCACTCGTGCACGGCGCGGAGGGAGCCACGCTGCCTCCGGGGTGCGCGACCGGCATGGACGCCGCCTGCGAGATCGCCGCGATGGACGCGGACGTGGTCTGCGTTGCCATCACCGGCGCCGCGGCCATCCGGCCGACACTGGCCGCAATCGACTCGGGCGCCACGGTCGCGACCGCCACCAAGGAAGTCCTCGTGATGGCGGGCGAGCTCGTCAAAGCACGGGCCGCCGCCAGCGGAGCACGCATCATCCCCATCGACAGCGAGCTCTCGGCACTCTGGCAGTGCCTGCGCGGCGAGGACCCCGCGTCGG
>DAIQQM010000145.1:0-5292 GCA_036786805.1 Candidatus Dormiibacterota bacterium | reverse complement strand
TTCGACGAGGCGCGCCGATGGACTCGAGGCGGCGAGCTCATGGGCGTCGTCGATCACGAGGATGAGGTCGGTCGAGAGCTGCTCGTGGAGGATCTCGGCGAGCTGGGCGGCGAGCGCGTCGGCGCGCAGGAACTGCTCGGGCTCGGGGCCGCCGGCGCCTTCCGCAAGCCAGCTCATGTCGCTGGGGATATCCGGGACCCGGAGGCGGAGCGCGTCGCTGAGCCGGCGGCCGAGGGTGGGGAGGTCCAGGTCGTGCTGGTCGGCTGTGTACCAGGCGCACGGAGCCAGCTCCCACCAAGACGCCAGCAGCGTGGATTTGCCGAATCCCGCCTCAGCGACGATCACCGTGAGCCGGCGGCTGCGCGCGGTGGAGACCAACTGCTCGAGCGCCTGGCGCTCGATGAGGCCGACCGTGGGGCTTCGAGGCAGGATCTTCGCAATCGGCGTCGCGTCCACGATTGGCCAAGTGTGGACGAGCGCGTGCGCTCGGGCTAGGCGCGAACGGGTGCCGGGCGGCGCGAGACCAGTTGAAAGATGCCCCCAAGGTGGAGTCGCTGGTTGATCAGCGCGTACGCCGCGAACCCGAGGATGAGCGAGAGACCGGTCATGAGTCCGCGCTGGATGATCGCGGCGGCGCCGGCGCTCCCTGACGGGAACCCGAGGAAGATGAGGAGTGCCGCGACGCTCGCCTCATTGGCGCCCACACCACCTGGGATCAGGCTCACGGCTCCCCCGATCGTGGCGAGCGCAAGGACGAACGCGGCCTGCCACCAACCGATCCGGCCCGGCTCGAGACCCTGCAGGACGAGCCAGAACGTGGTGACCGCGACGACCACTCGCGCTGCGTCGAGGACGGAGAGTGCGAGCGCATCCGGGCGGTGCAGCAGCGTCGACGTCTCCTGCTGCAACTCGTCGATCGCCGGGAGCAGTCTGTCGAGGAACGGGATGTGCGCGATGAGGTTGTGGAACCTGCAGAACACTGGGGAGACGGTGAGTGCGACCACGATCAGCGCGATGCCGGCGACGACCGGGATCACCGCGGCGAGCCCATACCCGAGCGCGAGGATTGCCGGCAGCGCCGCGAGAATGAGCCAGAGCATGTACGACAGCTCCTGCACCGTCACCGTGGCCGCAACGGTGCCGAAATCGGTGCCATCGGCGGCACTCGCGAACGCGGCGCGAGTGAGATCGCCGAGGGGCACGATCGCGGTGATCGTCTGGCCCGCGAGATTGATCAGGATCGTGTCGCGCAGGCGCAGTTTGGCGCCGACGTCGGTCAGCAGGAAGTGCCAGCGGATACCCTGCAGGACGTAGACGAACACCGAGAGCAGCAGGATCGGACCGATCAGGGCCAGCTGGAAATGCTCCAGCGCGCTGCCGATCCGGGACGGGTTGAGGAACACGATGACCGCGGCGATGCCGGCAAGACCGATTGCCACGGTCAGCCCTCGGCGAAGCGCCACGGGTAGCTTTCGCCGCGCGGATCTCGGCACCTGTTGGGTTCGCTCAGTCGGTGTCAGACGACAGCACCGTCGCTCTCGTCGGCCGCTTCCTCCGGATCATTCAAGTTCGCTTCAGCGCGAGCGAGTTCCGCGAGGACCTGCTCCTCCACGCCGGTGGCGCCGAGCAGGTATGTGTCGTCCGCGGGCGGCGACTCCTCGTCGCCGGCCTCGGATGGGGATGGATCGCTCGGCAGCTCCGAGCTCTCCGGGGTTTCGTCCGCCATACGAGTCCACTCTATACGGCAAACGAGGGTCCGGTCATCGCCGACGAATCGGCGACGACCGGGATCACCTCATGCAGCGAGGATCAGGCCGCGCGGACCTGACGGGCACGGGGGCCCTTGTCGCTACGCTCGATCTCGAAGCTCACGCGCTCATCGCCCGTGAGATTTTCGAAGGTCAGCGAACTGTCGAGTCCACTGCGATGGAAGAAGTATTCCTGTCCATCCTCGGCGGTGATGAAGCCGAAGCCGCGTTCGGCGACGATCTTCTTTACGGTACCAATCACTCTGGTTTCTCCAATTCCTTCTCGTTACGAATGTCAGACGCAGCGCGTCCGTTCGAGAAGGAATGACGACCACGAGCGATACCCCTCGAGATTCGAGGCGATGCCATCACCATACCCCATGGGCCCGATGCCAAACATTCCGCTCTGGGTTCGTCTTGCGGCCCGATTCGACGCCGCTCACAATTGCCGCGTGGAGGCAGCGGCGTGGGTTTTGTGAGCCGGGGGTTCAGGGGCCGCCCCCGCGATGTGCAGCAGGATTCCCGCGTCCCCCCGGGCCAGTACCTGGTTCGCGACTTTCCCGTCCTTTCAGCGGGTCCGACGCCGCATACGCCGCTTGCCGAGTGGTCCTTCACCATCGACGGCGAGGTCGATGAGGAGAAGCGGTGGACATGGAATGAGCTGCGCGCGTTGCCGAGCGAGATGGTGACGAAGGACATCCACTGCGTGACCAAATGGTCAAAGCTCGACACCACGTGGGAGGGCGTCTCGATCGACACGCTCCTCGAAGGTGTCGAGACGGCGGCTGAATACGTCATGGCGTTCTGCGACGGCGGGTACACCACCAACCTCCCGCTGGACGACGTCATCGGTGGCAAGGCCTGGATCGCCTTCGCCTACGACGGCCAGCCCCTCGAGAGCCAGCACGGCGGGCCCGCGCGCCTGCTGGTGCCGCACCTGTACTTCTGGAAGAGCGCCAAATGGGTCCGCGGCCTCCGGCTGATGAACGACGACTCACCCGGGTTCTGGGAGACCTACGGCTATCACATGTACGGCGATCCATGGCAGGAACAGCGCTACAGCGGCGACTGATCTGGCGCACCGCCGAGGTCGTCGACCTCGTCGATGAGACCCCACGGGTGCGAACCCTCGTCCTCAGCGTGCCGGGCTGGCCGGGACATCTCCCCGGTCAGCATGTGGATGTCCGCCTCACCGCCGAGGACGGATACCAGGCGCAGCGGAGCTACTCGATCGCATCGGCACCCGCCCCGGACGAGCGGCTGGCGCTGACCGTCGAGCGCCTCGACGACGGCGAGGTGTCCCCGTACCTTGCTGGGGAACTGCGCCTCGGCGACCAGCTCGAGTTGCGCGGCCCAATCGGTGGGTATTTCGTGTGGGACCCGACTGCGGGCGGGCCGCTGCTGCTCGTGGCGGGTGGTTCGGGGATCTGTCCCCTGATGGCCATGCTCCGTGCCCGCCAGGCGGACGGGATCCATCTGCCGACCAGGCTTTTGTATTCATCGCGCTCGCTCGATGAGGTCATCTATCGCGCCGAGCTTGACCGGCTCGCCGCGATGCAGAGCGGGCTGGATGTCATCCACACGCTGACCCGCGCCCAACCTCCGGGATGGGCCGGACTTCGCGGGCGCATCGACTCGGCGATGCTCGCGAGCGTCGCCTGGCCTCCAACAGACCGTCCGCTGATGTTTGTCTGCGGTCCGACGCCGCTTGTGGAGTCGGTCGCGGAGTCGCTCGTGAAACTCGGCCACGAGCCCACTCGGATCAAGACCGAGCGATTCGGCCCCACCGGAGGATGACACCGAGATGGACGAGCACCAGCTGAGGCTTGACGGCAACGCGGCTGCCGGCCTCCTTCAGGAGATCTTCGTTCCGGAGCTCACGGCCGCGCGTGGCGCCTGCGCCGGCTGCGGCGCCGTCGGCCCGCTGGGCAAGCAACACCTCTACATGGCTCCGCGATCGCCGGGCGCGGTTCTCCGATGTGCGGCGTGCGAAGGGGTGCTGATGGTGATCGTGCACGCAGGAGGACGTTTCCGCCTCGGTATTCAGGGTCTCGTCTGGCTGGAGATGCGGGATACCGGTGCCCCCGGCTGAGCACGCCGGTCCTACGCGTGACGCACCCGGTGCCCCAGGCTTCGGACGCTCCGTGGCGTTGCGCGAAGTCCGAGCAGTGTCATGCCGAGACCGACCAGGAAGTACAACGGCCAGAGCGGTGTGAACCCGACATTGGCGTGGAGCACGAATATCTCTCCGGCGATCCAGCCCATCATCATGATTCCCGAGACGGCGGAGAGCACCGGACCTGACGTGGCCCGGCGGAGTGTGGCGACGGTCGACACGGCGGCGCTGCCGCCGACGATGACCCCGAGGAGCAGTCCCGGGATCACGTAACTGTCGAACGGCGTGCCCTGCAGCCAGGTCATGGGGAAGGCATATGGCCATCCGGAGATCACCATGACGCCGCCGGCGAGCGCGCTCACGGCTGCGAAGCCGTCCAGCGCGATGAGCCTGCGAGGCGATGATCTGTGCTTCATGACACGACTCCTCCGATGCGTCGGGATGATGCGCGCACCGTGTCTCCAATCCTGGTGACGCGTGAGGCCGGCCGCCAGGGTCGATGGTCACAGCGCACGGCGGGCTGTTCGTCCCCGGCGACGTCGCGCATGCGCGCGTCCGCGCGGATCATCATGGCGGGATGGGCGACGAGGCCGGCGAGTGGCCGGCTCTCCCGTACGCCGAATGGCGCGACACCCGAGACACGCTGCACATGTACACGCAGGTGATCGGCAAGCTCCGCCTCGCACTGAGCCCGTTCGAACCAGGCTGGGCGAACGTGCCGCTGTATGTCACCGCACGCGGGCTGTCCACATCGCCGCTGCCCTTCGGTCTGCGAACGTTCGACGCCGAGATCGACCTGCACGATCACGTTCTCGTCCTCCGCAGTGCTGACGGTCAGACCGAGCGTCGCCCGCTCGGCGGAGCAGTCGCGGACTTCTATCGCGACGTCATGGATGCGCTGCATCGCATGGGGATCGACGTGAGCATCTCGGTGACGCCGTCGGAGGTGCCGGATCCGATCCCATTCCCCGACGATCGCACCCACGCCACCTATGATCCCGCGTCTGCGCGGCGATTCCACGGCGTGCTGTCGCTGGTCGATCTGGTCTTGAAGGAACATCGAGCCCAGTTCCGCGGGCGCACCACCCCGGTGCACTTCTTCTGGGGAACCTTCGACCTCGCCGTGACGCGGTACTCGGGCAGGCCGGCGGAACCGCTGCCCGGTGACAACGTCATCACAGAGTTCAGTTCCAACGCCGAGCAGATCTGCGCCGGGTGGTGGCCGGGCGACCACCGTCTGGCGGCCCCCGCGTTCTTCTCCTACGGGTACCCGGCGCCGCCCGACATCGACACCGTCCGATTGCAACCGCGCGAGGCGGCGTGGCGCCCGGATGCGGGGGAGTTTCTCCTCGCCTACGAGGCGGCGATCGCGGCACCCGATCCGCGCCGTGCCATCAGCGATTTTCTCGCCACGTCCTACGACGGCAC
>DAIQQM010000041.1:0-20668 GCA_036786805.1 Candidatus Dormiibacterota bacterium | reverse complement strand
TGTTGAGCGAGCGCAACCGGTCGAGGTCCTCGTCGATGCCCGCCGCGCGGTCGCCGAGGGCATCGTAGTAGGCGCCCGGCGCCGTGAGGAACTCCACGCCGCGGTCGCGCATCTCCTGAACGGTGCCCACGACGTCGTCGGTGTGGACCGCGATGTGCTGAATGCCGCTGCCGCGGTAGTAGTCGAGGTATTCCTGGATCTGCGACTTCTTGAGACCGACGTGCGGTTCGTTGATCGGCATCGTGATCTGCGTCCGCGGGTCCCGCGCGACCTTGGAACGCAGCGCGCTGTACTGGGTGGCGATGTCCTTCTCGTCGAATTCCTGGAAGACGGCGAACCCGAACACCTCGGAGTAGAACGAGACCCAATCGTCCATCTTGCCCGTGTCGACATTGCCGACCGTGTGGTCGATGAACCGCAGCCCCACGCCACCGCCGCTGCGGTTGTCGGCGCGGTATCCGGGCCAGAACACACCCGAATACTCGTTGCGCTCGACGAACGTGTGGATGGTGTCGCCAAAGGTCGCGATCGAGGCCGAGGTGATGACACCGTGCTCATCCTCGGCTCGGCTCGGCTCGGCGACGCCGCGCGCGCCGCGTGCGGTTGCCGCCTCGTACGCCGCGGTCGCGTCCTCGACTCGCAGCGCGATGGTGCGGACGCCGTCGCCATGGAGCCGCAGATGGTCGGCGATGTCGCCCTCGGGCTGGAGCGGCGCGGTGACCACGAGACGCACCTTGCCCTGCTCGAGAACGTAGCTCGCCCGGTCGCGAACGCCCGTCTCCGGGCCGGCGTAGGCGACGATGTCGAACCCGAACGCCTTGCGGTAGTGATAGGCGGCCTGACGAGCGTTGCCGACCCACAGCTCAACGTGATCGGTGCCCTCGAGCACCGGCACGGCGACCTCGGCGACCTGAACCATGTGGTTCTATTGTAGGTGCATGAGATCAAGCGGCCCGATCGAAGCCGGCCTTCCTGGAGACACCCCGTCGGGCGTCGCGGCCGCCGCGGGCGCGGTCGCCGATCCTCGCGAAGCTGAGTTCCAGGCGCTGATCGACACGGATCAGCGCATCGAACCGCGCGACTGGATGCCCGACGCCTACCGGAAGACCCTCATCCGCCAGATCGCGCAGCACGCCCATTCCGAGATCATCGGCATGCAGCCCGAGGGCAACTGGATCACGCGGGCTCCGTCGCTGCGGCGCAAGGCGATCCTCATGGCCAAGGTGCAGGACGAGGCGGGTCACGGCCTCTACCTGTACTGCGCCGCCGAGACGCTCGGCGTCGACCGCGCCGAGCTGATCGACCTTCTCCACCAGGGGCGCCAGAAGTACTCGAGCATCTTCAACTACCCGACGCTCACCTGGGCGGACGTCGGCGCCATCGGCTGGCTCGTCGACGGCGCGGCGATCACCAACCAGATCCCGCTCTGCCGCTGCTCGTTCGGACCGTACGCGCGAGCCATGGTGCGGGTCTGCAAGGAGGAGTCGTTTCATCAGCGGCAGGGCTTCGAGCTGCTCTACGCGCTGTCGCACGGAACCCCCGCGCAGCACGCGATGGCGCAGGACGCGGTCGACCGGTGGTGGTGGCCGTCGCTCGAGATGCTCGGCCCGCCCGACGCCGAGTCGCCGCACAGCGCCCAATCGATGGCCTGGGGGATCAAGCGGTTCTCCAACGACGCGCTCCGCCAGCGCTTCGTCGACATGGTGGCGCCGCAGGCCGTGGTGCTCGGCCTCACACCCCCGGATCCGGAGCTGCGCTGGAACGAGGAGCGTGGTCACTACGACTTCGGTGCGTGCGACTTCGAGGAGTTGCGCCGTGTGGTCGGCGGCGACGGTCCGTGCAACCGCCGGCGGGCGGCACATCACCTGAAGGCGCACGAGGACGGTGCCTGGGTGCGCGAGGCGGCCGCCGCGTATGCGGCCAAGCACGCCGCGACCAGCGCCGCGGCATGAGCGAGGAGACGCCCGCGCCGCTCTGGGAGGTGTTCATCCGGAGCAAGCGCGGTCTGTCGCACAACCACGTGGGCAGCCTGCACGCGCCGGATGCCGAGATGGCGCTTCGCAACGCGCGCGACGTGTACACGCGACGCATGGAGGGCGTGAGCATCTGGGTCGTCCCGTCAGCGTCCGTCACCGCGTCGTCGCCGGACGAGAAGGACTCGTTCTTCGACCCTGCCGCCGACAAGCCGTACCGCCATCCAACCTTCTATTCGATACCGAAGGAAGTGCAGCAGCTGTGACCCTCGTGGTCGCCGGCGCGGCGGCCGTGTACACGCTGCGCATCGCCGACGATTGCCTGGTGCTCTCGCACCGGCTCGCGCAGTGGTCGTCGTGGGCGCCGGCGCTCGAGGACGACGTCGCGCTCACCAACATCGCGCTCGACCTGCTCGGACAGGCGCGCGCGATGTACGCGAGAACCGCGGAGCTCGACGGCACCGGCCGGTCGGAGGACGACTACGCGTTCATGCGCGAAGAGCGCGAGTTCGTGAACTGCCAGCTCGTCGAGCAGGAGAACGGGGATTTCGCCCGCACGATCGTCCGCCAGCTGCTGTGCTCGACGTGGCAGCTGTCCCAGTGGCAGGCGCTCACGACCTCGACGGATGCTCAGGTCGCCGCCGTCGCCGCCAGGGCGGTGAAGGAGGCCGCGTACCACCGCGACCACGCCACCGACTGGACGCTCCGTCTCGGCGATGGCACCGACGAGAGCCATCGCCGCATGGAGACCGCGCTGGACACCCTCTGGCCGTTCGTCGACGAGCTGTTCGAGAGCGACCCCGTGACGCGCGATGTGGTGACGTCCGGCGTCGGACCGGATCCGGAAACGCTCCGCCGGGAGTGGGATGCATACGTGGGACACGTCCTTGCCGACGCGACCCTCACGGTCCCGGAGAGCAGCTGGAAGCCTTCGGGCGGCCGGCGGGGACTGCATACGGAGCCCTTTGGGTACATGCTGGCTGAGATGCAACACCTTCATCGCTCCTTTCCGGGGGTGACCTGGTGACCGCGATCGACGAGATCCGGGTCATGGCGGGAGCGATTCCCGACCCCGAGCTGCCGGCCTTGACCATCGCCGACCTGGGCATCCTTCGCGACGTCCGCATCGATGCGGCCGGCCACGTCGACATCGACATCACGCCGACGTACTCGGGATGCCCTGCGCTCGAAACCATCCGCGAGGATGTCGAGCGCCGCGTTCGGGGCCAGGGTTACGCCGACGTGACCGTCCGGGTCGTACTCTCGCCCGCGTGGACCACCGAATGGATGTCGGAGGCCGGGCGGATCAAGCTCCGCGAGTACGGCATCGCTCCACCCCGGGCCCAGGGGTTCGACCTCAAGCCATTGACAGTCGCCGTCGAATGCCCGCGATGCGACTCGACACGCACCCACGAGGTCGCGCATTTCGGTTCGACGCAGTGCCAGGCGGTGCGCCGGTGCGACGCCTGCGGCGAGACGTTCCCGCACTTCAAGGAGCACTGAGGGCTTGACCGTCTCGCCGGTTGCGGAGGCTGCCGCAGGACATCGGCGCGCGACCATCCATCCGCTGCGGGTGAAAGCCGTGGAGCCGCTCACCGACGAGGCGGTGGTGATCGAGTTCGAGGTTCCACCCGAGCTCGAGGATGCATTCGCGTTCACCCACGGGCAGCACGTGTCGCTCCGGTGCGAAGCGGCCGGAGACGACGCCCGGCGCAGCTACTCGATCTGCAGCGCCGCCGGATCGGGGCGGCTCCGCGTTGCCGTAAAGCGCCTCCCGGGCGGGATCTTCTCCGCGTTCGCGCTGGAGCAGCTCCGTGCCGGCGACATCGTCGAGGTGGTGACCCCGGTCGGCCACTTCAACACCCCACTCGATCCGGCGCATGCGATCTCGTACGCGATGATCGCGGCCGGGAGCGGTATCGCCCCCGTCCTGTCGAACCTCACGACAATTCTCGCCGTCGAACCGCGCAGCTCGGTGACGCTGATCTACGGGAACCGCACGGTCCGCGAGATCATGTTCCTCGAGGAGCTCGAGGACCTCAAGAATCGGTACCCGGAGCGGTTTGTCCTGTACCACGTGCTCTCGCGCGAGGAGCAGGAGGTGCCGCTCTTCCACGGGCACATCGACGCCGAGCGGTTGAACATGTTCCTGGATCAGCTGGTGCGGCCCGAGAACGTCGACGAGTGGTTTCTCTGCGGACCTCGGGAGATGATCGAGTCCGCACGCACGGTGCTGCTCGAGCGCGGCGTCAGCACCGATCATGTGCACGCCGAGCTGTTTCACGCCAAGGACGCGAAGCCTCCGCGAACCGCCGAGCAGCTCACCTCGGCGCCGTCCCCGAGCGCGGCCGAGGTCACCATCATTCTCGACGGGCGCAGCTCGACGTTCAGAGTCGACCCAAACGGTGAGTCGATCCTCGAAGCCGCGTTGCGCGTGCGTTCCGACGCGCCGTACGCGTGCAAGGGAGGCGTGTGCGGCACCTGTCGCGCGAGACTCATCAGCGGCACCGTGGTGATGGACCAGCACTTCGCGCTCGAGCAGCACGAGATCGACGCCGGCTTCGTGCTCGCCTGCCAGTCGCATCCCACCTCGCCGAAGGTCGTCCTCGACTTCGACCAGTGATTCGGGCTGGCGCGGCAGCGCAGGTCAGACGATCGGGGTCAGCCAGCTCGCGTAACGGTCGTTCTCGCCTTTGCAGACGCCGAAGTACAGGTCCTGCAGCCTGGTGGTGACCGGGCCGGGAGCACCGGAGCCGATGATCCGCTGATCGATCTCGATCACCGCCGAGACCTCCGCGCCGGTGCCGCAGAGCAGCACCTCATCGGCGACGTACAGCTCGCTGCGGTCGACGGCCCGTTCGACGACCTCGATGCCGAGCTCGTCGCGCGCCAGCGTCATGAGCACCGAACGGGTGATGCCTTCGACGATGTTCTCCGACGCCGGCGGGGTGATCAGCTGACCACGGCGGAGGATGAAGAGGTTCTCTGCGCTGCCCTCACAGACATGCCCCTCCTGGGTCATGAGAATCGCCTCGTCGAACCCGTTGAGGAAGGCCTCGGTCTTGGCGAGCGCGCTGTTGATGTAGATGCCGGTTGCCTTCGATCGGGGCGGAGCGACGTTGTCGTCGATGCGCCGCCAGCTCGACACCTGGCAGCGAATCCCTCCCGTGGTGTCCACGTACGCGCCGAACGGCACCGGGACGATCATGAAACCGTCGCGCAGGTTGTGAAAGCGGATGCCGATCTCCTCGGTGGCCTTGAAGACCAGCGGCCGGACGTAGACATCGGTGGTGAACGCGTTGCGGCGGAGCAGCTCGACGGTGATGTCGCACAGCTCGTCGACGCTGTGCGGCAGCTCCATGTGGAGCATGCGGGCGTTGCCGGTCATTCGCGCGAAGTGATCCGCCATCCGGAACACGTTGATGCGATGCTGCCGCTCGCTCCAGTAGGCCCGGATCCCGTCGAAGCACCCGGTCCCGTAGTGGAGCGCGTGGGTGAGCAGGCCGAGATGGGCGTCACCGTAGCGGCAGAGCTTGCCGTCGAAGTACACCCAGGTGTCCGCCTGCGCGCGGCGGAGCTCCGTCTTCGGCGCCGGGGATTCAATCATGCGCAAGTGCCTCGTCAGGTGCCTCGATGAGGTCCGCAAGGTGTCGGATGAAACCGCCCGCGAGGCCGCCGTCGGCAACGCGGTGATCGAACACGAGTGAGAGCTGCACGAGCGAGCGTGGCACAACCGCACCGTCCACGACCCATGGCCGTGTCGCGATCTGCCCGACGCCGAGGATCGCCGCCTCCGGCGGATTGATGATCGCCGTCCCGCCGTCAACCCCGAAAGCGCCGAAGTTCGAGACCGTGAAGGTGCTGCCCCGGAGTTCGGCCGCGTCGATGGAGCCGTCTCGAGCGGCGGTCGCGAGCCGGTTCAGCTGGTTGGAAAGATCCACCGGCGTCCGGTGCTGCGCATCGCGGATGACGGCGACGACCAGACCGCGCTCGGTCTGCACCGCCACGCCGAGCTGCAGCGAGTCGAAGGTGACGATCTCGTTGGATTGCGTGTCGAAGTGGGCGTTGAGCCGGGGAAAGCGCCCCAGCGCACGCACGCAGAGGGCCAGGATCACAGCGAAGGGCGTGACCCGGACACCGCTCGACTCCGCGAGCTCAGAGCGGATCGCCATGACGCGGGTCGCGTCGGCGGTGAGCCAGGCTGTCGCGGCGGGCGCCTCGTGATGCGAACGCGTGAGGCGTTCCGCCGAGATGCGGTCGACGCCGGTCAGCCGGGTGCGCGTCCCGCCGGAGATCGGCTCAGGCGTCGCGTCCGGGGCCGGGGTTGCGACGGCGCTGGAAGCACGCTCGAGATCCGCCTGGGTCACCATCCCTCCCGGTCCCGTCCCCGTGATCGTGCTCAGGTCGATGCCCAGCTCGGCCGCCCGGCGTCGCACGAGCGGTGACGCGGGGGGCTGCGCGACCGTGGCCCTCGGGCCGCCCACCGGCGCCGGCGGCGCGCTCCGCCGCGACCGCGGCGCCGACTCGCTCGTGCCGTAGCCGACCAGCACGTTCCCGGACGCGGCGGAGGCCGGTGCGCCCGCAACCTCGATGCTGATCAGCGGGCTGCCGACCGCGATGCTGTCGCCGGCCGACCCGTGGAGGGTCGCGACGCGCCCCGCGAACGGCGTCGGCACCTCGACGACCGCCTTCTCGGTGGTGATCTCGGCGACGGGCTGGTCGACCACCACGACATCACCCTCGGCCACCAGCCAGCGGTTGATCTCGCCCTCGGTCAGCCCTTCGCCGAGGTCCGGCATGAGGAAGTCACGGATCGTGAGCATCGGTCAGTACTCGAGCAGTCGCGCGACGGCGTCGAGGATCCGATCGGCGTCGGGCAGGAAGTGACGCTCGATCTTCGCCGAGGGATACGGGACGTCGAAGCCGGTGACGCGCAGCACCGGGGCGGCGAGATAGCCGAAGGCGCGCTCGCTCAACTCGGCGGCGATCTCCGCGCCGTACCCGGCGAAGCGAGCCGCCTCATGGACCACCAGCGCCCGTCCCGTCTTGGTCGCGCTCGCCACCAGCGTGCCCATGTCCACGGGCGACAGCGTGCGCACGTCGACTACCTCGAGGTCCCAGCCGCTCTCGGCGGCAGCGCGCGCAGCCGCCTCCATGGCGGTCGTGACCATGGGACCGTAGGCGATCACGGTCGCGCTCGACCCCTGGCGGCGCACGATCGCCTCGCTGATGCCGGCGGCGGTCACGGGCAGATCGAGGTCCTCCTTCAACCAGTACCGTCGCTTCGGTTCCAGGAAGATGACCGGGTCGTCGAACGCGATCGAAGCCCGGAGCAGCGCGTAGGCGTCGGCCGGGGTTCCCGGCGAGACCACGGTGAGTCCGGCGGTGTGCGCGTAGTACGCCTCGGGGCTCTCGGAGTGATGCTCGACGGCCCCGATGCCGCCGCCATAGGGGATCCGGATCACGAGGGGCAGGCCGACCCGGCCGCGGGTGCGGTTGCGGTACTTGGCGACGTGGCTGATGACCTGGTTGAGCGCCGGATACGAGAAGCCGTCGAACTGCATCTCTACCACCGGGCGCAGCCCGTAGAGGGCCATGCCGATGGCCGTGCCGGCGATGCCCGCCTCGGCGACCGGGGTGTCGAAGCAACGCTCCGGGCCCATCTCCGCCTGGAGGCCGTCGGTGATGCGGAACACGCCGCCCAGCCTGCCGACGTCCTCGCCGTAGACGACCACGGTGTCGTCCTCGCGCATCGCGTCGCGAAGGGCCGCATTGAGCGCACCGGCCATGGTCAGCTCCATCAGCTCTCCTCGGCCGCACGCAATTCCTGGTCGAGCAACGCCCGCTGAGCATCGAGTTGCGGCGTTCGTTGCGCATACACGTGGTCGAACATCTCGCGGGGATCGCCGGCCGGGGCGCCGAAGAGGAAGTCACGCATGCGCGCGGCTGCAGCTTCGCCCTCGGCCTCGACCTCCGCGAGGAAGGCATCGTCGACGAGCGCCGCCTCGCGCAGGACGCGGAGAAACCCCTCGACCGGATCACGCGCGAGCCACTCCGCGGCCTCTTCCTCGCTGCGGTACCGGCGCGTGTCGTCCGCCGTGGTGTGGGCTTCGAGGCGGTACGTGACCGCTTCGATGAGCGTCGGCCCTTCGCCGCGGCGCGCGCGGTCGACCGCCGTCTTCACGGCGCCGTAGACGGAGATGACGTCGTTGCCGTCGACGCGGATGCCCGGCATGCCCACGCCCGCCGCTCGCAGCGCGATCGACGTCGTCCTGGTCTGCAGGCGGAAGGGGACGCTGATCGCATACCCGTTGTTCTGCACGACGAAGACCACGGGCGCGCCGAAGGCGCCTGCCAGGTTGAGCGCCTCGTGGGCGTCCCCCTCGCTGGCGGCGCCGTCACCGAAGAAAGTCAGCGCGACGATCGGATCGTGCCGCATCTTCGCCGCCATCGCCAGTCCGACCGCGTGCAGCGCCTGGGTCGCGAGCGGTGTGGTGAGCGGCGCCACGCGGTACTGGTACGGGTCGAAGCCGCAATGCCAGCTCCCCGAGAAGAGCGCGAGGAGCTCCACGACGTCGACTCCGCGGGCGAAGGTCCCGACCGTCTCGCGATAGGTCGGAAACAGCCAGTCCTCCGCCTCGAGCGCGAAGACAGCTCCCACCTGCGCCGCCTCCTGGCCATGGCTCGACGCGAAGACGCCGAGCGCTCCCTGCCGGGTGAGATTGATCGCCTGGCGGTCGACACGGCGGCTCAGCACCATCAGGCGGTAGAGCGATCGCAGCTGCGCCGCGCTCAGGTCGACGTCGTGGGTCTCGGCCGCGCCGAGCGCGCCCTCCGCGGCGACATCCTGCCAGGCCGCCCTGGGCAGCCCCGGAAATGAGGACGGCCCGGTGGCCGCCGACGACACCTCCACACTCACGTTGATCGATCCTACCGCTGCGGACCCGGGCCGCCGAAGTCGGGTGCGCGTTTGGCCCTTCTCGCGGCCACGCCCTCGGCGACATCGGGACCCGTGAACCCGAGGAATTCGAGTGCGAGCGAGCTGTCGAATATCGGCCCGGCGGCGCGCAGCCAGTTGTTCAAGGCGTACTTCGTCCAGCTGATCGCGGTCGGGGAGCCCGCGGCGAGCTTCCGGGTCACCTCGAGGGCTCGGGCGTGGACATCGTCGTCGGGCACGCTGAGCGAGACCAGGCCGATGCGCTCGGCCTCCTCACCACTCACCGGTTCGCAGAGCAGCAGGTGGTACTTGGCCTTGGCGATGCCGCAGAGCAGCGGCCAGATGATCGCCGCGTGATCGCCGGCCGCGACGCCGATCCGGGTGTGGCCGTCGATCAGGCGCGCCGTCCGACCTGCAATCGAGATGTCGGCGAGCAGGCCGACGACAAGCCCGGCGCCCACGGCCACCCCGTCCATCGCCGAGACGATCGGCTTGCCGCAGTTGATGACGTTGTAGACGAGATCGCGTGCCTCGCGAAGGACGCGTGCCCGGATCGCGAAGTCGGCTGCCATCTCCTCGACGAGATCGAAATCGCCGCCCGACGAGAAGGTGCCGCCGGCGCCGCGGATGATCACGGCACGCGTCTCGGTGTCGGCGTCCACCGCGCGCCACACCGCGGCGAGGTCGCGATGCATGGCCGCGCCGGCAGCATTCAAGCGTCCCTCGGCCTTCATCGTGATCACCAGGAGGCCGTCCTCGGGACGCTCGAAGATGAGGCTTGGAAACGAGGTCGCCAGGTCGGTCATCGAGAGCGCCTACCCACCGGTGAAGGCGGGCTTGCGCTTTTCCTGGAAGGCGGTGATGCCGTCCCGGTAGTCGTGGGTGCGCGAGGCGCGACCCTGCGCCGCGGCTTCAGCGGCGAGCAGCTCCGCCGGCGACGGCGACGAATCCTGGATGAGCCGCACGATCCTCTTGGATTCGAGGAAGGCCGCGGTGGGCCCGTGCGCGATCGCGCGCGCCATCTCCCGAGTCCTGCGGACGAGGTCAGCCCCTGCGACGCTGCGATTGATGAGCCCCCACTCCGCCGCCTCGCGTCCTGAGAGGAGCCGCCCCGTGTAGATGAGCTCCAGGGCCCGGTGCGGCCCGACACGTGAGACGAACGCGGCGTGGGCGCCGCTGTCGAGGACGGCGCCGATTCGCGCGAACGGCGAACCGATCCGAGCGTCGTCCGCCGCGTAGACGATGTCGCACGCGAGCGCGAGACCGAGCCCGGTGCCGAGGCACGCGCCGTGGACCGCGGCGATCGTCGGGATGGCGACGCCTGCCATCCGCGCCATGAGCGGATTGAAGACGTCGCGGAGGATCGCCTCGCCGTCCTCGTGGAGTGGGTCGGCATCGGACAGGTCACGCCCGCTGCAGAAGGCGCGTCCCTCACCGCGGATGAGCAGAGCCCGAGCACCGGCGGTCTCCGCGCCATCGAGGCCGTCGGCGAACTCGCGCACCATCGCGTTGCTCATCGCGTTCATCTTGTCGGGACGATCGAGGGCGATCTCGGCAACGCCGTCCTCGATAGTGAGGCGGACCGTCGACTGGTCAGATTCCGGCATACGGTGCGCGCTCCTTGGCGGTGAGGATCTTGAGCTGGCTGGCGCAGACCGTCACACCGTTCTGGTTGAGCACGTCCCAGCGGTACGTGACCAGCCCCGACTTCGCATCGCGGTCGGATTTCTCGATCACCTCGATGTCGAGGTAGATGGTGTCGTTGATCCAGGTCGGTGCCGTGTAGCGCAGGCGGTCCGTGCCGTAGTTGGCGAGGATCGTGGTTGCGTCGCCGGGAACGCCGAGCCCGGTGCCGAGCGCGAAGACCATGATGCCGGGCGCGACCCGCTGACCGAACATCGATCGCTCGGCTGCCACCTTGTCGATGTGCGGGTAGAACCAGTCACCGGTCAACGCGCACCAGTTGACGATGTCGGTCTCGGTGACGGTCCTTCCGCGGGTGCGCTGGGTCTGCCCGACCTCCAGCTCGTCGAAGGTCCGGTATAGGAGAAACCGATCCACCCGATGTGCCTCCGGTGACCCGCCTGGCCTGGACGATCGGCGGGCTGCCGCAGTCTACGACCGGCGGTCGATGACTCGCTGGAGCTTCCCCACCGAACGCTCGAGCGTGTCGGGATCGACGACCTCGACCGCCACGGTGACTCCGACGCTGTTCTTGACCTCACGCGCCAGCCCATGCGCAGCCGGATCGCGCCGCTCGTGCGGGCAGTCGGCGCGCGCCTCGACGCGCACGGTCAGCGTGTCGAGCCGGCCCTCACGGCCGAGGATGAGCTGGAAGTGGGGCGAGAGACCTGCGGTGCGGACAACGAGCTCCTCGATCTGCGTCGGAAAGACATTGACACCGCGCAGGATGATCATGTCGTCGCTGCGCCCGGTCACCTTCTCCATGCGCCGGAACGCCGGCCGCGCCGTCCCGGGCAGCAGACGCGTGAGGTCTCGAGTCCGGTAGCGGATGACCGGCATCGCCTGCTTGGTCAGGGAGGTGAACACCAGCTCACCGATCTCGCCGTCGGGGAGGACCGCCCCCGTGACCGGGTCGATCACCTCGGGGTAGAAATGGTCCTCCCAGATGTGCAGTCCGTCCTTGGTCTCCACGCACTCCTGCGAGACCCCCGGGCCCATCACCTCGGACAGGCCGTAGATGTCCACCGCATGCATGTCCATGCGGTCCTCGATCTCGGCGCGCATCGCCTCGGTCCAGGGCTCGGCGCCGAAGATCCCGACGCGCAGCGAGCACGTCCTCGGATCCACGCCCTGCCGTTCGAACTCATCGATGAGGGCGAGCATGTAGGACGGCGTCACCATGATGATCGAGGGCTCGAAGTCACGGATCAACTGCACCTGGCGTGGGGTCATCCCGCCGGAGACGGGCACGACCGTGCAGCCCAGCCGCTCGGCACCGTAGTGAGCGCCCAGCCCGCCGGTGAACAGGCCGTAGCCGTAGGCGACGTGGACGATGTCGCCCGGGCGTCCCCCGGCTGCCCGGATGGATCGCGCCATGAGGTCCGCCCACGTATCGAGATCGTCCTGCGTGTAGCCGACCACGGTCGGCCGTCCCGTCGTCCCGCTCGACGCGTGGATGCGCCGCACCTCGGACCTCGGAACAGCGAACATGCCGAACGGGTAGTTGTCGCGGAGATCGAGCTTGCCGGTCAAGGGGAATCGCGCGATGTCGGCGAGCGACTCGCAGTCGTCGGGCGTGACCCCGGCTGCGTCGAAGGCGCGGCGATAGTGCGGGACGTTCGCGTACGCGTGGCGAAGGGACCAGCGCAGCCGCTCGAGCTGCAGGTCGAGCAGCGCATCGCGGCTCAGACGTTCTCCCTCGTCCAGCAACTCGGGAGCCGGGCCCACCGCGATGCCGGTCATGACGGGCCGCGTCCGACCGTCCGGCTCGTACCGCGGAACTCCGCGATCACCTCGTCACCGCGGCGAACCGTGACGTCGTAGATGCCCGACCGTCCGAACCGTGTGCGCTCAACGGCGCGCGCCTCGAGCAGATCGCCGGCACGAGACGGTGCGACAAACGTGATGTCGACCGCGGCGGCGACCGTCGACGGTCCGTGGCTGTTGCATGCGCATGCGAAGGCCGTGTCCGCGACCGCGAAGACGAACGCACCGTGGGTGATGCCGTGACCGTTGACCATGTCCTTGCGGACGACCATGGTGGCCGTGGCGGCGCCGACACCGACGTCACGCACCTCGATGCTGAGTGCCCGTGACGCGGCGTCGTCGGCGAGCATCCGGGTCACCGACTCCGTCATCGATCCTCCCATGGGTGCGCTCGACGCACCCCGCACAACGTCAGAGCGATATTTTGGTTCGCTCGACGGCGGCCGCGGCGGCGGCGGCGCCTCCGAGCGTCACCTGCGCCGCCGAGCGCCGCCCACCGAGATAAAGGGTCAGCTCGGTTGCCGGACCGCTGAGTGTCGCCATATCTCCCGACCCGTAACGGCGGCGCTCACCGTCGGGCCGGATCAACTCGAGGCCGTAGGGACGGATCCGTCGCTCGAGGCGGCGAGCGCTGTAGCCGATCATCCGCCACGCCAGCGCCTCGAGATCCGCGATCGGCGGTCGGGGTCCACGACCGTTGGCGCGGCGCACGTCCTCGTGATGGATGAAGTACTCCAACCCGTTGAACACCTCGCGAATGCGTGGCAGCCGCCAGGGAATGAGCGGCGCTCCGGCGCGCAGACGGGCGACCAGGGCCGGGAGCCCCTTGGCCTTCTCCACCGCGCGCTGCGCATCCGACCAGCGGCGGTAGTGCTCCCGAAGCACGAGATGCGCAGCCAGATCCGCGGTGGTCCATCCTTCGCACAGGGTCGGCGCGTCGGGCCCGAGTTCGAGGAGCAGATCACAGAGCGCCAGGCGTTCGCGGACGTCGATGGGCTCGGTCATCGCACGGAACGCGGCGCTCGAACGTGCTCGGCGAAGAACTCCAGCGTCCTGAGCCACGCGTCCGCGGAGGCGCCGGCGTCGTACGCCCTGCTGGTGTCGTTGAAGAACGAGTGGCGCGCTCCCGGGTACACCTTGATGTCACGGGCGACTCCGAGCTCGGCAACCCGGGCGTCGAGCTTGCGTCCGGCGCGGGCGGTGAAGTCCCTGCCTGGGTAGCTCCCCACCACGGGACACATCCTCCGAATTGCCTCGACGGGCCGCGGGTTGGTGCCGTAGAAAGGTGCGATGGCGCGAAGCCGCCGGTCGCGCCGGCCCCACGCGATCGCGAACCCCCCGCCCATGCAGAACCCGATCGCCCCGACGCGCTCCGGGTCCACCTCGGTCTGCGCGACGAGGTAATCCATCGCGGCGGTGAGATCGGCGATCGCCGGCGGTTCGCGGCCGGTGAGCATCGAACCCATGAGCTGAGCCATGCAGACCGCGCGGCTGTGGCCGGTGAACAGATCGACGGCCAGGCCGGCGTATCCCTCGGCGGCAAAGCGCCGGGTGATGTCGCGGATGTTGTCGTTGAGGCCGAATGCCTCGTGAATGACCACCACGCCGGGATGCGGTCCGGCGCCGTCGGGCAGTGCGAGGTACGCGCGAAACGTGGATCCACGCGAGGGAAACGTGACGTTTCGAGTCGTCGGTGGCGTCGTGGCTGCTCCGATGGTCTGAACGGCCGCCGTACCCGATGAGGGTATCGACTCCGTCCTCCCGCCCCGCCTGCGAGCGATGCCCGGGAAATCGCGGGTTGATGCAGCGCCCGGTCCTATCCCGCCCTGTCGAGTTGATGCCAGCTCGAGCCGCTCAGCGACCAGACATCGACGGGGAACTGCCCAGGCTGCGCGGACTTCGGGGCGCCGAGCAGGAGCAGGTCGCCCCGATCGAGATCGGAGACGACGGTCCCCGACTCCACGGGCAACTGGGCGGCGGGAAGGCTTGACCACCGGCTGCCGTCCCACATCCACAGCCCGGGTTGCGAGGAGGCGGGCCGGCCGCACGCGCACAGGACCAAACGCCCGACGGTGGGATCCAACGCCATGTCCGACGCCAGGGGGGCCACGTCGGCTGCTGCCGGCAGGAGCGTCCAGGCTCCGCCGCTCCATCGCCACGTCGTGTTCGACCCGCCGGTCCCCGGCGGCGGACCGACACAGCAACCGATCGCAAGGAGCGATCTGCTGACGGGGTCGAACCCCATCGGGCTGTAGAACGCCGCGGCAGGCAGATCGCCACGGACCATGCGGCTCCAGTGCGTTCCCGCCCAGACCCAAGTCTCGGCGGGGTCCGAGATGACCCCCGAGCGTGTGAGCAGCACCATCTGCGTGACTGCGGGGTCCCACGCCATGTCCGAGCCTTCGCCGGGTTGCGGGCCCCCCGTACCGCTGTCGAGCTCAGCCCAGGTGGTGCCGTTCCACGCCCAGGTGTCCCGGACGGGCGTTCCCGGCTCGAGGCGGCCGCCGAACAGGAGCACCGTCCGGGTCTGCGGGTCATAGGCGGCGGACGACCCGAAGCGTCCTGACGGGCTCACCGGCGGATGCGCGAGCGTCCAGGCGCCGCCGTTCCAGAGCCAGGTGTTGCCGTAGTCACCGACGCCGCCGAAGAGCACGACCTCGTCTGTCGCGAGGTCGTCGGCGAGGGTGGAGCCATCACCGGACTGGGGTGCACCGGGTACCGGGCTTGGCGTGACGGGGCTTGGCGTGACGGGGCTCGGTGTGACGGCGCGTTGCGCGAAGGCGCTTGGATCCGGATTCGTGACCTGTGCCGGAGTGTGCTGTCCGAACGACACGACGACGCCCACGACGCACGCGACGGCGATGGTCACGGCGAGGGCGAGCGTCGATCTCGTGTTCAGGCGGCGCCCGCCGCCCCTCTCTCCGTCATCGCTGCCGGGGCGTTCCTGCATTTCGTGTGCAGGACAATGTGCCACTCCCACGCGGCCTGGCGTGGGAGTGGCCTCACAACCCTTCCGGCCACGGGATGACGTGGATGCGGTTGTTGATCTCGGTGACGTTGTACACGCCGCTGTCGGGCTCTACGACGAGCGCGCCGTCCGGTGACTGCACGAGAGTCGGCATCGCCTCGGTGTCGATGTTGGCGCCGTCAAGGATGGTCGAGGACGCACCGGCACCCTGGAGGGTCAGCGGCTCGGTGATGTTCACCGTCTGGTTGCAGGTGCAGGCGTCGACCTTGATGATGCCCCCGCCCGGCGCATTGTCCACCGCGTACTGGAGCGTGGCGCACGGATGCGCGTTGGCGCAGGGGTTGCTGTCACTGCCCGTGGTGGCGACGTAGATCGTCGTCGTGCCGATCAGCGGCGCCGCGTGGATGGTGACCCCGGCGGCACCGGCGATCAATGCTGCTGCGGGTGCGACGAACATCGCGCCGCGCCGGAACGCACCCCTGGTACCACCACTCGCGGAGAGACCTGATGCTCTTCGAACTGGACAGTCAGGAACTCGGCGAACGACCCAGCGGGAGTTGCCCTTCCCTCAGCGGAAAAGGCGCCGGCGCTTGCCGACGCCGGCCAGCCGCAGGATCGCGAGCAGGATGACCGCGCCGGCGAAGGCGATCACGATCTCCACGATGATCGAGTGGCTGGTCAGGCTCGACGTGATGCCGGCGTAGCGGGCGATGAACCCGCCAGCGAGCGCGCCGATGACGCCGATCACCACATCGGTGACGATGCCCTTGCCGTGGCCGGTCATGACCTTGCTCGCAAGGAAGCCGGCGATGAGGCCGATCAGAGCCCAGACGAGGATCGAACCGGGGTCGAAGGTCACTGAGACGAGTGCAAGCAATGTGTGTCCGCCCAGAGCGTTTGAGGGTCTGCTAGTTCGCTGCAGTCGCGCTGCGAGCCGAGATCAACGTGACGACCTTCACGATCACGGCCGCCGCGAGCACATAGATGACCATCGCAAGAACATCCGCCCAGACGATCAGGTTGCCACGGGCGGCGGTCGCGGTCTTGAAGATCCCGGCGAACGGTGCTGCGAGGGCCGTCCCGACCGAGAACACGAACGACGCGAATCCGACGTTGTTGGCTCCGGCTGCATGGAAGATGAAGTCGAGTGCGAGGAACACGACGACGACCCCGGCGATGAGCCAGACGAGCTCCACGCCTGGAGATCTTCCCGACCACACGCTGGTCGTGCTCCGCCGCACGCTCGCCCCGGTGGCGGGATCGGCAACGGTCTGCGTCGTGGTGTTGACGCCGGTCCGGTTCGATCCGTAGCTCGTGACGGACTGGTCCTCGATCTGCGTGTCGGTCATGTGCCGGCTCCCTTTGTGGACGCCGGGTACTGAAAATCCTTCAGCCTGCGGGGCCACGTGCGAGCAGTGTCAGCCGGGGAGCGCAACAATTGCAGTAACAGCGCGCCTCCAGCGCCACGCCACCCCGGGCTACCCCGAGTGCGCGGGCTCGACCGTCGCAGCCACGGCATCTCGTTCCTCGATGCGCCGGCAGGCGGATCCCCAGAGGCCGAGGCGGGCTCGGAATCGCTCCGCTTGAGCGACGACCACGGGCACGTTGGTGAGCGCGACCTCCTGCCGGGCCTGCGGTGACTGACCGGCCATCAACTGCTGGATGCGCTCGAGGACCGACTCCTCCATCGTGAGAATCTCCGTGTAGACATTTCTCCAGAACAGCGCCTGTTCCAGCGTCGCGGCGGCGAAATCGACTTCTCCTTCCATGCCGAGCGCATTGTCACCGCCTCGGATCGCCGCGACGATGTCGGGGCGTTCATGCCCGGCGGTCTCGTTCATGGTCTTCTGATACACCCGCAGGCGTAAGAAGATCAGCAACAGCTTCCGTATAGTCAGAGCCGTGGATACGGGCCACGGCGCGCCGGCGACACGCCCGCTCGAGGGCGAGGACATCCAGACCGAGCACTGGGAAGACGCGCGGCACTGGATGAGCATCTACGACGACCTGATCCGTTTCAAGCTGGGCCTGCTCGAGCGAGTGAAACGCGAATTGCCCAAATTGCACCCGGTCGCACAGACCGCCGCCGACGAGGATATCGGCTTCATCGAAGCACAAATGGCCGGGTACTATTCCCGCCTCGACCTCTGGTACCAGCGT
Source organism: Candidatus Dormiibacterota bacterium (assembly GCA_036786805.1). GTDB lineage: Bacteria > Chloroflexota > Dormibacteria > Aeolococcales > Aeolococcaceae > Palsa-851. The sequence continues at coordinate 3,180 of DAIQQM010000041.1, read as the reverse complement.
GTGTGGCAGCTGCACGGCCTGTGGCTCGACCCCGACGGCCGAGTCGTGCGCCACAAGGGCGACGAGGCCGTTCTGACCCCTCGGGAGTTCGAACTCCTGCAATTCCTGCTGGACCATCCCCACCGGTATTTCACGGCGTCACAGATCACCACGCTTGCCTGGTCGGATGCAGCGTTGTTCCCCGAGGAGGTCCGCAATTACGTGCTCCGGGTCAGGAAGATCCTGGCCCGTCTCGCGATCCCCTGCGACCTGGTGAACAAGCCGGGAAGAGGGTACTCGCTGACGTTCCGGGACACCGAGTCGCCGGGGCCATAACCGGCTCGAAACCAAGCGCGGCGACCACCCCGGCTAGGATGGACGCCGTGGGCACCCTGACGCACTCGATCGACACCATCGACGTGGAGGCGCTGGTGACCTCCTGGCGGGCGGCGAACTACCTCACCGTCGCCCAGATCTACCTTCAGGCGAACCCCCTCCTGCGAGAGCCGCTGCGCGTGGAGCACATCAAGCCGCGACTGCTCGGTCACTGGGGCACATCGCCGGCGCTGAGCCTGATCTACGTCCAGCTCAATCGCCTGATCCAGCAGCGCGACTGCGACGTGCTCTACATCGCCGGCCCCGGGCACGGCGGTCCCGCGATCGTCGCCAATGTCTACCTCGAAGGGACGTACTCCGAGATCTACCCTGCGGTCTCGCTCGACGACACGGGCCTGCTCCGCCTCGTGCGCCAGTTCTCGACACCGGGGGGCATCCCGAGCCACGTGAGCGTCCCAACCCCGGGCTCGATCCACGAGGGTGGCGAGCTCGGCTACGCGCTGGTGCACGCGTTCGGCGCAGTTTTTGACAATCCAGACTTGATCGCAGCGTGTGTCATCGGGGACGGTGAGGCGGAGACCGGCCCGCTCGAGGGCTCGTGGAAAGGGGTGAGCTTCCTCGACCCGCGTCGTGACGGTGCCGTGCTCCCCATCCTCCAGCTGAACGGCTACAAGATCAGCGGCCCGACGGTGCTCGGGCGGGCCCGGGAGGAGGACGTTCGTGGGCTGCTCAGCGCGCATGGTTATGACGTCCACTTCGTGACCGGCGACGATCCACGCGCCGTGCACGAGGAATTCGCGCGGACGCTGGACGGCTGCCACGATCGGATCCGCGAGATCCAGGCGGCTGCGCGCAGCGGAGCGAACACCGGCCGCGCCGCATGGCCCGCCATCGTGCTCCGCACACCGAAGGGATGGACGGGTCCGAAGTTCGTCGACGGGCTCCCGGTCGAGGGCACGTTCCGCGCCCACCAGGTGCCGCTCGACAACGTGCGCACCAATCCCCAGCACCTCGCGATGCTCGAGGAGTGGATGCGCAGCTACCACCCCGAGGAGCTGTTCGACGACCGGGGCAGGCCCGTGGATGCCGTCACATCGATCATGCCGCGCGGCGTCAAGCGGATGGGCTCGTCGGCGCACGCCAACGGCGGAAGGCTGCTCCGACCGCTGCGGCTCCCACCGTTCACCGACTACGCGATGACCGTCGACGCCGGCGTCACCGTCGGGGAGTCGACGCGCAGGCTCGGTGAGTGGGTCCGCGACATCTACCGTGACAACCCGGACAACTTCCGCCTGTTCTGCCCGGATGAGACGAACAGCAACCGCCTCAGCGCCGTGTTCGATATCGAGGACCGCTGCTTCGAGGAGCAGATCATCCCGATCGACGATCACGTCAGCGCCGGTGGCCGCGTCATGGAGGTGCTCTCCGAGCATCTCTGCGAGGGCTGGCTGGAGGGGTACCTGCTCACCGGAAGGCACGGCCTGTTCGCGACCTACGAGGCCTTCGCCATGGTCTCCGCGTCGATGACGGTGCAGCACGCCAAATGGCTCGAGGCCGCGAGGGCACTCCAGTGGCGTGAGCCGGTCGCCTCTCTCAACATCCTGCTGACCTCCACCTGCTGGCGCAACGACCACAACGGGTTCAGCCACCAGGGTCCCGGGCTCATCGACACGGTGATGGCCATGAGTGGCGACGTGGTCCGCGTGTACCTGCCCCCGGACGCGAACTGCCTCCTCGCCGTGGCAAATCGCGCTTTCACGAATATCAACAACCTCAACGTGATCGTCATCGACAAGCAGCCGCAGCTCCAGTACCTGTCCATGCACGACGCGATCGAGCACTGCGCGCGCGGTGCGTCGGCGTGGGAATGGGCGTCGAACGACGCCGCCGGCGACCCGGACGTGGTGCTCGGCTGCGCCGGTGACATTCCGACGCTCGAGACCCTCGCCACCGCGGCGCTCCTCCGCGAACACGTTCCCGACCTGCGCTTCCGCCTGGTCAACGTCGTGGACCTGCTTGCGATGAGCCCGGAGTCATTTCATCCGCACGCGTTGACTCCCGAGACCTTCACCGAGCTGTTCACCGATGACCTCGACGTGGTCATGGCGTTCCACGGTTACGCTCGGGCGTTTCACCAGGTGGTGCACGGGCGGCCGAACGCCGGACGGTTCCACGTTCGCGGGTTCAACGAACACGGGACGACCACGACCCCGTTCGACATGGTGGTGCTGAACGAGATGAGCCGATATCACCTGGTGATGGAGGCGCTCCGACGCTCGCGGCGCATCCCCGCGGGCGCCGAGGAACTGCATCGTCACTGCACGGCACAGCTGCAGCGGCACCATGCGTACGTCCGCGAGTACTTCGAGGACATGCCGGAGATCCGCGACTGGCGGTGGCCGGGGTGAGCCCGGGCACGGCACGCCCGATCTCATCGGACTGATCCATGCGCATCCTGGCCGTGAACGCGGGCTCGAGCAGCCTGAAGCTGAGCGTGGTCGACGGCGACGACCGGGTGGTGGCCGCGCACGAGACTGACGGCGAGGCTGATCCCGCGGCAACGCTGCGCGACTTCAGCGCACAGGTGGGCGATGTCGATGCGGTGGCGCATCGCCTGGTCCACGGCGGAGCTGCCGTCAGGCACGCGACGCTGGTCGACGACGAGGTTCGCCGGCAACTCGACGCGGCAGTCGAGCTGGCGCCGCTCCACATCCCGCCGGCGCTGGCGCTGCTGGACGCGGCGCGCGCCGCCATCGACCGGCCCCAGATCGTGTGCGTCGACACCGCGTTCCACGCCACGATCCCGGATTCCGCGACCACGTACGCGCTGCCGTCGCACTGGCGCTCCTGGGGCGTGCGTCGCTA
>DAIQQM010000144.1:0-5391 GCA_036786805.1 Candidatus Dormiibacterota bacterium | reverse complement strand
ACGCCCGCCTTCTCGAGCTCGGCCGCCCACGTGATGTTCGCCTCCTCGTCGAAACGAGCCGTCAGCTCGACGAGGGCGACCACCTGCTTGCCGGATTCGGCCGCGCGGATGAGCGATCGCACGATGGGGCTGTCCGGGCCGGAGGTCCGGTACAGCGTCTGCTTGATGGCGAGCACGTCGGGGTCGCCGACCGCCTGGTCGATGAAGGCCTCAACGCTGCTCGCGAACGACTCGTACGGGTGGTGGACGAGCACGTCGCCCGCATCGATGACCCGGAAGATGTCGACCTCACCCTCCTCGGTCGCCGGGTTTGCGAGAGCGGGCGGGATCACCGGGGCGGGCAGGCGCTCCTTCAGATCCGGCCGGCTCAGCTCGTAGAGCCCCCACAGGCCGCTGAGATCGAGCGGGCCGGCCACCGTATAGACGTCCTCGCCGGCGAGCTCGAGCTCGCGCATGAGCAGCCGCTTGACCTCCTCCGACATGCTGTCGTCGATCTCGAGGCGCACCACCTGCGGTGAGCGACGCCGGCGGCGGAGGTACTCCTGCACGGCGGTGCGGAGGTCCTCGGCCTCCTCCTCCTCGAGGGCCGGGTCGGCGTTGCGGGTCACGCGGAAGGGGTACTGACCGATGACCCGCATGCCCGGGAAGAGCCGATCCAGGTGCGCGGCGATGACCTGCTCCACGGGGACGAATCGCTCGCCGTCGGGCATGACGACGAAGCGGGGCAGGAGCGGGGGGACCTTGACCCGAGCGATCCGCTGCTCGCTGCCTCGCGGAGCCCCGACGAGGACGGCCAGGTTCAGGGACAGGTCACTGATGTACGGGAACGGATGCGCCGGGTCGACCGCGAGGGGTGTGAGGACCGGGAAGATCCGCTCCTCGAATTCCGCGTCGACGTGCTCGCGGTCGCCGAGATCGAGCGAGGCGTAGTTCGAGAAGCGGAGCCCGACCTCGCCGAGCCGCTCCACGATCGCCTGGAACGCCCGCATCTGCCGCGCCGTCAGGTCGATGGCGCGGCGCTGGATCTCGGAGAGCTGCTCCTCCACGGTCATCCCGTCGGGGCTCAGCGCGGCGACTCCGGCGCGGCGCTGCTCGATCAGACCGCCGACGCGCACCTGGAAGAACTCGTCGAGGTTGCTGCTCGAGATCGCGAGGAACTTGGCCCGCTCGAGGAGGGCGCGCGACGAGTCCTCCGCAAGCTCGAGGACACGGGTGTCGAAATCGAGCCAGCTGAGATGGCGATTGATGTACCGATGCCGGTCACCCAGCGGGGCCGCGTGATCCCGTCCCGCTTCGGGGACGCGGGCACCCGTCTCGTCGGGCGCCTCCGCGGGCTCCGAGAGCGTCATCAGCCGAGCTCCTCGATGGCGCCCGAGTCGAGGAAGACGAGATCCTCTGCGATGTTGGTCACCCGATCGGCGATCCGCTCGAGGTGATGGGCGATGAACACGAGGTTGGTGGCCCGGAAGACGGTCGTGTTGTCCTCGGTCATCATCTGGATCAGGTCGTCGAAGAGGCGATGGTAGATGCGATCGACGCGGTCGTCCCCGGCAGCGATGCGACGCGCCTGGATCACGTCGCGCGACACCATCGCCGCCAGGATCCCGCGGACCTGGTCGCTGCAGTACGCGGCCATCTTGGGGACGTCGACGTAGGTCTCGAGTGGCGGCAGATCGGCCAGGTTGCGCGCGAGCTTGGCGATGCTGACGCAGTGATCGCCCATGCGCTCGAGCTCCGACGACATGTTGAGGAGCCCGATGATCTCGCGAAGCTCGCGCGCCTCCGGGCTCTGATTGACGATCAGCGAGAAGGAGAGCTCACGCAGCTCGCGCTGACGATCGTTGACCAGCGCATCGTCGGCGATCACTCGCGCGCACAGGCTCACGTCCCGCTCGGCGAGCCCGCTCGTCGCCTGCGTGATGGCCGCGTCGACGAGCTCGCCCATGTCGGCGACGATGCGTCGCAGGTGGGTCAGCTCATCGCCCAGCGTGGGGTGGTGCGGATGCAGCAATGGTTCGCTCATCTCCAAGGACTCTAGTGTCCCCCGAGGGCCACCATCACATCAGCCCCGCACCATAGCCATTTCACAATCGCTTTGCGCTCGGGGTCGCGGCATACTCGGAGCCGTGCAGCGAGCCGCATCGGCGCCCTGGGACCGGATCGACGAGGTCGAGGGGCTGCGCCGCCAGGTGGCCACGATCGAAGCGCTCATGTTCGCCTGCGATGCCCCTCCCATCCTCATCACGCTCGTTGAGGACCTCTACCAGTCGATCGACCGTTTGGAGACTCCGGCCCGCGCGTTCGGTCACCCGCCGTCTCTGCTGGACGCAGGCTGAGCGTCCTCCCCAGGCGGGTGCGGAACCGTCGGGTCAGGTCCTCGGGCTCCCAGGTGTACGGGAGCCCGGTCGACACGACCACGCGGTTTCGGCGGTCGTCGTAGCGGAAGGTGGGCGGCCCGCCGCCGTTGACCCTGCGGTCGAGCTCGTCGGCGAGCTCGAGGATCACGGCGAGCCGGTCAATTCGCTTGATGTCGTCACGGGTGCAGAGGCGCGCGTAGCGCGGAAGGTTGCTCCGCGCCTTGCCGAGACGGGCGAGGGTCGTGGCGATGAGGGCCACCTCGCGATGGGAGAAGCCCTGGAGGTCGGCTGAGGCGGTCACGCCGGCGGCGTGCGTCCAGCGGTCGTAGTAGTTGATGCTCTGGCCGACGTCGAGCAGTGTGGTCGCATGATCGAGCACCTCGCGCATCTCGGCGGGCATGGTGGGATCGGCGACACCGAGGATGGCCCGGACCATCGCGACTCGCCGGGCGGCGCGCCGCTCGTCCCAGGTGGAGAAGCGCGAGGCGAGCGCCACGACCGACCCGCGACGCACCTGCCACACCTCGGGGAGCGGCAGGTTCAGCTCCGCGAGCGCGATGCCCTCTCGCAGCCCGTGGCCGGACACCATGAGGCTCCGGGCTCCGAGGGTCTCCATCGCCGCGGCGACCACCAGCGCGCCGCCGGTGATGGAGTCCGCCCGGTCGGTCGACAGTCCCGGCACGCTCCGCAGCGAGGTGCGGTTCCGGCTCGTCAGGCGGGATGTGAGGTCGCGCACCTCGCGGCGCTGCAGGACGTACCCGTCCACTCTCGCGATGGGATGGGCGACCGAGCGCATGTGGATCTTGGCGAGGTTCCGCACCGTGCCGCCCGTGCCCACCATGCCGGCGTCCTCGGGAAGCACCGGGACCCCCGCATCGCGCAGGGTGTTGGCCACGTGGTCGCGGAGATCGGCGATCTCCGACGGACGGGGTGGGTCGCTCGCCAGGAACTGGTCGGTCGCGACCAGCGAGCCAAGCTCGAAGGTCCACCAGCGAAGTGCCCGGCGCCGTTCGAAGTAGGCGAGCTCGAAGCTGCCGCCGCCGACATCCATCAGGTAGCCGGTGTCGATCGGCAGACCGTGCACCGCTCCGAGGAACGCGTAACGCGCCTCCTCCTCACCGTCGATCACCTTGATCGCGAGCCCGGTGTCGGCCTCGAGCTTGGCAAGGACGCTGTCCCGGTTGGTGGCGGTGCGGATCGCGGCGGTCGCGACCGCCAGGGTTCGCACCGCGCCTGCGGCCGCCGCGACCGCGCGGAAATCGCGGACCGCGGCGATCGCCTCGGTGACCGCGCTCGCCTCCAGACGGCCGCGTGCGTCGATGTGGCGCGCGAGCTGGAGCGACGTTCGCGCATCGGCGATGATGTCGAGCTGGCCGGCCTCGTCGAGCCGCAGGACTGCGATGCGGGCCGAGTTCGACCCGATGTCAATGACGGCGAGCGGAGATTCCAGTGCGACCATCTCCCTGGTCCTTGCTCGGGCGGGAGCGGCAAGTATAGGCAGGGCCAACTCCGGCGAACTCAGCGGCCGACCACCGCGACATCCGGCGCAGCCGGTTCGCGTTGCTCGTTGATGCGGTCGAGGCGGTACCCGACTCCGTAGACGGTCGTGATCCGGAAGGGAAGCGCCTCGAACGGCTCGAACTTCTCGCGGAGCCAGCGCACGTGAACGTCGACCGTCTTGCGCTCGCCAAAGAACTTGGGCCCCCAGACGCGCCGGATGAGCTGCTCCCGCGAGTGAACCCGGCCGGGGTTGGCAAGCAGGAACGAGAGGAGGTCGAACTCCTTGGGTGAGAGGCGCAGCGTCTCCTGGCCGACATGCACGGACCTCGCACCGCGGTCGAATCGGAACTCGCCGAACTCCTCGACCTCGACGACCCCCCGCTCCTCCACCGTGGGCTGGGCACGCCGCAGCAGTGCCATCACGCGGGCGGTGAGCTCCGCGAGCGAGAACGGTTTGGTCATGTAGTCGTCGGCGCCCACGCGGAGACCGACGATCTTGTCCAGCTCGCTGTCGCGCGCGCTCAGCACCAGCACCGGCGTCGTGGTCTCCTGGCGGAGGATGCGGCACACCTCGAGACCGCCGAGCTCGGGGAGCATGAGATCGAGCACGATCAGATCGGGACGCAACTCCCGGGCCTTGTCGAGCGCCTCGATGCCGTTCGACGCCTGGCTCACCTGGTAGCCCTCGCGCACGAGGTTGAATCGGAGGGTCTCACGGATGACCTCCTCGTCCTCGACTACCAGGATGTGCTTGGCTCCCACGTTACCGGCTGAGCCTAGCCACCTCCCCCTTATGGAGGGGTTAAGGAACGGTCAAAAAACAGGCGTCTCGTGGTAGGTGCCGAAGACGGACCGCAGCGACTCGACGATCTCACCCTCGGTGGCGCGAGCACGCACGCAGTCGATGATCGCCGGCATCAGGTTGTCGGTGCCGCGCGCGACCTCCTGCAGCGCGTCGAGACGGGTGGCGACACTGGTGTTGTCGCGACGCTTGCGCAGCTCCTTCAGGCGCGCCGCCTGCTCCACCTCGACATTGGGATCGATGACGAGCGTGGGGGGCTGGGTGACGTCGACGCTTCGCTCGAACACGTTGACGCCAACAATGACCCTTTCTCCGGTCTCGAGCTGGCTCTGATATCGGAAGGCGGCGTCGGCGATCTCGCGCTGCGGGAACCCCTCGGCGACCGCGGCGAGCATGCCGCCGCGCTCGGCGATCGCGGCGAAGTAATCCTCCGCGGCCCGCTCCATGCGGTTGGTGAGATCCTCGACGAACCACGAACCTGCGAGGGGATCGACGACCGAGGCGACGCCGGTCTCGTAGGCGAGGATCTGCTGGGTCCGGAGCGCGATCTGCGCCGCTTTCTCGGTCGGCAGCGCGAGCACCTCGTCCATCGAGTTGGTGTGCAGCGAGTTCGTCCCCCCGAGCACGGCGGCCAGGGCCTCGAAGGCGGTCCTCGCGACGTTGTTCTCGATCTGCTGCGCGGTCAGAGAGCATCCCGCGGTCTGCGTGTGGAAACGCAGCTTCAGTGAGCGC
>DAIQQM010000143.1:0-5403 GCA_036786805.1 Candidatus Dormiibacterota bacterium | reverse complement strand
TCGTGGCCGGGCTGAACGAGACCCAGCCGGATTGCCTGGTGGCGTATCCCTCGGCTCTGCACGTCCTCAGCTTCGAGGCGCGAGCCGGCCGCCTCCAGATCGCTCCGAGGCAGGTCCTCACCTGCGCGGAGCCGCTGCTACCCGAGATCCGCGCGGCGTCCGAGCAAGCATGGGGCGCGACGGTCGGGAACATCTGGGCAGCCTCGGAAAGCGGCGGCATTGCCGTTCCCTGCGCTCACTCGCGCTCGCACCTGAACGAAGATCTGCTGATCGTCGAGCCGGTCGACGAACACGGCCGGCCCGTCGCACCCGGCGAACGCTCGGCGAAGATCTACGTGACGAACCTGTTCAACCGGGCGCTACCGCTGATCCGATACGAGATCACCGACGAGGTGCGGATCCTGAGCGACCCCTGCCCGTGCGGGTCAGCTCACCGATGGGTGGCGGACATCCAGGGGAGGCTCGACGACGTGTTCGTGTACGACGGCCGGCGAGTTCACCCGCAAGTGTTCCGCTCGGCGCTCGGTCGCCATGCGGGAGTCGTCGAGTATCAAGTGCGCCAGACCCGACAAGGTGCGCGGATCGCCGTGCGGTGCGCTGCGCCCGTGGATCTCGAGCGGCTGCGCGGTGAGATCGCGCAGGCGCTGGCCGACCTCGGGCTCGCGCGCCCCGCCGTCGAGCTGACCCTCGCCCGGCGACTCGAGCGCGACCCGGGGCCGGCCAAGCTCAGACGGTTCGTGCCGCTCGCCGAACCGGGTCGGACTCCGCGGGAATCGGGCGAGCGCGCGCTGGCCGCGGTTCACTAGCGGACGACCTCGAAGGGATGTGACCGTCGTGAGGACAAATCTCGCCACCACACGTGCGCGCTCTGAGATCACCGGCTCACGCCGGCTTCGCGCGCGGCGCTCCCGTGAACAGCGCCTGATCGACCGGATCCGGAGCTCGGTGATCGGCGACGACGCCGTGCTCGACACCCCGTTCGGCCCGCGCCGCATGGTCTACGCGGACGCTACCGCCTCGGGGCGCTCGCTCTCGTTCATCGAGGACTTCATCCGCGACCAGGTGCTGCCGATGTACGGCAACACGCACACGGAGGCATCGGCGACGGGACGACACACCACCGCGCTCCGCGAGGAGGCCCGTCGGGTCATCCACCAGGCGGTCAACGGCGCCGAGGACGACGTCGTGATCTTCTGCGGCACCGGAACGACCGGCGCGATCGACAAGCTGATCCGCCTGCTGCCGTGGGATCCACGGGACCGGCCGGTGGTGCTCATCGGGCCCTACGAGCACCACTCCAATGAGCTGCCGTGGCGAGAGTCGACCGCGGAGCTCGTGACGATACGCGAGGACCGCGCCGGCGCCATCGACCTCGACCACCTCGAGTACGAGCTGCGACGCCATGCGGACCGCCCGCTGAAGATCGGCAGCTTCTCGGCGGCGTCGAACGTCACCGGCATCGTCACCGACGTCGACCGAATCGCGATCGCGCTACATCGGCACGACGCGCTGGCCTGCTTCGACTACGCCGCGGCGGGGCCGTATCTCCCAATCGACATGAACGCGGCCCCGCCCATGTTGGATGGGCACCTCGCGTACAAGGACGCGGTGTTCGTCTCGCCTCACAAGTTCATCGGCGGTCCGGGAACGCCGGGTGTCCTCGTCGCCAAGCGTTCGCTGCTTCGAAACCGGAAGCCGTCCGTGCCCGGCGGCGGAACGATTCTGTTCGTCAGCCCATCCGAGCATGCTTACCACCCCGACCCAGCGATTCGCGAAGAGGGCGGAACGCCGGGGATCGTCGAGTCGATCCGCGCGGGGCTGGTATTCGCGCTCAAGGAGCAGGTCGGCACGGACGAGATCCGCCGCCGCGAGCACGACCTCGCCCGCCGCGCGCTCGCCTCATGGGGCGCCAATCCGCGGATCGAGATCCTGGGCAGCACCGAGCTTGAACGCCTTGCGACCGTCTCTTTTGGCGTGCGCCATCGCGGCCGGCTTCTGCACGCGAACTTCGTCGCCGCGCTGCTCAACGACCTGTTCGGCATTCAGGCACGCAGCGGCTGCTTCTGCGCCGGCCCGTATATCCATCGGCTCTACGGAATCGACGACCGCTGGTCGGATCGGATGAGTGCACAAGCGGTCAAGGGCCAGATGGGCGCGTTGCTCTCGTTCACCCGGGTCGGCTTCAACTACTTCATCAGCGAGCCGGCGTTCGCCTACGTCCTCGACGCGATTCACCTCATCGCCGACGAAGGATGGAAGCTGCTGCCGCTTTATCGCTTCGACCCTGCGACCGGCCTCTGGCGACATCGCAGCCGAATCTCAGATCCACCACGCGGCCTGCGCGACGTGCTCACGGTGACGCCGGCGGCACCGGCTACCGCACCCGAAAGCGTATTGGCCGATCAACTCGAGGCCGCGCGACAGATCATCGCCGACCTCGGGCTCCACCCACCGACCGGACCGCTCGCCGATCGACTCGTAAGCCCTGAATTCGAGCGCATTCGCTGGTTCCCGTTGCCCGGCGAGGCGCTCAGGCAGTTGCATGCGAACGGACCAGAACGAGGAGGCACGAGACCATGACTGTGAGCACGCTCACCGGTGTCGTCAACGAGAACGCGGTGCGCGCGGCTGCGGGATTGACGATGGTGACCGGCGCGGTGGCGTTCAGCTACGCCTATTTCGACAAGCAGTACGTGCCCCTCCAGGTCGTGGCCAGCCTGTTCTCCGTCGAGTTTCTGATCCGGGTCACCGTCGGGCTGCGGTACAGCCCGTTCGGCGCGCTCGCCCGTGCGATGACACTCCGTCCCCAGCCGCGTTGGGTATCGGCAACGCCCAAGCGGTTCGCGTGGACGCTCGGGCTGGCGATGGCCTTGGCGATGACCGTGATCACGAACAGCGGCGTCCGCGGCTACCTGCCGCGGACGATCTGCCTCGTCTGCCTGACGCTGATGTGGCTGGAGTCGGCGCTCGGGCTGTGCGTGGGCTGCAAGATCTACGGCCTGCTGGTCAGGCGAGGCTGGATTGCGCTCGGCACCGGCGACGAGTCGTGCGCCGACGGTTACTGCGAGCCACGTGTCCTCCCGGGAGCCGTACGCGAGCGCGTACAGCGTTGAGACCCGAGACGGTCCTGAAAGCAGCGCCCACGCCGGCGGAAGCAGTGGCGACAGTTCGCCCCACTACGATGGCCGCGTGACCGACTCGCCGACCGTGACCTTGTTCGGGGTGGGCACGGTCGTGCGCAGCGCCGAGGGCTCGTGCTCGTCGGGAGACGGTGCGCAGAGGCCGGGGCGCCGTTGGCCGTCCCGGGCGGAAAGCCCGAGGCAGGCGAGACCGCGGAGGAATGCGCGGTCAGGGAGCTCACCGAGGAGACCGGGTTGGTTCTCGACCCGAGCGCCGTCCGTACGTTCGCGTGCGTTCTCGTGCCCGCCGGCGAGGTCTCGTGGGTCGTCGCCGGGGTGGAGGGCTTCCTCGAGGTTCGCGCCGCCGAGGCCGGCCCGAGGGAGCTCGAGCCCGGGAAGTTCGGCTCGTTTCGCTGGATCGACCCAAACCGCGTCACCGAGGAACTGTTTCCCGCGACCGCCGCGCTCCTCGAACGGCTGCGCGCGCGGTGAGAGCGCACGTCTTCGACATGGACGGCACGCTGCTGCGCCAGACGTCGGCGCCGGTCCTGGTGGCGGCAGCGCTCGGGCAGGACGACTCTCTCGCCGAGTTGGAGGAGCGGTTCGCCCCAGGCGCCGCGACGGCAGTCGAGTTCGCACGCGCGCTGCACGAGATGTGGGGGGTGGTGTCGACCGAGATCGCGCGCCGCGCCTTCGCGACCGCTCCGCTGCTCGCCAACATTCGCGAGGTCGTGGCCGATATCCATGACCGGGACGAGCGGGCCTGCCTGATCACAATGTCACCCGACTACTTCGCCGAGCTATTTCTCGAGTTCGGGTTCGACCGCGTCTTCGCCTCCCGTTTCCCTCGCTCGCCCGAGGTCGCTCTCGACGAGTCGGCGATCCTCAATCCCGAGGACAAGCCGCGCCTGGCGGCGCGGTTCTGTGCCGAGCATGGCCTGGAGATCCGGAATGCCGTCGCTTACGGAGACTCCATGTCCGACGTGTTCCTGTTCGGAGAGGTTGGACTGCGCGTTTCGGTCAACGGCGACGGCCACCTCGCGGACCTGGCTGACATCGCCGTCGAGGGACCGGACCTGATGGTTGCCTACCGAGCGGCCAGAGACTGGTGCGACGGGCGGCGCCCGGCGCCCCGGGACTGACCACTCGCACTGTCCCCTGGCGGATGCGAGCACGGGCCGCCCCGAGCAAACTCGCCGCCATGCCATCAGCGGTGCAGCACACCTTCAACTTTCGGGAGCGACCCATGAGCACCTCGTCGAGCAACCCCACCCACTGGCATCGACGCCGCGGCCCGATGGCCCATCCGTCATCCGCCGCGCGAACTTGCGGGATGAGCCCGCTGGGGGCGGTGGTCCGGGGGCTCGTCGCCGGCGTGGCCGGCACCGCCGCCATGGACGCTCTGCTCTACGCCAGGTATCGCCGCGATCACGGCGAGGAAGGGTTCGAGCCGTGGGAGTTCTCGTCGGATGTCGAGAGCTGGGAGAAGGCGCCCGCGCCGGCGCAGGTCGGCAAGCGGCTCGTGAAGGGCCTGTTCGAGCGCGAGCTGCCGCCCCAGCGCGCCCGGCTGGTCAACAACATCACTCACTGGGCCTACGGGATCTTGGGCGGTGTGCAGTACGGGATCGTCGCCGGCTCGTTGCGGACGCCCCGCATCCGGTACGGGCTGCCGTTCGGCGCCGGCGTGTGGGCGGCGGGCTATGTCGTGTTGCCGGCCGCCAAGCTCTACGAGCCGATTTGGAAATACGACCGGGTCACGTTGACCAAGGATCTGAGCGCCCACCTGGTGTACGGGCTGGGAACCGCGACCGCACTGCGCCTGCTTGCGGGCACGACCGGAGCGGCGTCATGACCGCCACCCGGACAACACATGAGACAGTGCGCGAAGTCGCTCACCTGGCGAAAGGAGCCGTTGTGCCGACCACTGTTGCCGACGTCATCGTGGCGACCCTGAAGGCGTCCGGCGTGCGCCGGGTCTACGGGCTGCCGGGGGATTCGATCAACGGGTTCACCGACGCGCTGCGCCGCGACGGTGAGGTCGTGTGGGAGCACGTGCGTCACGAGGAGGGGGCAGCGTTCGCCGCCGCCGGCGAGGCGGCGATGACCGGGCAGCTCGCCGTGTGCGCCGCGAGCTGCGGCCCCGGGAACCTGCATTTGATCAACGGCCTGTTCGACGCCAACCGCAGCCGGGTCCCAGTGCTGGCGATCGCGGCGCACATCCCGCGCGTGGAGATCGGCGACAGCTATTTCCAGGAGACCCACCCGCAGGAGCTGTTCCGGGAGT
>DAIQQM010000142.1:0-5417 GCA_036786805.1 Candidatus Dormiibacterota bacterium | reverse complement strand
GAGGCAGGTTGCGGGCATTCTAGCCACATCGGAGCCGAATTGGAGCCGAATTCAGGCCCGGCCCCGCCCCGGGCGGTCACCACGGCCGCCCCGGAAGGTGCCGCGAGCGCCTGCCGGGCGGCCCGTTCGCGGCGCGGGATTGCCTGGTCGCGCGCGGGGTCAGTGGTCAGACGGGGGCGACGGTCGTGGCCAGGTGGGTCCGGAAGAAGGCGCGCGTCCGATCCCACGACAACCGTGCCGCGTCAGCGTCATAGACCTCGGGCCGGGTGTCGTTGAAGAACGCGTGGTCGGCGCCCGGGTACCAGAAGAACTCGACGTCGATGTGGGCGCCGCGAAGCTCGGCCTCGAGCGCGTCGACCTGCTCGGGTGTGTACGCTCCGTCCTTCTCCGCGAAATGACCGAGCACGGCGCCCTTGATGTCGGTGACATCCGGCTTCGCGGCGGCGGTCGCACCCATGTAGGGATAGAAAGGGACGACGGCCGCGAAGACGTCGCTCAGCGTGGCGGCGTAGATGGCGAGCGCGCCGCCCATGCAGAAGCCGACGATGCCGACCCTGTCTCCGGCGGTGCGCTCGCTCTGCGCGAGCCACCTGCCGGCGCCCAGCATGTCGCGCGCAGCACCCGCGAGATCGAGCTCCATGAGCAACTTGCCCGCTTCGTCGGGCTCCTTGGTCTCCTTGCCGTGGTACAGATCGGGTGCGAGGGCAACGAAACCCTCGGCGGCGAAGCGATCGCAGAGATCGCGGATGTGCGCGTTGACGCCCCACCACTCCTGGATGACGACGACCCCGGGCCCCCGGCCGCTCGGCGGCGTCGCGAGGTACCCGGTGCACGTGTGACCGTTGCTCGGGAATTCAACCGTCTCGCCCATTGCTCACTCCTTCGCCGATTGCACTTTCAGTACCGCTCGCCGCCGTGCGGCGGGCGCGGACGCGGTCTCATGCTGCCGGATGCTCGTTGCTGTGCGCTTCGATGAGCTTCTGCGCCACATTGCCCGGCACTTCCTCGTAGCTGGAAAAGGCCATCGAGTACCTGCCGCGGCCCTGGGTCATGGCGCGGAGCTCGACCGGGAACGTGTACATCTCCGCCTGGGGTACGTGCGCGGTCACCTCCGCCCTGCCGTCGCCGAGCGGGTTGACGCCGCCGACGTGACCTCGCTTGGAGTTGAGCAATCCCATGATGTCACCGGTGAAGCGCTCGGGAACCACGACGGTCACGGTCACGATCGGTTCCAGGATCACCGGAGACGCCTTCTGGACCGCTTCTCGCATGGCCATCGCGCCGGCGATCTGGAACGCGATGTCCTTGCCGTCGACGCTGTGGGTCGACCCGTCGACCAGGCGCACCCTGATGTCGACGATCGGGTTCCCGGTGACCGCTCCCTGCTCCATCGTCTGGCGGACGCCCTTTTCGACCGACGGACGGAACTGCTGCGGGATCGAGCCGCCGAAGATCTTGTCCTCCCACTCGAAGCCTGCCCCGCGCGGCAGCGGCTCGATCTCGATGGTGGCGTCGCCGTACAGGCCGGACCCGCCCGATTGCTTCTTGTACTTGTGGCCGACGCGCGCGGTGCCGGTGATGGTCTCGCGATAGGGAATCTTGGGCGGATGCAGCTCCGCGTCGACGCCGAACTTCCGTTTCATCCGCTCGAGGGCGACATCGAGGTGGACGTCACCGAGCCCGTGCACGAGCACCTCGTTGGTGACCGGGTCGCGGTCGCTGGTGAACGTCATGTCCTCTTCGGAGAGACGTGCAAGGCCGCTCATGATCTTGTCCTCGTCGCCCTTGGTCCGGGCGACGATGGCGGCGGATGCGCTCGGCGCCGGCCATGGGAGCGACGCCATCAGGAGCGGTGCGTCCTTCGCGCACAGCGTGTCCCCGGTCTGGGTATGGGTCAGCTTGGTGACCACACCGATATCGCCGGCGGCCACCTCGGTGGCCGTGACGATCGCCTTGCCATTGGGTTGACCGAGCTGCGCGAATCGCTCCTCCTGGCCGAGCCTCGGGTTGATCGGATGACTGTCGCCGCGCATCGTGCCGCGCAGCACCTTGAAGAACGAGACCTTGCCGAACGTGTCGACCGTCGTCTTGAACACGACCGCGCACAGCTTGCCGTCGGGGTCGCACCCCACGGCGACGTCGTTGCCTTTCGAATCGAGTGCGGTGCGCGTGCGTTCGTTCGGGCCAGGGAGGTACCGGACGATGCTGTCGAGCACCATCGCGGCGCCCTTCTCGCTCGCAGCTGCCGCACAGACGATCGGCACCAGTGACCCTCGCGCCGTCGCGGCGTGCAGGGCGGTGCGCACCTCATCGTCGGTGAGCTCCGTGCCCTCGAGGTACTTCTCGAGGAGGGCGTCGTCACTCTCCGCGGCCGCATCGACGAGCGCGGCGTGAGCGCGCTCGATCTCCGTCGTCATCTCGTCGGGGACGGTCGTGTCGGTGGCGCGGCCATGATCGTCGAAGGCGTGCGCTCGGTCGTCGACGAGGTCGACGTAGCCGGTGAACCCATCGGCCGCACCGATGGGAACGGCAACCGCGATCGGCTTGCGCGAGAACGCCTCGCGAAGCGCGTCGACGGTCGCCTCGTAGGCGGCGTTCTCCTTGTCCATGCGGTTCACGACGATGAGCGCCGGGACACCCGCGGCCTGGATCATCTCCCAGGCCATCTCCGCACCGACCGGCACCGTGCCGGTGGCGCCGATGACGAGCACGGCCGCATCGGCAATCGAGAGTCCCTCGATCACCTCGCCGGCGAAGTCCTGGAATCCGGGAGCGTCGACGAGATTCACGCGGTGGCCGTTCCAGTCGCAGTGGGCGACGGCAAGGCCGATGCTCATCGAGTGACGCTGCTCCTCGGGCTCGTGGTCGAAGAGCGACGTCGCCTGCTCCGTCGAACCCATGCGCTGGGTTGCGCCGGCGGTGTGCAGCAGCGCCTCGCACAGTGTCGTCTTCCCGTCGTGGCTGTGGCCGACGACGGCGACTGTGCGGATGCGATCAGGTGTGGGCGTCGGCATGGTGAATCAACTCCAGAAAGGACTCCCGGACCGAGGCAACGAATGGTAGCCGCTCGCACGACCCGTCCTGTGCCGGTTCAACGCTCCGGCCGGCGAGCCACCACGAGGATCGTTTCCGAGAGCCCATGCGCCGGGGCGCCCGTCCACCCGTCGAACATGGTCACGTCGCTCAATCCGGCGCGAGCGAAGAGGCGAGGGATGGACCGGAAAGGGCAGAGCCAGCCGCTCGTCTGCTGCACCGCCACCGAGCCGTCGTCGAACACGGCCACCTCGCGGAGCACGTAGGTGTGGCGGCGTTCGTCGTAGACGGAATCGCCGAGAAGCAGATGCCGCCGGTCGGAGAGGAGCGAGCTCGGCACGATGTCCCACCAGTCGATGCGGCCGGGCGGCTGCTCCGGCCGCAGACGCATCTCCGCAATGAGGATCCCGCGCGGCGCCAGCGACCCGGCGATGCGGGCGAGCACCTTGGGCTGGTCAGGTCGAGGGAAGGCCTCGAGGACGAAGTACACGAGCAGTGCCGCATCGAAGCCACCTGACGGGAGGGCGACGTCGCGCAGGTCGCCCCGGACGAAGCGGGCCGAGCCGAGCAGCGGCCGCTCGCGCGCAAGGCCGCGAGCGTATCGGAGCGCCGCGGCACTCACGTCGACGCCGGTCACCCTGTGGCCGAGGGTCGCCAGCGGCACGGCGTACAGGCCGGGCCCGCATCCCGCGTCGAGGATCCGCGCCGGGGGCCGGGGGAGCAGCCGGCCGAGGCGTCGCACCTGTGCGGCGATAACCGCCCGCCTCCGGCTCGCGCCGTCGTGGGATTGGTCGAGGTGCTCGCGGAGCAGGCGTCGCGCGTACTCCGGCCGTCCCCAGTCGAGCTCCGCGCCCGCATCGAACGGTACCGGCCACGGCGGGATCGAGGTGGGACGGAGCGCGCGCCGCATGTTCGCGGCAGCGTAGGCCACAATCCCGGGCGATGGGCGGCGTGATCGGCCAATGGGTCACGAGTGGGGGCGTCTTCGTCGTGTTCGCGCTCATGCTGATCAACAGCTGCGGGCTGCCGTTCCCGAGCGAGGTGATCATGCCGGTGGCCGGCGTGCTCGCCGCGACCGGCCACTTCAACATCGGGACGGTGATCGTCGCGGGCATCCTGGGCAGCCTGCTCGGTGCGCTCATCGCCTACTCGCTGGCCAGGCGATTCGGGCGTCCACTCCTGCTCGGACCGGGGCGGCGGATCGGCATCTCCCCTACCCATCTCGACCTGGCCGACCGATGGTTCGATCGATTCGGCCTGCCCACGGTCTTCTTCGGGAGGATGCTGCCCGTGATCTGCACCTACATCTCGTTCCCCGCCGGGCTGGCGAAGGTGCAGCCGGCGTGGTTCGCGGTGCTCTCGTTGCTCGGATCGACCGTCTGGGTCACGTTCCTGGGCGTGCTCGGCTATGAGGTGGGAGCCAACTACACGAAGGTGGCCGGCCCGATCGGCAAGGTTGCGATCGGCATCGCCGTTCTCGTCGTGATCGCCGTGGTCGCCTGGTACGTCCGCGGACGGCGCCGGGCCGGCGCGAGATCAGGCTCGGGCGCCTGAACGTTCTCTGAGCGCCGGGCTCAGGACATGTCCGGCCAGGGGCTCGCGGAGTCTGCTTCTCCGTCGTCACCCTCGGCCCGCTGGCGGTAGCGGTCGGCGACCATCTTGTACGCGACTGTCTTGGGGAGACCGAGCTTGACGAGGCTCTTGACCTCGTCGGCCATCACCTTGTCACGGGCGGTCTCGATCGACGCGACGAGATCCTCGATGGAAACCGTGGAAGCGCGCTTGGACATCACTTGCAGTCTACCAACGGTTCGGCTGAGCAAACCTCCCGGCGAGGATCCGTTTGAGGCGGGCCCGGCTCAACGGCGGCTCCCACCTCCCGGCATACTTTGAGGATGGCGTATCTCCCCAACTCCGATGCCGAACGTCGCGAGATGCTCGATGCGGTCGGGGCGGCGTCGGAGGCCGATCTCTTCACGACGATTCCGGCCGCCCTGCGCAACCCCACGATCGACCTTCCGCCGCCGCTGTCCGAGCAGGACCTGGTCGCCGAGCTGGAGCGGCTCGCAGGGAGGAACCGATCGCTGAGCACCTACGACAGCTTCCTCGGCGCCGGAGTCTACCGGCGGTTCAGCCCGGCGATCGTGCGCGGCACGATCTCGCGTCCCGAGTTCTACACGGCGTACACCCCGTACCAGGCCGAGGCGTCACAGGGGACGCTGCAGACCATCTTCGAGTTCCAGTCGATGATCTGCGCGCTCACCGGCCTCGACGTCGCCAACGCCTCGCTCTACGACGGCGCGACTGCCGCGGCCGAGGCGATGGTGATCGCGGTCCAGGCCACCAGCCGGACTCGCATCGCGGTGGCGGACACGGTGCATCCG
>DAIQQM010000040.1:0-20981 GCA_036786805.1 Candidatus Dormiibacterota bacterium | reverse complement strand
TCTCCTTCCACTCCCTCGAGGACACCCTTGTCAAGAACGCACTCCACGTCGCAGCTCAGAATTGTGTCTGTCCGCCCCAACAGCCCCACTGCACCTGCGTCCACCGGGCCACACTCTTTCTCCTCACCCGCAAGGTGATCCGGCCGGACCCGGCCGAGCTGGCCACGAATCCGAGATCTCGCTCGGCGCGGCTGCGGGTCGCGGAGAAGCTCGCCACCGAAGGGTGACGAGGACCACACCACTCAACGCCTCACCTCGCGCCCCAGGGGGGAGCCGTGCCCGCGCGGCTCCCCCCGCCACCACGTCGTCTGCCGGCACCGTCGGTGCCCCTCCAACCGTCCCTCCCAACGTTTCACCACTGGAGACCAGGGCAGTGCCCAACTTGCGTTTTGCACCCGCAGCCGACCGCGCGTCGGCACCGACGGCTGCCGGCGTCGACGACGTCCCTTTCGAACCGCTGGTCCGAGGGTTGCGCATCCGCCGTGGCGGACCGCGCACACCGCTTCCGCTCCTGCCCGTGATCGCGATCGCGGCCGGGATCGGGATCGCGTACGTGAACCAGACTGCCCATGTCACCACCGCGACGTATGAGGCAACCCACCTCGCATCGCAGCAGCAGCAACTCGTCGCCGCGGATTCTCAGCTCAGCGCTGAGCTCGCCCGCCTCGAGTCGTCAGAGCGGATCATCGCGGCCGCCCAGGACATGGGCATGCGTCCCGCCGGGAAATGGGCGTTCGTCGCTGCCGCTCCCCACAACGTGATCACGTCCCCGCCCGCGGAGCAGCTCACCGGAAGCGACACCGGCAGCACCCTCCAGCAGCTGGTCGGGGCGCTCGACGGCGCGTTCGGCGGGAGCGGCTCGGGTCGATGAACCCTCGGCGTCGCTCGCCGGGATCGGCGCGGTCCGCGCACGCGCACGCCTTCACCGACGGACCGGATCTGCGCAGCCGTGGCCTCTGGCTCGTGCTCGCCTTCCTCGCGATGGCGACAGCGGTGTTCGGGCGGTTGGTGCAGGTCCAGGTGATCCAGGGCAGGTCGCTCGCCGCGGCCGCGGCGGCATCGCACACGACGTCGATCACGCTGCACGCCACGCGCGGCGTGATCCTCGACCGTGACGGGCGCGTCCTGGTCAGCAACGTCCAGGTCTTCGATGTCTTCGCCGACCCGGCGCTCGTCCCGGCCGCGAACCGCGAGCAGGTCGCCGGCATGCTCGCCCCGATCCTGCAGCTCAGCCCCACGCAGGTCCTGGGGGCGCTCAATCAACCGAACCAGTTCGACTATCTCGCCAAGGGCGTCTCCCAGGACGTCAACTCCAAGCTGCAGGCACTCGGGCTGAGCGGCATCGGCACGATCCCGTCGGAGGAGAGCGTCTACGAGCCCTCGCCGGTTCCGGGTGATTCGTTTGCGGCGAACCTGCTCGGCTTCGTCAACGCCGACGGTATGGGCCAGTACGGTCTCGAGGGCTACTACAACTCGATCCTCTCGGGCGTCAATGGACACGAGTCCACCCTGACCGACGTCAACGGCAACGCGATCGTCCTCGGCAGGCAGCAGATGGTTCCTGCCGAAAATGGCGAGAACCTGGAGCTGGGTCTCGACTCGCAGATACAGTACGCGGCCGACCTCGCTCTCGCCGACGGCGTCATCGCCTCCAAGGCCACGTCGGGCACGCTCATGATCATGGACACGAAGACCGGGGCGATCGACGCCTGGGCGCAATACCCGTCCTACAACGCCAACGAGTACACGTCGGCGAACATCGCGGACTTCCGCGACCTGGCGGTGACCCAGCCCTACGAGCCGGGATCGATCATGAAGGTCATCACCTTCGCCGGAGGCCTCAACAACAACGCCTTCACCCCGAGCACGGTCATCGACGAGAAGCAGCAGCGGATCGACGGCTACCTCATCCACGACTGGGACCGCCGCTCGCACGGCAACGTCACCATGCAGTGGGTGCTCGACGACTCGCTGAACAACGGGGCCATCGACGCCGAGAAGATGGAGGGCCAGAACGCCTTCTACAACAACCTGCTCGCGTTCGGCATCGGTGCCCCGACCGGCGTCGACCTGGCCGGCGAGGTCAACAATCCGCTGGCGCCCGAGGCGTCGTGGAACGACCTCAGGTATGCCGAGGCATCCTTCGGGCAGGGGCTCGTCACCACGCCGGTCGAGATGCTGGCGGCGGTCAACGCCGTGGCCAACGGCGGGGTCTGGGTGCAGCCGCACGCCGTCGATGCGGTGATCAACCCCAACATGGGCACGACCACCCCGTTTGTGCCGACGACCCGCCGCGTCATGTCGGTCGCCGCTGCGAATACCCTCGCGCACATGATGGTGGGCGTGGTGAACGACGCGGGCGGCGAGGGAAAGCGGGCCAGGATCCCCGGGTACAGCATGGAGATCGCGGGCAAGACCGGGACGGCCCAGGTCGCCCTTCCCAACGGGGGAGGCTACGGCCCGAACGTCGTGGCCTCGTTCGTGGGGTTCATGCCCGCCACCAACCCGCAGTTCACCATGATGGTGATCCTGAACAGCCCACAGGTGAATGCCGGCGATCGCTTCGGCTCGATCCTCGCCGCGCCGATCTGGAAGCAGGTGGCCGAGGTCATGATCGACGCCTGGAGGATCGAGCCGTGAGGGAGACGATCGCCGTCGGCGTCATCGCCTTCGTGGCGGGTGTGGTGCTCTATCCCGTCTTCATCGGGCTCCTGGTGCGCTTCGGCGCACGCCAGCACGTGGCCTCGTACAGCCCGGCGAGCCATCGTGCCAAGGAGGGCACACCGACCCTTGGCGGCGCGCTCTTCTGCCTCATCGTCCTCATCGCGTGGCTGGCGGTCGATCGCTCACGCCAGGGCTTTGTCTCGATCTTCGCGCTGCTCGCCGGCGCCATCGCGGGGGGCCTCGACGACGTCGTCAACATCAGCGACGCCAAGCGCCTCGGCCTCTCCGTGTATCAGAAGCTCGGCCTCCAGGGTGTGGCCGGCGTGCTCGTCGGGATCGGTCTCACGATCGCGGGGTTCACGCACCAGTTCTTCCCCGGGCTCGGAGCCCCGAACCTCGGCTGGGGCCTCGCGGTGGTGGCCGCGATCGCGGTGGTCGCCACCAGCAACGCGGTCAACCTGACCGACGGGGTCGACGGGCTCGCGGCGTCGTGCACCACGCTCGTTCTGATCGGCATCGCCATCATCGCGGTGACGCGTGACGATCTTTCGGTTGCGATCATCGCAGCCGGGCTCGCCGGCGCCGTTGCGTCGTTCCTGCTGTTCAACTGGTTTCCGGCGCGCGTGTTCATGGGCGACGCCGGGTCGCTCGCGCTCGGGTGCGTCATCGTCGCCCTCACCGCGGAGTTGCACCTCATCTGGTTGCTCCCCGTGCTCGGCATCGTCTTCGTCGTCGAGGCGGCAAGCGTGGTGGTGAACGTCACGGCGATACGAAAGTTCGGAACGCGAGTGCTGCGCGCGAGCCCGATCCACCACCACTTCGAGGAGCTGGGCCTTCGCGAGCAGCGGCTGGTGGCCGCGTTCGCCGGCGCCGCCGCGATCGGCACGGCGATCACCGTCCTGTTCGCGCATGTCGCGGGTCCGGCATCGTGACCGGGAAGCCGGTCGTCGTGATCGGCGCGGGTCGAAGCGGTCTCGCCTGCGCGGTGACGCTCGCGCGCGAGGGACACCATGTGGTGGTCGTCGATCGGTCCGACACGCTGGCGATCCGCGAGCGCATCGCGGTCCTGCCGAGCGCCGTCGACGTGCGTCTCGGCGGCTACCCAGTCGACGTCGCCGCGGATGCGCTCATGGTCTGCCCGAGCCCGGGCGTGCCCTGGGATTCGCCCGAGCTGGAGTTCGCGCGCGCACGCGGGGTTCCGGTGCGCAGCGAGATGGACCTGGTCTTCGAACGCTGCCGCGCCCGCATCTGCGGGATCACCGGCACCAACGGCAAGACGACGACCACGGCGCTGGTCGCAGCCATCCTCGAGCGCGCCGGGAACCAGGTGCATCTCGGCGGCAACATCGGCCGGCCGATGCTCGACCGCCTCGACGCCGTGCGCGACACCGACTGGGTCGTGCTCGAGCTCTCGTCCTTCCAGATCGAGTCGGTCCTCGAGCCGCGCTGCGCGATCGCCTGCGTCCTCAACGTCACGCCCGATCACCTCGACCGCCACGGGGACTTCGAGACGTACGCCGAGACCAAGCGACGCCTGGTGCGCTTCGCGACCGATGACGCCGTGCTCGGCTACGACGACCCGACCACGCGCGAGATGGCAACGGTCGCGCGGTGCCGCGTTCACCAGTTCGGTCTCGACCCGGGGATCAGCGACGGCGCGACGCGAAGCGGCGACCAGGTGGCGGTCGTCGAAGCGGGCACGGTCACGCCGCTGATGCCGGTGAGCGACATCCCGCTCTTCGGGGTGCACAACCTGCGCAACGTGCTCGCAGCTGTCGCGATCGCCCGCGCCGCGGGAGTCGGCACATCCCCGATCAGCGGCGCCGTGCGTGATTTTCACGCGGTGCCGCACCGGCTGCAGACCGTGCGCGACCAGGACGGCGTGCTCTGGGTCAACGACAGCAAGGCGACCAACGTCGAATCCGCGATCGCCGCGCTGCGCTCCTTCCCGGACCGGACCATCGTCTGGATCGGCGGCGGCAAGGGAGCCGGCACTTCGATCGAGCCCCTCGCGGACGAGGTCGCCACCCGTGCCCGTCACGCGGTCCTCAACGGGGCGAGCGCCGGTGAGCTCGACTCAGCTCTGGCGCGGCGGGACTACGCGGCTCGAACCGTCGTCGCCACGCTCGAGGAGGCAGTGCGTGCGGCGGCCGGGCTGGCACGTCCAGGCGACGTCGTGCTGCTCGCACCCGGATACAAGAGCTTCGATCAGTTTCACGACTTCGAGGACCGCGGGCGCGCGTTCGCCGTGGCCGTCGAGCAGTTCGCGACCCACGTTGTGAGCACCCGCTGATGGCGGCGCGCGCGGGCAAGCTCACCGAGGGTCTCGCCGGGAGGCTGCACTGGCGAGGCGGCGCTCGCGTGGCGGGTGCCTTCGCGTCGGCCGATCGCGCGGCTGCGGCCGCCGGGGTCGACGGCTGGCTGATGATCATCGTCGTCGGCCTGGTCGGATTCGGGCTGGTGATGGTGTACAGCGCCTCCGAGGCGCTCGGCTTCCTCTGGTTCAACGACCCCAACTACTTCTTCGCCCATCAGCTCATCGGCGCGGCGCTCGGCGGCGTCGGCCTCGTGGTCGCCGCCAAGCTCGACTACCACCGCCTGGCCGCACTCGCACGCCCGGCCATGGGGCTGATGCTCGTGCTCCTGGTCGTGGTGCTCATCCCGCACGTCGGATCGCAGCATTTCGGCGCGCAGCGCTGGTTCCAGGTGGGCCCCCTCTCGGTGCAGCCGTCAGCCATCGCGGTCGGGGTCGCGATCGTCTTCTTCTCGCGCTGGCTCACCGACCGCGAGGGCTCGGTGCGAAGCCTGCGCGGAGTCCGCGACTACATCATCGTCCTCGCCGTGCTCCTCGGCCTCGTCCTCGCCGAGCGGGACTTCGGCAGCTCGATCGTCATCGCGGCGACGGCGCTCATCCTGCTGGCGCTCGCCGGAGCGCGCAAACGGCACCTCCTCCTCATCGTGGTGGGCTTCGGAGCCTCGAGCGTCGCGCTGGTCGGGCTGGTCGCCTACCGGGCCGACCGGCTCGCCCACTTCCTCAACCCCTGCGCCGCCGCACTCGGCTCGGGCTTCCAGAACTGCCAGGCGCTCTATGCCTTCGGCTCGGGCGGGATCTTCGGGGTCGGTCTCGGCAACTCCGTGCAGAAGTACGAGTGGCTCCCCGAGGCACACACCGACTTCATCTTCGCCATCATCGGCGAGGAGCTCGGCCTGATCGGAACCGTGTCGGTGCTCGCGGCGTTCCTCTTCCTTGCATGGCGCGGCGTTCGCGCCTCGCTCCGGGCGCCCGACCGATTCGGCGCCCTGCTCGCGGGAGGCATCACCTCGTGGATCTGCATGCAGGCGTTCATCAACGTGATGGCCGTGACCGGCGTCATCCCGACCACCGGCATCCCGCTGCCCTTCATCAGCTACGGTGGCACCTCGCTGGCGACCACCCTCGTGGGCATGGGCATCCTGCTCAACATCTCAGCCCAGGGTCGACGGCAGGGGAAGACGAATCGTGCGCACGTTGATCGCGGGGGGGGGAACTGGGGGTCACTTGACCCCGGCGCTGGCGGTCGCGATCGCGCTCCGAAACGATCGGCCTGACGACGAGGTGGCGGTGGTCGGCCGCCGGGACGGGGTGGCGGAACGCCTCGTGGTGGCGGCCGGGATCCGCCTGGAGACCCTCGACATCAGCGGCATCGACGTCGGGAGCGCCGGAGGCGTCGCCCGCGCGACCACGCAGTTGACCCGGGCGACGATCGCGGCGCGCCGGCTGCTCCGTCGCATGCGCCCGGACGTCGTGGTCGGCGTCGGCGGATATGTCTCGGTGCCCGTGGTCGTGGCGGCGCTCGCGCAGCGAATCCCGGTGGTGCTGCTCGAACAGAACGCGGTCCCCGGACGGGCGACCCGGATGCTCGCCAGGCGTGCACGGGTGGTTGCGGCCTCCTTCGCCGAGACGGCCGCGCATCTGCCCCACGCCCGCGTGGTGCACACCGGCAACCCCATCCGGGCTGAGCTGCGAGCAATCACCCCGAGGCCGATCGGCGACCGGCTCCGGTCGATCCTCGTCACCGGCGGCTCGCAGGGGGCGCGGCGGCTCAACCGAGCGATCGCGGGCTGCATGGTCGATCTCCTCGGCGGAGACCCCGAGCTGCGCATCGTCCACCAATGCGGGAGCCTCGACCTCGAAGGCGTGCAGCGCGCCGCCGCGGCGCTGCCGCCGCACCTCGCCGCGCGCTACTCGGTGAGTGCGTTCTTCGACGACATGGCAGAACGGATCGCGCAGAGCGACCTCGTGGTGATGCGGGCGGGGGGCTCGTCGATCGCCGAGTGCTCGTCCCTGGGACGTCCGATGATCGTCGTCCCGTACCCGCATGCCGGAGGCCATCAGCGCCACAACGCAGCCCCCTACGTCGCAGCCGGCGCGGCGCTGCTCATCGACGACGCCGCGTGCACACCCGAGCGCCTCGGCGCTGAGATCACCGCGCTGATCGACGACCCGCCACGGTGGCGGGCCATGGCCGCGGCAAGCGCGGCGCTCGGCCTCCCCGACGCGACCGATTCGGTGGTGCGGCTCATCGTGGACGCGGCGGGACCCGCGCGCAGCCAGGCCGCCTGACCATGCACGTCCACGTTCTCGGGATCTGTGGCTACGCGACCTTCGGGGCCGCGAACCTCGCCCGCGAGCGGGGGGACCGCGTCACCGGCTCGGACGACCATGCCTACCCGCCGATGAGCGACGCGGTCACCGCCGCGGGCATCGAGTGGGCGAACACCAGCGATCCGGCCAACCTCGATCGCTGGGGCGTCCCCGACCTCGTCGTCGTCGGCAACCAGACGCGACCCGCCAACCTCGAGCTCGAGGCGGTGCGCCGGCGCGGCATCCCGTGTGTCAGCGAGATCGAGTTCTACGTCTCGCTCGCGGGTGACCGGCTCCGGCTTGCGGTCTGCGGCACGCACGGCAAGACGACCACGTCGGCGCTCCTGGTCCACATCCTCGAGAGGGCGGGACGCGACCCCGGCTTCCGCCTCGGCTCGACGTCGCTCGACGTCGGCGGCACCGCAAGGCTGGGCACTGGACCGTTCGTGTTCGAGGGTGACGAGTACACGTCGGCGCCCTGGGATCCGCGCCCGAAGTTCCTGCACACGCGCCCGCACGCCGCCTGCGTGACCCGCCTGGAGCTGGATCACCCCGACGTCTACGCGAGTCTCGACGCCTACCGCGAACCCTTTGTCGAGCTGGCGTCGACCATGTCCCCGGAGGGCGTGCTCGCGCTGTGCGCCGATGACCCCGAGTGCCTCGCGCTCCGCGACTCCGCCCGAAGCGTTGCGGTGACCTATGGCACGAAGGCGGGGAGCGACTGGCGGATCGAAGGGGCGCACGAAGAGGACGGTATGCAGCGATTCCACGTGGAGCGCAACGGTGCGCCGCCCCTCGACGTCGTGCTCACCTTTCCCGGGCTCCACAACGCGCAGAACGCGTGCGCAGCGCTCATCCTCGCGGAATTTGCCGGCGTCGCGCCCGCCGCGGCGGTGCCGGCCTGCGCCGATTTCCGCGGACCGGCCCGCCGGTTTCAGATCCTCGGTGAGATCGACCACGTCGCGGTCGTCGACGACTACGCCCACCATCCAACCGAGGTCGCGGCGGCGATCGACGCCGCTCGGCAACGCTACCCCGGACGCCGCGTCATCGCCATCCACACACCGCACACGTATTCGCGCGTGAGCCGCCTGCTCGAGGACTACCGGCGGAGCTTTACGGGCGCCGACGTGGTGATCATCGGTCCGATCGAAGAGGCTCGTGAGCGAGGGATGCCCCGGATCGTGTCGAGCCAGGACGTGGCCGATCGCGCCGGACCCGAGCACGCCGTGCACGTGGTCGCGTCGAGCGACGAGGCCATCGATTTGGTCGCACGGATCACGCGCCCCGGAGACGTCCTCCTGGTGCTTTCCCTCGGCGGGTTCGACAAGCTCGCGCCGCGGCTTCGCGATGCCCTGGAGGCTCAGGGTGTCCGCGGGTGAGTGGCTCGACACCTTCCCCGGCATTCGCTGCAACGAGCCACTGGCGCGGCACAGCCAGTTCGGTGTCGGCGGCCCGGCGCGCTGGTTCATCACCACCCGGGATGCCTCGACCCTCGCGGAGTTGCTGCGGCGGTCTCACGACTCCGGGATCACCGTGACCATGCTCGGGGCGGGGAGCAACACGCTGATCAGCGACGCCGGCATCGAGGGCCTGGTGATCCGCCACGACGATCGACGGATGCGGGTTGCGGACGATCACACCATCGAACTGGGCGCGGGTTGCATGATGCCGCGCGTGGCACTGGACTGCGCGTCGCGCGGGCTTGCGGGCATCGAGTTCGGCATCGGGGTTCCGGGTACGCTGGGTGCGAGCGTGTACGGCAACGCAGGTGCCTTCGGAACCGAGATGGCGGACGTCGTGATCGACTGCACGTCGCTCGATCCGGCAGGGGAGCCGCTGACGCTCACCGCCGCCGAGTGCGGCTTTCGGTACCGCCACTCGCGTTTCAAGGACGACCTCCGCGACAACGTGATCGTGAGTGCCCGGCTCCGCGTCCACGGAGAGGACCCGCACACGGTTCGCGAGCGCACGGATACGATCCAGGCGGAGCGCAAGGCGTTGCAGCCATACGGGATTCGCAGCCTGGGCAGCGTCTTCAAGAACCCACCGGAGGGCAAGGCGGGCCGGCTCATCGAAGCCGCCGGGCTCAAGGGACGGCGATGCGGCGGCGCGGAGATCTCGACCAAGCACGCGAACTTCATCGTCAACGTCGACCATGCGACCGCGGCGGACGTCCTGACGCTCGCGAGCGTTGCCCACGACGCCGTGCAGGAGCAGTTCGGCGTCGATCTCCAGCGAGAGATCATCGTGCTCGGCGGGCCGCTGCCCGGTGACGGCGGTGACTGAGCAGCTTCGCATCGGCGTCTTCTTCGGCAGCCGGTCCGTCGAGCACGAGGTGTCGGTCATCACCGCACAGCAGGCCATGGCCGCGATGCCGGCCGACCGGTTCGTCCCGGTCCCCGTCTACATCGCGAAATCGGGAGCCTGGTACACCGGGGATCACCTGCTCCAGCTCGAGCGCTACAAGGATATCGATCGGTTGATCGCCGCATCGACGAGGGTCACGATGCGTCCCGATCCGACCAGCGGAGGCGAGCTTGTCGAGGTCGACGCGCGCCGCGGTCTGCTCGGCGGCGCGAACCGCGCCGTGGCGCGGTTCGACGTCGCCATGCCGCTGGTGCACGGGTCGAACGGCGAGGACGGCACGCTGCAGGGCCTGTTCGAGCTGGCGGCGATGCCGTACTGCGGATGTGACGTCGCGTCGGCGGCCGTGAGCATGGACAAACGGCTGTCCCGGACGACCCTGCGCGGCGCGGGGATCCCCGTGCTCGACGATGTGATGGTGTCGCGCGCGCGCTGGCTCGACGAGCCGGATGCGGTCTGCGCCGAGCTGGCGCGGCAACCCGGGTTCCCGATGTACGTGAAGCCCCGCCGGCTCGGGTC
Organism: Candidatus Dormiibacterota bacterium; assembly: GCA_036786805.1. GTDB lineage: Bacteria > Chloroflexota > Dormibacteria > Aeolococcales > Aeolococcaceae > Palsa-851. The sequence continues at coordinate 10,807 of DAIQQM010000040.1, read as the reverse complement.
GAGCATCGGGGTCGCGCGCGTCGACGCTCAGGGGCCGCTGCATGCGGCACTCGAGGTTGCTTTCGGCTACGACACGTCCATCCTCGCCGAGGCGGCACAGGACGGGAGCATCGAGATCAATTGCTCGGTGCTCGGCTCCGGTGACGATCTGCGTGTCTCGGTGTGCGAGCAACCCGTGAGCAGCGGCACGCTCAGCTACGCGGACAAATACCTACGCGGCGCCAAGGGCAAGGGCAGCGCCAAGACGCCCGCAGCCGGGATGAAGGGCTCGCAGCGCATCATCCCCGCGCCGATCTCGGGCTCGCTCACCGCGCGCATCCAGGACACCGCCATGGCGGCCTTCCGCGCCATCGGGGCGTCCGGCGTGAGCCGTGTCGACTTCCTGGTGGCACCCGACCGCGACTCGTTCGTCGTGAACGAGTTGAACACGCTCCCGGGCTCGCTGTCGTTCTATCTGTGGGAGGCGTCGGGGATGCGCTTCGATGCGCTCCTGACGCGCCTCATCGACATGGCCCTGGCGCGTCACCGCGAGCAGCAGGCGACCACGTGGTCGATCGACACGTGGCTGCTCACCGGCAGGCCGGGCTGAACGGCGACCGGAGCGGGGATCGGGTGACCGTGGCCGGGTCCGCGGGAGAAAACCCCCGCGCGGCGCTCGAGGAGCGTGGCAGCGGACCGCCTCTCCTGCTCCTGCACGGATGGGGCGTGTCATCCGAACTCTTCGCTCCGATCCTTGACGCGCTGCAGGACGGCCGTCGACTGATCGTTCCCGACCTCCCCGGATTCGGCGCCACGCCGGAGCCGGGCGTGCCGTGGTCGGTCCACGACTACGCCGCCTGGTGCATCGCCCTGCTCGACAGGCTCGGGGTCGGCGCATGCGATCTGATCGGCCACTCGAACGGTGGTCGCATCGGCATCGTGATGGCGGCCATGTATCCGGGACGGGTGCGGCGGATGGTGCTCGCCGGCAGCGCGGGCATCCGGCCGCGGAGGACTCTGCGCGGGCGCGCGAGGGTCCGTTCCTACAAGGCCCTGCGCGTCCTCGAACGCTCCACGCTCATGCCCACGGCGCTGCGGAGGGCCGCCGCCCGGTCTGCCGGCCGGCGCGGGTCCGCCGACTATCGCGCCGCATCCGGGGTGATGCGGGGCACGCTGGTCCGGCTCGTCAACGAGGACCTGCGAACGCTGCTGCCCCATCTCCATCTGCCGGTCCTGCTCATCTGGGGTGACCAGGACACCGAGACGCCGCTTTCGGACGGGCAGCTCATGGAGCGTCTCATCCCCGACGCCGGCCTGGTGGTCTTCGAGGGCGCGGGCCACTACGCGTATCTCGAGCAGTCGGGGCGCTTCTGCCGGATCGTCGAGGTCTTTCTCGCCGACGGGCAGGGGGAGGGGTCGGCGTGAGCCCGTTCGTCGGGCCGCTCGTCGCGCTTGCGGCGATCGTGTGGCTGATCCTCATCTTCCGGATCGTGCTGGTGGCCGCGCGCATGTTCCAGATCGAGGAGTACGAGTCGATCCGGTTCCTCCGCTGGGGGCTCACCCGCGAGTGGCTCGTCCACCGCACCGTGTGGCTCGGCCTGCTGGTCGGCGCCGTGGCGCTCAGCGTCGCCGCGATACTGCCCGCGGCCCGGCCGATCGGCATCGCGATCGCGTGGCTCGTGTCCGCGGCGGCGGCGCAATTCACCTGGCGATGGACGGCGCCCAAGCGACCCCTGGTGATGACGGCGCGCATGCGCCGCCTGCTCATCGCCGGTGGATTCCTGGCCGTGGTGCTGGCCGCGGGCCTGGCGCTCGGTATCGTTGCCCTGCACCCGGTCATCTCCATGATCCTCGTGCTGATCGCGGCCGGCCTGGTCACCGGGCTCAGCGAGATCCTGCTTGTTGCTGCCAATGTCGTCACCAAGCCGGCCGAGTCGCGGATACGGCGTCACTACCTCGCACTTGCCGCGGCGCGCATCAGGACGGTCGATCCGGTGGTGGTCGCCGTGGTGGGCAGCTACGGCAAGACCAGCACGAAGCACATCCTCGCGCAGCTGCTCCAGCCCCATGTGCACACGCTCCCGACCCGCAAGAGCTTCAACACGCTCATGGGTGTGACCCGCGTCATCAACGAGGATCTCAGGCCCGAGCACAGGGTGTTCATCGTCGAGATGGATGCATACGCGCGGGGAGAGATTGCCGCGATGAGCGATCTCGTGCACCCGCGTCTCGCGATCATCACTGCGATCGGTCCCCAGCACATGGAGCGCTTCGGGACGATCGACGGCATCGCCGCCGCCATGTTCGAGGTGGCGGCTGCGCTGCCCGCCGACGGGACGCTGATCCTGTTCACGGGGGATGCGCCGGGCGCCGCGCTCGCCGAACGGGCGCGTGCCGATCGGCGGCGCGTGCTCACCTTTGCGCTCGCAGGTGACGGCGAGAGCGCTGCGGCGGATGTCATCGCTTCGTCGATCACGATCGACGAACAGGGCGCGACGTTCCGCTGGTGCTGGGACGCTGAGGGCCTCGATCGCACGGTGCGCATCCCGCTCCTCGGCAGGCACCAGGTGGCCAACGTGAGCGCGGCACTCGCCGCGGTCGTCACGCTCGGCTACCCGATCGACGACGCCGTCAACACCGCCGCGTCACTCGAACAGGTCGAGCACCGCCTCGAGTTGATGACCACGTCCGGCCCGCTCACGGTGATCGACGACTCGTACAACGCCAATCCCGTCGGCGTCCACAACGGTCTCGAGGTGCTCGCGGCGATGAGGGGTCACCACACGTTCCTCATCACGCCCGGCCTTGTGGAGTTGGGGAGCGTGGAGGAGGAGGAGAACCGGCGGTATGGCGAGCACGCCGCGAAGGTGTGCGACCACGTGATCGTCATGTCGGCGAAGACGAGTGCCGCATTGTGCGACGGTCTTCGCGCCGGTGGCATGAGCGAGGACCGGATCCACGTCGTCGACACACTTGACGACGCGACCCGCTTGCTCCAGAGCCTGTCGGTTCCCGGTGACGTCGTTCTGTTCGCCAACGATCTCCCCGACACGTACCTTCCCGCATCACGCTCGCATCGCGGCTAGGGCGGTCACGCCGGCTCTGCCTGGGCGATAATCGGCACGGCCCCGTGCGGCCACAACGTCTCACCACACGTCTCAGCCTGCGTCCATGCAACGTATCCACCACACCGAGCACGCCCTGTGAGCACCGAGGTGCTCGACGAACGCGCGCGCCACGTCGCGCTCGTGCGCGCCCAGGCAGCCCTCATCGCCGATTCGTCGCGATCGGTTCGCCGGCTGGTCATCAGCCCCGGCGCCAAGCTCGCCGCCTCACCGCGCAAACGCCGCCACGCGCGGCGCCGGCCGCAGCCGCCGAAGCCCCCGGTGGCGAGGCGGCACACCTCGTGGCGCAGGCGGCTCATCGCCGCCGGGGCGCTCACCGTGCAGGTCGGACTCCTCGCCCTGGCCCTGACCCTGCCCGGTTTCCAGGTGCGGCAGGTGACCGTCGTGGGCACCCATCTCATCACCAACGGCGCCGTCGTCGCAGCGGCCGAGGTGCCCGAGCAGAGCATCTTCACGATCAACGGCGCGGCGATCCAGAGCCGCGTTCAGGCGCTTCCCTGGGTCGCGAGCGCGGTCGTCACCACCGAGTTGCCGGCCACCGTCGAGATCTCCGTGGTGGAGCGCGCGCCGATGCTGCGCATCCGCCGCGACGGGGCCGACACGCTCGTCGCCTCCGACGGAGCCACGCTTCCCGGGGTCGATGCGACGCCCGCGGCGCGCATCGGCATCCCCGTCCTCATCGACGACCGCGCCGGGTCACCGCAGGCCGTCAATCCCACCCTCGTGCAGATGCTCGGCTCGGTCGCTCAGCGCTTTCCGGGAGTCTTCGGCTGCTCGGTGGCGGCGTTCCTCTGGGGGGCTGACGACGTCGTGAGCCTCTGGACGAGCGCGGGCTGGCGCGCGGTCCTGGGTCATCTCGACACCGAGGACGCGCTGGCTGCGCTTCCAACCCAGATCGAGACCCTCGCGGCGCTCAAGGGCCAGCTCAATTTCGTCAAGCCGGCCTTCGGCTACGTCGACGTGGAGGCGGCCGCATATCCGGTGACCGGTGGTGCCCCCGGACTTCCCGCCGAGGTGACCGAGGCGCTGATGCCCGTGGCGCCGTCCGTCCAGCCGCCCCAAGCGGCGTCAGCGGTGGCGCCCCCGACCGCGCCGCCAACTCCGCGTCCCACGCCGAGCGCCTCGCCGTCGGCGAGCGCCGGTCCCACGCCCGGGATCACGCTCATCACCCCTCCGGCGGCCACGCCCACCCCACCCGGGTGATGTTCCGGCTCGACTAGCGGACGCGATCCCACGGCCGCGCGGCGCGCAGCGCGGAGAGGATCGCCCGGGTCGCGGGCGAGCGATTCATCGTGTAGAAGTGGACACCCGGCGCACCGCCGGCGAGGAGCTCGGCGCATTGCAGCGTCGCCCACGCCACGCCCAGCTGGAGCACCGCCTCGGGGTCGTCCTCGCGTGAGCGCAGCGCGTCGAGCAGCGCCTCCGGAATCGTGGCCCCGATCTTCAGGGTGAAGCGCCGGATCTGGTGGACGTTGGTCACCGGCATGATCCCGGGAATGATCGGAACGGTCACGCCGGCGGCCCGCGCCCTCGAGACGAAGTCGAAGTACATGTGGTTGTCGAAGAAGAGGTTGGTGATCAGGTAGCTGGCGCCCGCATCCTCCTTGCGCTTCGCCGAACGAACGTCCTCGTCGGGATCGGCCGACTCGGGATGCTTCTCCGGGTAGCAGGCCCCGCCGACGCAGAAGGGGTATCGAGCGGTGATGAGCTCCATCAGCTCGCTGCCGTGGGAGAGCCCGCCAACCGCGGGCTCGAAGCGCTCGGCGCCCTCGGGCGGGTCGCCGCGGAGCGCGAGGACGTTGTCGATCCCGGCGTCGCGAAGCCCGTCGAGGATGTGCTCGAGGTCGTCGACTGACGCGTCCACGCACGTGAGGTGGGCGACCGGTTCGATGTCGAGCTCCCGGCGGATCCGCGTCACGAGGTCGACCGTGCGCGCGCGAACCGAGCCCCCGGCGCCGTAGGTGACCGAGACGAAGGTCGGCTCGAGCTCGCGCAGGTGCGAGATCGCCTCGAAGAGCTGGCGCACGCCGTCATCGGTCTTCGGAGGGAAGAACTCGAATGAGAAGACCGGTTGGCGGCGTCCCTCGAGGACGCTGTCGAGACGCATGGTGAGCACATGCTACGGTCCCTCAAATGCTTGCGGCGTACGCGTCGGCATCCGGTGGCGATGCCCCCCTGGCCAACCTGGCGGTCGGCGAGCTGCCCGAACCCACTGCGCGGCCCGGCTGGGTCCGTGTGCGCGTGCGCGCCGCGTCGCTCAACCACCACGACATCTGGACGCTGCGCGGCGTCTCGTCGTCCCCCGTCGTCCCCCCGCAGATCCTCGGCTGCGACGCCGCCGGCGAGGTGGACACCTACGGCGACGAGCCGCGGCCCGGGGCCCCGGCGGTGGGGTCGAGGGTGGTGGTGTACCCGATCATCACCTGCGGCGAGTGCGCCGCCTGCCTGGTCGACGACCCGCTCGGCTGCCGTTCGTTCCGGATGCTCAGCGAGGCCCCGCTCGCCGGTGGGTTCGCTGAATACGTCGAGATCCCGGTGGCCAACCTCGTCCCGCTGCCCGAGCAGGTGAGCTTCGCCGACGCCGCCTGCCTGCCCACCGCATACCTGACCGCGTATCGAGCGCTCTTCGTCCGCGCCGCCCTCCGCCCGGGGATGAGCGTCCTCGTGCAGGGCGCGAGCGGCGGGGTGGCGACCGCCTGCATCCTGCTCGGGCGCCTCGCGGGCATCACCGTCTACGCGACATCGCGCGACGAGGCGAAACGGGCCTTGGCCGTGGACCTCGGCGCGGAGGCGGCATTCCCGGTCGAGCGGGAGACGGCGCGAGCCGTCATCAAGGCCACCGGCGGCACCGGCGTCGACGCCGTGGTCGACACGGTCGGAGAACCCACCTGGGACCTGAGCCTGCGCGCGGTGAGGCCGGGAGGCGTGGTCGTGGTGCCCGGAGCAACCGGTGGTCCGAACCCGCCGGCGCAGCTGAACCGGATCTTCTTCCGGAACATCACGGTCGCGGGGACCACGATGGGGACGCGTGGTGAGTTGCGACGCCTCGTCGATCTCACCGCCACGGGCGCGCTCCGCCCGCTCATCGGCTCGACCCACCCACTGCGTGACGCGGCGGCCGCGTTCGCGGAGATGACGGGCGGCGACCTGCGCGGGAAGATCGTTCTCGAGGTGTGACCGGCGAGCCGGAAGCGTAGACGCCACGGACGAGCGGTGTTACGGTTGCGCAGCTTCAGCGGTCCCACCGGACCGCGGCGTACAGGGCCTCGTCCAGAAGGTGCAGTGGCGAGGCCCTGTCCGTGTCTCCGGGTTTTGCCGAAGGCGAGCAATCCGGCCCCCGAGGAATGGATTCCCGGAATAGGTCCCTCCAGCACCCCGGCCTCTCGAGGACAACCAACATGTTGTGGCATACTGGAGCCGCGAACCCAGCATCTTGCGGTTTTGCGCCTGAAAACCCTTGAACGGCGCGCCCGCGACGGCTACACTCGGAGACCAATCAGTGACCCGTCCCCGCCGCGTCTTCGCACTCGATCTCGGAACCACCAAAGTCTGCTGCGCCGTCGCAGACCTTGAGAGCACCGGTCTCCGAGTCCTGGGTGTCGGTCTGGTGGCCTCACGGGGAGTCCGCAAGGGAGCGGTCGTCGAGATCGACCGGGCGGCCGAGGCGGTCGCCGAGGCGGTCGACATGGCCGAGCAGATGTCGGGCGTCCCGATCGATTCCGCGGTCGTGGGGATCGCCGGTGGCCACATCACCTCGCAGAACAGCCGTGGCGTCGTGGCCGTCGAGGCGGGTCATCGAGAGGTTCGCGACCAGGATGTGCATCGCGCCATCGACGCCGCGCGCGCCGTGAGCGTGCCTTCGGAGCGCCGGATCGTGCACGTCCTGCCCCAGCAGTTCACCATCGACGGGCAGGAGGGGGTGCGCGACGCCATCGGGATGGCGGGCAACCGGCTCGAGGTTGACGCGCACATCATCACCGGCGCCAACACCGCGATCCAGAACGTGGTCAAGGTGGTCCACAAAGCCGGGCTCAACGTCGACGACATGGTGTTGCAGGTGCTCGCATCGGCTGAGGCCGTGGTCACCGAGGACGAGATCGAGCGCGGTGTGGTCGTCGTCGATGTCGGTGGCGGCACCAGCGATATCGCCGTCTTCGCGCGCGGCAGCATCGTGCACACGAGCGTGATTCCAGTCGGTGGCAACCACGTCACCGCCGACCTCGCCGTCGGATTGCGCTGTGACCTCGAGACCGCCGAGACGGTGAAGCGCAACTTCGGTCACTGCCTGCAGCTCACGCTCCCCGCCGACGCGGAGGTGACTCTCACCCCGATGGGATACGACGAGCCGGTCGGTGTGCCGCAACGCTATCTCGCCGAGATCATCGGCCCGCGTGCCAGAGAGATGGCATCGCTGATCGCAGCCGAGGTCGAGCGCGCCGGCCCGCTTGGGATGTTCCCCGGTGGCATCGTGATCACCGGTGGTGGCGCACTGCTCCGCGGGTTCGCCGAGGTGGTGCAGCAGCAGACCAACCTTCCGGCGCGCATCGCCGCGCCGCAGGGTTTGCACGGCATGAACGACGAGATCCGCGGCCCGAGCCACGCGACCGTGGTCGGCCTGCTGCGCTGGGGAGCCCGGAGCAACCTCGGCCATAAGGCATCGCGCTCCAACGGAAAGAGCTCGGACGGCCCCGCCGCCGGAGCCAAATTCTCGAGGTGGTTTCGTGAGCTCTTTTGATCATCTGCGCACCCACGGACTCGACCAGCCCGGCGACGCGCTGGCGCGCCGCCGATCCTCACCGCACGCACCCCCATCCCGAGAAACGCCCATCCAACGCGAGGAGATACTCATGGCAGACCTCGACCGGACCCTTGACGGCAACGCCCGCATCCGCGTCGTGGGGGTCGGCGGCGGCGGCAGCAACGCCGTGAACCGCATGATCCGGAGCAATCTCAAGGGCGTTGAGTTCATCGCGATCAACACCGACCACCAGGCGCTCAGCTCGTCGTCGGCGCATCTCAAGATCCGCATCGGCGGCAAGCTGACCCGCGGGCTCGGCGCCGGCGGCGATCCGCAGAAGGGGCAGGACGCGGCCGAGGAGTCGCGCGACGAGCTCACCAAGGCGCTCGCCGACAGCGACATGGTGTTCATCACCGCGGGCATGGGCGGTGGCACCGGGACCGGCGCGGCGCCGATCATCGCCGAGATCGCTCGCGAGTCGGGAGCGCTGACCATCGGCGTGGTCACCAAGCCGTTCCGCTTCGAGGGACTGCGCCGGCAGAAGTCCGCCGAGGAGGGCATCGCCAACCTCCAGGGTCGCGTCGACACGCTGATCACGATTCCGAACGAGCGGCTGATGCAGGTGGTCGACAAGAAGACCCCGATCGGTGACGCGTTCAAGGTTGCCGACGATGTGCTGCGTCAGGGCGTCCAAGGCATCAGCGACCTGATCGTGTTCCCAGGGCTGATCAACCTGGACTTCGCGGACGTGAAGACGATCATGCAGGGACAGGGGCAGGCGCTCATGGGCATCGGGTTCGGGAGCGGCGACACGCGCGCGGCCGACGCGGCCAAGGATGCGGTCGCGAGCCCACTGCTCGAGACCACCATCGCCGGAGCCAAGGGCATCCTGCTCAACGTGACGGGTGGTCCGGACCTCACGCTGTACGAGGTGAACGAGGCGGCCCAGCTCGTCAGCGAATCCGCGGACGCGGACGCGCAGATCATCTTCGGCACGGTCATCGACGAGCACATGAAGGGCGAGGTGAAGATCACCGTCATCGCCACCGGGTTCACCGGTCAGATCGATGTCATCGGCACGCTCAGCTATGAGCCGTCGGCGCGGCCCGTGGTGTCGGATCAGCGGCAACCGGCCTTCACCGTGGGGGGCAAGCCGACCGGCCCGTACAGCGTCGACGACCTGGACATCCCTGCGTTCCTGAGGGACCGCCGGTAGGGTTCGGGCTGGGGGTCCGGCTCCGGCGGCGCTCGTGTGCCGCAGGAGCCGGACCCAAGCCTTTAGGGGGCAGCACGTGAAGTGCCCGTTCTGCGGCGAGACGGACATCAAAGTCGTCGACTCGCGCGACTCCGAAACCGGTGAGGCGATCCGGCGCCGTCGAGAATGCCTTGGCTGCGGCAAGCGTTTCACCACCTACGAGCGCGTCGAGATGCCGCCGCTCTACGTCGTCAAGAAGGACGGGAGGCGCGAGGAGTTCAGCCGGCCGAAGCTGCTCTCCGGGCTCGTGGTGGCAGCGAAGAAGACGCGGCTCTCCCCGGCGAACCTCGAGCTGATGGTCGCCGACATCGAGAACACGTTGCGAAGCCAGAACATCTCGGAGGTGCCGAGCCGTGAGGTCGGCGCCATGGTGATGACGCGATTGCGCGACCTCGACGAGATCGCGTACATTCGGTTCGCTTCGGTGTATCGATCGTTCAAAGACGCGCAGGAGATGCGCGCAACCATCGAGGACGTGCTCGCTCATCCTCCCGGCACTCGCTCCGACTCCGCCCGACGGCAGCGCAAGCGTCGTGATACGGAGGGCCGCGAGTTGCCCCTCGACCTGGGCAAGTGAGGCGTCCGCTGTGGTTGGGGAAGTACCGGTAGCCGAGCGACTCGAGGCGGTGCGCCTCCGCATCGATGCTGCCGCCGCACGCGCCGGCCGAGACCCGCGAGACGTTCGACTGATCGCGGTGAGCAAGGGCATGCCGGCCGCCCGAGTCGACGAGGCGATCGCCGCCGGCGTCGAGGACATCGGCGAGAACCGGGTGCAGGAGGCAGCCGACAAACAGCGCCAGGTGCGCAGCGCGGCCACGTGGCACCTCATCGGTCACGTGCAGACCAACAAGGCGGCACGCGCGGCGGTGATCTTCGACTTCGTCCACTCGGTTGACAGCCGGCGCGTGGCGGATGCGCTGTCGGCACACCGGCCCCCCGGTCGTGATCCGATCGGAGTCCTCCTCGAGGTTGAGCTGACCGGGCTTCCGACCCGTTACGGCGTGGCCGAGTCCGACGTCGAGGGCGTCGTGCAACAACTCGTCAACGTCCCGTCGATCCATCTGATGGGACTGATGACGATCGCCCCGTTCACCGACGATCCCGAGGACGCGCGCGCGACGTTCACCCGCCTCCGCCACATCCGTGATCACATGGAGCACGTGACCGGCTGGGCGCTCCCGGAGCTGAGCATGGGCATGACCAACGACTTCGAGATCGCAATCGAAGAGGGCGCGACCATGGTCCGGATCGGCCGGGCGATCTTCGGCGAACGGGTGGCGTAGCGGGGCTCGGCCGTTCGGGAGCGGACGATCTGCCGGTATCCTTGAGCCGATGCCCAGGTATTCAGCCGTCAGCGCGCGCGCGGGCTTTCCCGAGGCGGAGCTCGAGATCCTCGAGCTCTGGCAACGCACCCACGTCTTCGAGCGCAGCCTGGCGATTCGCCGCGACGCACCGCCGTACGTGTTCTACGAAGGACCGCCCACAGCCAACGGGCTCCCGGGGCTGCACCACGTTCTCGCCCGGTCGTACAAGGACGTCTTCGCCCGGTACAAGCAGATGACCGGGTTCTCCGTGGCTCGAAAGGCCGGCTGGGACACGCACGGGCTCCCGGTGGAGCTGGAGGTCGAGCGCGCTCTGAAGATCAGCGGAAAGCGGCAGATCGAGGAGTACGGCATCGCCGAGTTCAACGCGCGATGCAAGGCGTCGGTC
>DAIQQM010000039.1:0-21107 GCA_036786805.1 Candidatus Dormiibacterota bacterium | reverse complement strand
GAGATCGAAGTTCACTCGAACCTAACGGTAGCGCGGCGGGATGGGCTCGAGGCAGCCCGCCCTGTAAAGGACGCTTGACATTCGCCCAGGGTGTCAAGTAGGCTTTACATCATGAGAAACGGTGTCCGGGACCTCAGGTCAGCGCGGGGCCTCTCGCAGGGAGAGCTCGGTGAGGCGCTCGGCGTCTCGCGGCAGACGATCAACGCCATCGAGACGGAGCGCTACACCCCCTCCCTGCCACTCGCCATCGGGCTGGCCCGGTTCTTCGGCACAAATGTGGAGGACTTGTTCCATGTCGACGAGAACGGACGAAAGGCGTGACGTGATGCGCTCGAAGTGGACCATCCCGGTGTTCAGCGGCGTTCTCGGGCTCGTGATGCTCGCGGCGCTCGCGTTGGGACATCAGCCGGCGGCAGGGTTCTGGAGCCTCGGAATCATGGTGCTGTTCGGGACCGCAGTCCTCCTGGGCGGCCGCAGCGAGACCGTGCGCGGGCTGCGCGGTGACGGGCGCGACGAGCGCTTCGCGATGCTCGACCTCCAGGCCACAGCTATCGCCGGTCTGGCGCTCATCATCGCCGTGATCGTCGCCTTTCTCGTCGACGTCGCCCAGGGCCACAGTGGCGAGCCATACGACTGGCTGGGCGCGATCGGGGGCCTTGCTTACATCGCAGCGGTCATCGTGCTCCGAGTGCGCAGCTAGAACGCTCCCTCACTCCGTGGTGGTCGCGCAGAGCACGCTGACGCGTGATGCCACGGCGCCGATCAGCGAGGGTGCGTGCCCAGCCGCGCCGCGGTGAGGCGAACGACGTCCTCGATGGTGTCGGCGATCTCGGCGCCGGCCGCGGTGAGCGCATCGAGCTTGCTCTGCGCGCTGCCGGTGTTCCCGCTGATGATCGCGCCAGCGTGGCCCATGCGCTTTCCCGGCGGCGCCGTCCGCCCCGAGATGAATGCCACCACCGGCTTGTCGAATCCGGTCTCGCGAATCCAGGCGGCGGCGTTCTCCTCGTCAGAGCCGCCGATCTCGCCGATGAGCACCACGGCGTGCGTCTCGGCATCATCGGCGAAGCGCTGTAGCACGTCGGGAAAGCTGAGGCCCATCACCGGGTCGCCGCCGATGCCGACCGAGGTCGTCTGGCCCATCCCCGCCTCGCCGAGTCCCTGGATCACCTCGTAGGTGAGCGTTCCGCTCCTGCCGACGATGCCCACCGGGCCGGGTGTGTTGATGTGGTTGGGGATGATGCCGACCTTGCACTGATCGGGCGTGACGATCCCCGGGCAGTTCGCGCCGAGGAGCTGATGCCCGGCGCGGATCACGAAGTCGCGTGCGCGGATCATGTCGTGCACCGGAATCAGCTCCGTGATGCACACGGTGAGCTCGATCCCCGCCGCCGCCGACTCCATGATCGCGTCAGCCGCGAATGCGGGCGGGACGAAGATCCCCGACACATTCGCGCCAGAAGCGGCCACAGCATCCGCAACCGTGTCAAAGATCGGCACCCCGTCCTGATCGCTCCCACCCTTGCCCGGAGAGACGCCGGCAACGATGTTGGTGCCGAAGGCACGCATCTGCCCGGTGTGAAAGGTCCCCTCGCGCCCGGTGATCCCCTGGATGAGAACACGGCTGGACCGATCGACAAGAACGCTCACAGCACGTTCCTGGAGGGGAGGGCATGAACGGAGCGGGGCCATCTCGCAGCCGGGGCTACCCCCCCCGGCGAGAGTGAGGGGCGGGACGCCAAACGCGTTCCGACCCCGTGCCCCGCGCAGTTCATGCCCTCCCCTCCTGCCGCGTCAGCGCGACGATCGTCGATGCCGCTTCGGTGGCGTTCTTGCCAGGCACGATGCCCGCTTCCGCGAGGAGCTTTCGTCCCTCCTCCTCCATGGTGCCCGTCATCCGCACCACGAGGGGCTTGGTGATGTGCAACTCGTCGCGAGCGGCGATGATGCCGCGCGCGACCTCGTCACCTCGGGTGATGCCACCGAAGACATTGATGAACACACCGCGCACCTTGGGGTCGAGGAGCACCATCTCGAGCGCGTTGCGCACACGCTCCGCGCTCGCGCCGCCGCCTATGTCGAGAAAGTCCGCGGGTTCGCCCCCGTGCTGCTTGACGAGGTCGAGCGTGTTCATGGTCAGGCCGGCGCCGTTGCCGATACAGCCGATGTCGCCGTCGAGATGCACGTAGGTGAGCCCGCGCTTGCGCGCCTCGACCTCGAAGGGGTCGTCCCCGCTACGGCCGTCCTCGCCCGTCTCATCGCGAGCGAGCTCCTCGGCGACATCCTTGTGCCGTGAGTCGGCGTTCTCGTCGATCTCGAGCTTCCCGTCCGCTGCAACCAGGTTCCCATCCGCCGTGAGCACCAGCGGGTTGATCTCGCAGGTCAACGCATCAAGCGACGTCGCGACCCCGTACAGACGAGTGGTCAACCCCACGAGTGCACTCACGAGCTTCGGCGCCCGGCCGCCAAGCCCGGGAGCGTGCGCGAGCCCGGCAAACGCCAGCCGGCGGATCTCGAAGGGATGCGGACCGGCAAAGGGATCGGGCCACAGCTTGGCGATCCGCTCAGGCGCCTCGACCGCCACCTGCTCGATCTCCATCCCTCCCGCAGCCGAGAAGATGATCACCAGGCGGCGGCGATCACGATCGAGGGTGATGCCCAGGTAGAGCTCGGCCTCGATGCTGAGACCGGTCTCGCACCAGACGCTGCGCACCGGGTAGCCGCGGATATCCATCGCGAGGATGCGCGCGGCTTCGCGATGCGCCTCCTCCGGGGTGTCCACCACGGCGATCCCGCCCGCCTTGCCACGACCACCGATCGGCACCTGGGCTTTGACGGCGATCCGGCCCAGCTCGCGAGCGGCATCGGCCGCCTCGTCCGGGGTCCGCGCCAGCCTGCCCGGGGGAACGGCGATGCCCGCCGCGGCGAACCGCTGTTTCGCCTGGTACTCGAGCAGCTTCATCCGCGCGCCAGTCTAGAGAAAGCGTGAGCGCTCATCGACGCGTGGCGATCCGATCGAGCTCCGCCAGGTCGGCGGCGCTCGGGCGCCACCGCCCGGCCCGAGCATTGGCGCGAACCTGCTCCGGCGAGGTCGCCCCCGCGATCACCGAGACGACCTGCGGTTGGGCGGCGAGGCCACCGATCGCGACCTCGAGCAGGGAGATACCGCGCTCGTGCGCGAAAGCTTCCAGCGCTTCGACGACGTCGAAATTCCTGCTGGTCAGCCATCGCCCCGCGTTGGCTCCGGGGACCGAGGCAAGACGCGTGCCCTCCGCGGGCGGCTGACCGCGACGATGCTTCCCGGTGAGCAGGCCGTTGGCGAGCGGGCTGTACGGGATCATCCCGACGTCGAAGTGCTCGCAGGCAGGAATGACCTCCTCCTCGACGGACCGATCCAGAAGGCTGTACGCGTTCTGCGCCGTGACGAACCTGGTGAGTCCTCGGGTTCGCGCAATCCAGTCCGCATCGGCAATCTGCCAGCCGGCGAGGTTCGACGATCCTGCGCACCGGATCTTGCCTTCGCTGACCAATTCGGTGAGCGCTTCGAGGGTCTCCTCGACTGGGGTCGCGGGATCCGGGGTGTGCAGCTGGAACAGGTCGATCCAGTCAGTGTCGAGGCGCCGCAGGCTGTTGTCGACAGCGGTGCGCACCCACGCGCGCGAGCCCCCGCGACCCGCACCACCCGACGAGTGTCCGAATTTGGACGCGATCACCGCCTCCTGGCGGCGTCCCTTCAGCGCGGCGCCGAGCATCTCCTCGCTCTGCCCGTTGCCGTAGATGTCCGCGGTGTCAAAGAAGGTGATCCCCTCATCGAGAGCCGCGTGCACCACGCGCGCAGTGCCCTCGGAGTCGACCCGCCGGCCGAAGTTGTTGCATCCGACTCCCACCACCGTGGCCTGGAGAACGCCCCCGCCGACGGGACGAGTCTCGAGGTCGCTCACGCCGACAGAGTACGCAAAGCCCCTCTCTCCGCAGCAGCCGGAGGCTGCTAGGCTGACCCGGTTGGCAAGTCGCGACGTCGGAACCGCACCAGACCAGGCTCCGGCGCCGGAGCCGCCTGAACCTCACGCCGGGGGGGCTGCCGACCGCGTCGCGGTCGAGCCGCAGAAGACCTCGCGTCGCGACGGCGTCAACGTCATCTCGGTGCGCACGCTGGTCTCGGCGGCGCTCATCGTGCTCGGCATCGTCGCGCTGGTCGCGTTCCTCGCCACCATCATCGGCATCGTCCTCGTGGTGCTCGTCGCCATCGTCTTCGCCGAGGGAATCCGGCCGCTCGTTGCGGAGTTGCAGCGCCGGCGAATCCCGAGGCCGGTCGGCATCCTCGCCGTGTACATCGGCGTCCTCGTCTTCATCGCTCTCATGGTGCTGCTCCTCGTGCAGCCGATCGTCAGCGAGGCGTCGTCGCTCGCCAGGAACTTCCCCGCGTATCAGAAGGACTTTCTCAACTGGTTCACCGGCGTCGAGCGGCAGCTCCACTTCAACGTCGACGTGGCCAAACAGGTGAGCTCCGTCATCGGCACCGCACAGAGCATCCTGCTCGCGATCGGCGGAACCATCTTCAGCGTCATCGTCGACTTCGTCCTCGTGCTCGTGGTCGGATTCCTGTGGCTCGTGAGCAGCGACCGGCTCAAGGCGTTCACCGTCGACCTGTTCCCCGAGGCCCACCACGAGCTCGTCGTCGACATCTTTCGCGAGATGGGATTTCGCATGGGCGGCTTCCTGCGCGCGGTGGCCATCAACAGCCTCGCGGTCGGACTCGTCGTCGGGGTCGTGTGCTGGCTGCTCCGTCTTCCCGACCCGGTCATCCTCGGCATCTTCGCCGGGCTCACCGCGGCGATCCCGATGGTGGGCGGGATCGTCGGCGTGATACCCGCCGTGCTGCTCGGGTTCACCATCAGCCCGGAGTACCCGATCCTCGTGCTCGCGGTGCTCCTGGTCATCCAGCTCGTCGACGCCAACACCGTGGTGCCGATGGTGATGAACCGAGTGGTGTCGCTCCCGGCGCTCGGGGTCGTGCTGGCGTTGCTCGTCGGTGGGGCGATCCAGGGTTTGATCGGCGCCCTGCTCGCCGTCCCCGTCGCGGCAGCGCTGCAGGTGCTGCTGGTGCGCGCGGCCGTCCCCGCGATCCATCACGCCCAGGGCCGTACCGACCAGGCTTACGCCAAAGCGTACGTGCCGATGTCAGCCGGTCTCAAGGACTCCGCTCCACGAACCGGCGGGCGGCGCATCAATCCGCGCTGAACGTCAGAGCGGGATGTTGCCGTGCTTTCGCTGCGGCGCGTCCACCTGCTTGTCCCGCGCCATGCGCAGCGCACCGATGAGCGCGGCACGCGTCTGGCGAGGCTCGATCACGTCGTCGACATAGCCTCGCTCCGCCGCGTAGTACGGATTGGCGAACTGCTCGCGGTAGTCCTCGATGAGCTGCTCTGAGCGTTCCTTCGGGTTGGCGGCACTGGCGATCTCGCGTTTGAAGATGACGCTCACCGCACCCTGCGGTCCCATCACGGCGATCTCCGCGGTGGGCCACGCGACGTTGTAGTCCGCGCGGATGTGCTTGGAGCACATGACGTCGTAGGCGCCACCGTAGGCCTTGCGCGTGATCACGGTGAGCTTGGGGACCGTCGCCTCGCAGTACGCGTAGAGAAGCTTGGCGCCGTGGCGGATGATGCCGCCGTACTCCTGGTCCGTGCCGGGGAGGAAGCCGGGCACATCCACGAACGTCACCAGCGGCACGTTGAACGAGTCGCAGAAGCGGACGAAGCGCGCGGCCTTGATGGAGGCGGAGATGTCGAGAGCACCGGCGAGCACGCGCGGCTGGTTCCCGACCACGCCGACGGGGTGGCCGTCGAGCCTGGCGAAGCCGCAGATGATGTTCTCCGCGTGGTAGTGCATCACCTCGAGAAACCGGCCGTCGTCGACGATGCGCGTGACGACGCTGCGCATGTCGTAGGGCTGGTTGGGATTGTCGGGGATGATGGTCTGCAGCTCGGGATCCTCGCGGTGCGGATCGTCGAGAGTCGGATGGTAGGGCGGCCGCTCCCGGTTGTTCGGCGGCAGGTACGAGAGCAGCTCGCGCATCTGCCCGAAGGCCTCGTCCTCGGTCTCGGCGATGAAATGGGCGACGCCGCTGCGCTGGTTGTGCACGTCCGAGCCGCCGAGCTCCTCGAAGGTCACCTCCTCGCCGGTCGTTACCTTGATGACGTCGGGACCGGTGATGAACATGTACCCGACCTTGCGCACCATGAAGATGAAGTCGGTCATCGCCGGCGAGTACACCGCACCGCCGGTGCATGGTCCGACGACGAGGGACAGCTGCGGGATGACGCCGCTCGCCTCGACGTTGCGATAGAAGATCTCAGCGTATCCGGCAAGCGAGACGACCCCCTCTTGGATGCGCGCGCCGCCGGAGTCGTTGATGCCGAGGCAGGGACAGCCGGTCCGGTACGCGAGATCCATGATCTTGGTGACCTTCTCCGCGAAGACCTCACCGAGCGACCCGCCGAAGACCGACGCGTCATGACTGAAGATGAAGACCTGCCGGCCGCCGATGGTTCCCCAGCCGGTGATCACCCCGTCGCCGCGTATCCTCCGCTGGTCCATGTCGAAGTTCGTCGTGCGGTGCAGGGCGAACATGTCGAGCTCCGTGAAGGAACCCGGGTCGAGCAGCCGGTCGATGCGCTCGCGGGCGGTGAGCTTCCCCTTGGCGTGCTGGGATCGCTCCGCGGCGCCGCCCCGGTGGACCGCGTCGTACCGGCGTTTGCGCAGCATGTTGATCTTCTTGCCGGTTCCGCCGCTCGATCCGCTCGGCGACCCTCCGTCGCCGCCCACCGACCCTGGGATGCCGGCGGGAGGGGTCGCATCACCCGCCCCGACCGGGGGGACGCCTTTGCGTGCCTGTCTGGTCACGCCGTCAGGCTACCAGGGGACCACATGGCCTTCGATCCTCACACCGTGACCACGGGACGGTAGACGCCGAAGACGTCGCGGAGCACACCGCACACTTCGCCGACGGTCGCGTGCGCCTCGAGCGCCGTCCGCATGAGCGGCAGCAGGTTGGCAGTCCCCCGCGCACCAACCCTCAGCGCGTCCAGCGCCTGCCGGACTGCGGCATCGGAGCGAGCCTTGCGCACCGCCGCGAGCCGCTCGATCTGCGCCGTCTCGAGCTCGGCGTCGATGCGAAGGATCGGCACCGCGGGTTGCGACGTCTCGGTGAACCGGTTGACGCCGACGATGACGCGCTCGCCGGATTCGACGAGGCGCTGGTAGCGGTATGCCGAGTCCTGGATCTGCTCCTGGTAGAACCCGGCCTCGATCGCCGCCACCGCCCCGCCGTGGTCCTCGACGCGTCGCATCAGCTCGCGCGATTCGTCGATGAGATCGCTGGTCAGCGCCTCGACGAGGTGCGATCCGCCCATCGGATCGGTGACGTGTGCCGCGCCGGTCTCGTGTCCGATCATTTGCTGCGTGCGCACCGCGATCTCCACGGCCTGCTCCGACGGAAGCGCGAGCGCCTCGTCGTAGCTGTTCGTGTGCAGTGACTGGGCACCGCCGCAGACCGCGGCCAGCGCCTGCAGCGAAACCCGCACGACGTTGTTGAGCGGCTGCTGCGCCGTCAGGGTCGCACCGCTCGTCTGCGCGTGGAATCGCAACTGCAGGCTGCGCTCGCCCCGTGCGCCGAAGCGCTCGCGCATCACCGCCGCCCAGATCGCGCGCGCCGCGCGGAACTTGGCGACCTCCTCGAAGAAATCGTTGCTGACGTTGAAAAAGAAGCTGAGCCGGGGAGCGAAATGCTCGACATCGAGGCCCGCCTCGATCGCCGCCTGAACGTAGGCGATGCCGTTGCTGAGCGTGAACGCGATCTCCTGGGGTGCGGTCGCGCCCGCCTCGCGGATGTGGTAGCCGCTGATGCTGATGGTGTTCCAGCGCGGCAGCCGCTCCGCGCAGTACGCGAAGGTGTCGGTCACGAGCCGCATGGACGGTCGCGGCGGGTAGATGTAGGTCCCCCTCGCCGCGTATTCCTTGAGGATGTCGTTCTGGATGGTCCCCCCGAGCGTCGTTGCCGCGATCCCCTTGCGCTCGGCCGCGAGCTCATAGAGGAGCAGGAGCACCGCGGCAGGCGCGTTGATCGTCATCGACGTGGTCACGCGATCCTGGGGGATCCCGCGCA
Source organism: Candidatus Dormiibacterota bacterium (assembly GCA_036786805.1). GTDB lineage: Bacteria > Chloroflexota > Dormibacteria > Aeolococcales > Aeolococcaceae > Palsa-851. The sequence continues at coordinate 12,943 of DAIQQM010000039.1, read as the reverse complement.
TGAGCAACTCCATGTCCTCGAGCGAGTCGATCGCCACTCCGACCTTGCCGACCTCGCCGTGCGCAACCGGGTCATCGCTGTCGTACCCCATCTGGGTGGGGAGGTCGAACGCCACTGAGAGCCCGCTCTGTCCAGCCCGCAGCAGGTAGTGGAAACGCTCGTTGGTCTGCTCGGCGCTCCCGAACCCCGCGTACTGGCGCATCGTCCAGAGCCGAGTGCGGTAGCCCTCCGCTCGGATGCCCCTCGTGTACGGGTAGTCCCCGGGAGGCGGTGGGCCGTCGGGTGCGGCGACGTAGAAGGGTTCGAGCGGGATGCCCGACTCGGTCTCGGGGTTGTTGACGGGCTCGGCGCCCGGGTGGTCGCTCACGAGGGCGACCCGGCAGTCTCCTGGTCGGGCTGGCACAGTTCGGTGAGCACTCCGCCTCCCGCCGAGGGATGCAGGAACCCGACCAGCCTGCCGGCTGCGCCGCGCCGTGGGCAGGTGTCGAGCAGCCGGAGGCCCAGCTCGGCGAAGTGGTCGAGGCTGGCCTGAACGTCCTCGACGCCATAGGCGACGTGGTGGAGGCCGCTTCCCCGCCGTGCCAGGAACCCCGCGATCTTCGAATCCGGCCCGGTGCTCCCGAGCAGCTCGATGCGCGACTCGCCGACCTCGAACATGACCGCCTCGATGCCGTCAGAGGCGAGCACCTGCCGGTGCGCCGGGGCCGAGCCGGTCAGCCGCTCGTACGCCGCAACCGCGACGTCGAGGTCGGCGACAGCGATTCCCACGTGGTCGATCCTGGTGAATGCGCTCCCCATCGTCGGCCGAGTATAGGAAGCAATACGGCAACGCCGCGTTCGCTCGCGGGAACTCGATGCTAGCGTCCAGACGCCGTGAGAACCCGTCGCGCGCTCGCTGTCGCGGCCGCCGTCAGCACCCTGCTCCTCGCGTACTACGCGATCTCCTGGGCCCAGGTGACCCCTCTTCGAGAGCGCGGCACCGACTTCTCCGCCTCATACGTCGCCGCCCTGGTGCTCCGCAGCGGCGATGGCGCCCGCCTGTACGACCAGCAGCTCGAGCATGCGCGGCACCTGGCGCTGCTTCCGCCCGGCACGGTCATCGACCTGCCCTTCATCACGCCGCCGACCACCGCGCTCCTGGCGCTCCCGCTCACGGCACTGGACCCGGGAACCGCCTTCCGGGTCTGGTCGCTCATCGAAGCCATCCTGCTCGCGCTTGCCGTCTGGATCGCGATCCGGGCCGGCCCATGGCCCTCCCGCACCGGCCGAACGCCACGTGTCGCCACGGCGCTCATGGCCATGGCCGCAGGCGGCACGTACGCGTTCCTGCTCCTCGGTCAGATCGACGGCGTCACCGCTCTCGGTCTTGCCGCCGCCTACGCCGCGTGGCGGCGGAACCGTCCCGCGGTCGCCGGGTTCTGGATGGCGCTCGCGTTCGCCGCCACCAAGCCGCACCTCGCGGTCGGGCTCGGCATCTGGCTGATCGCGCGGCGCGACTGGCGAGCGCTCGCCGGCGCCGCGGCCGGCTGCGCCGTCGTGGCCGCGGTGTCCCTGGGGCTCGTGGGACCGTCAGGAGTATCCGGCTTCGTGTCCGCGCTGACGTTCGCGGTGGGCAACACCCCGGGATCGAGCACGCTCGGCATCCCGGGACTGGTTGCGTCCTGGCTCGGGTCCGGTGCTTTCGCGGTGGCCGTCGGGATCGCCGGCTCGCTCATCGCGCTCGCCGCCTGCGGGCTGCTCGGAGCGCGGTCTCGCGGCCGGCCGGGATCACTGGAGATCTCGCTCGCCGGGGCCGCGTCGCTCTCCCTGGTGGCGTCACCGCACCTCCTGCCTCACGACCTGGTCATCCTGGCCCCGGTCTTCGCCTGGTGCGCCGCCCGCGCCGCCGCCACCGAGGCCGCGCCATGGCCAGGGCCGGCGACCATCCGCATCATCGGCGCCTGGGCGATCCTCGCGGTGGTCACGCTGGTCGACACCGGGAATGCGGCGCCCGCGCCGCCCGGAAGGCTGGTGCCCCTCGAGCTCCTTGGCATCGGGATCACGGCGCTGGTGATCCCGGCGTCACGAACTCGAGCCGGCAGCGCTCGGCGCGCCGCGCTGGCTCAATCGGGAAGCGGCAGCGGCGCGGGCGGGTCGACGGCGTAGTCGTAGAAGCCGCGACCGCTCTTGCGGCCGAGACGGCCGGCACGCACCATCCGCTCGAGGATCGCGACCGTGGCGACGTCTCCCGGTGCGTGGTCGCGTTCCATGCGGTCCCGACGGATGGTCAGCACCGTGTCGAGACCGGAGAAGTCCGCGAGCTGGAACGGACCCATCGGCCAGTTGAGGCCCTTGCGCACCGCGATGTCGATGTCCTCCGCGGAAGCCACCCCGCCCTCGAGCAGCGCGAAAGCCTCGCGGGATGCGGCGCCGAGGATGCGGTTCACGATGAACCCGTCGATCTCCTTCTCGACGACGATCGGCGTCCGCCCCATCCGCCGTGACCAGGCGACGGCGCGCTCGCAGGTCTCGTCTGAGGTCTCGGGTCCCCGCACCACCTCGCACAGGTCCATCACGAGCACGGGGTGGAAGAAGTGCATGTTGCAGCACAGCTCGGGACGTGCCGTCGCGTCCGCGATCCGCGAGACCACGATGTTGCTCGAGTTGGTGGCGATGCCCGCGCGGGCCGGGAGGTGCGCGTCCAGCTCGGCGAAGATCTCGCGCTTGACCGAGGGCAGCTCGACGACCGCTTCGATGGCCCAGGCAGACCCCGCCGCGGCCGCGGCGAGGTCGGTCGTCGGGGTCACGCGGCTCGCGGCCAGGTCGGCCTCCGCACGCTCCAGCTTGCCCTTCTCGACGCGCCGGTCGAGCCACTGACGATTCGACGCCATCGCTCCCTGAAGGTGCTCGCCGTCGACGTCCACGAGGGCCACCCGAATTCCGTGGAGCGCCGCCTGCTGAGCGATCTGGGCACCCATCGTGCCGGCGCCGACGACGAGCAGCTGCCCCCCGTCCTCGGCGTCCGGCACGGTCGGGGTCATCCGATCAGGCCTCGTCCGGCCACCTGACCGGCACGCGCGTGGTGCAGTTGGTGAGCTCCTGGGAGGCTTTGGTGTAGCGGACGATGGTCGGGAAGTCCCCCTTCAGCTTCAGGCGCCCGAGCATGATGCCCTTGGTGGCATCGAGCTCCTTCTGGGCCACCTGCTTCCAGCGCGAGTAGGCGCCGGTGATCACGAACTTGGCCTGCTGAGCGTCCTCGCGGCTCCCGACCCGGACGTCACGGGCCTCGCCGTGCCAGAGATCGAGGAAGACGCCGCGATCCTCGGGAAAGTTCTTGTCGGGCTCGGCGAGCACGACCAGACCGACCGATCCCTCCCAGCTCGCAGCCGCCTGCTTGTACACCGACGACTTGTTGATCTCGGCTTTGAAAGCGTCCGCCCACTCTGGGCTGTACGCGTCGACGGCATCCGTGTCTGCCATTTCTCTGCCTCCTTGGATGGGTCCGCCCGGCGACGCCGGAAACTCAAGTGTGCCCTGACGGGTCATCGACGCGCCTCGGGCGCGGACGTGCCATCCTCTGAGCATGGCCCAAGACCTGCCGGTGCCCCTCGACCCTCCCTGCGAGCGCTGTGACGGCCATCGGGTCATCCCCCTGACGTTCGGCGATCGTCAGACGGGCTATGAGCAGCCGGGTTTCAAGTGCCCCGACTGCGGCGCGCGCTTTCAGACGCTCCGCAACCAGAGGCTGCCCCGCCCGATCTGAACCGTGTTCGACCGCGGGGGTCCCCGGCGAAGGTCAGCCGGCGGCGGGATCCTTGAGGGCGCGGGCGACGTAGACCGCCACATCGTCGACGGCGATCGTGTCGCCGATCTGCTTTGCGGAGATGCCCTCGTCGAACATCGCGAGGCAGAAGGGACACGCGGTCGCGACCTTGCTGGCGTGCGTCTCCACCGCCTGGTCGACCCTGCGGTGGTTGACCCGCGGCTGGTCCTCCTCCATCCACATCCTGCCGCCGCCGGCGCCGCAGCACATCCCCTCGCTCTTGCTCCGAGCCATCTCCACGACCCTGAGCCCTGGGATGCGCTCGAGAATCTCCCGCGGAGGGGCGAAGATGTCGTTCCAGCGACCGAGGTAGCAGGAGTCGTGATACGTGATCGTCTCCTCCTGCACCTTGGCGGCATCGAGCGTGATGCGTCCCTCCTTGAGCAGGCGGTCGATCAGCTGCGTGTGGTGGATGACCTCGTACTCACCGCCGAAGTCGCCGTACTCGTTGGCGAACGTGTTGAAGCAGTGCGGGCACGACGCGATGATCTTGCGCACCCGGTAACGCTTGAGCACCTCGACGTTCTCCTTCGCGCGCTCCTGGAAGAGGTACTCGTTGCCGATCCTGCGCGCCGGGTCACCGGTGCACTTCTCCTCGGTGCCGAGGATCGCGAAATCGACGCCGGCCGCCTGCAGGATCCTGGAGAGCGCCGCGGCGATCGTCCGGGCGCGCTCATCGAACGAGGCCGCGCATCCGACCCAGTACAGGTATTCGGCGTCGGGTTTGTCGGCGATGAAGGACACGCCGAGATCCTTGGCCCAGTCGGCTCGCGACTGATGGGACAGCCCGTACGGGTTGGCGACGTTCTCGATGTTGCGCAGCGCGGACTCCGCCTGTTTCGGCATGCGCGACTCGTCGAGGACGAGGTGCCGGCGCATGTCGAGGATCTTGGGAACGTGCTCGATCAGGACCGGACACTGATCCATGCAGGCGCCGCACGTCGTGCAGGACCACAGCGTCTCCTCGAGGATGGTGCCTCCCAACAGCGGTCGCGGCCCTCCCTCGGGGACCGCGGCCGCGACCTGGTCGGGCGAGAGCCATGACGGCTGAAAATGCCCGGGCAGATCGTGCGCCGCACCCGGATGATGGTCGCCGCTCGTCCACATCACCGCCCCGTCGCCATTCGACTGCGCGACATGCGCGTCATGCCGTGTGGCCGCGTACCCGCCCGCGAGGTTCTCGTAGGCGAGGTCGCGCAGGTCGGTGATCAACGTCTTGGGCGAGAGTGGCTTGCCGGTGTTGTATGCCGGGCAGTGTGTCTGACAGCGTCCGCACTCCGTGCAGGTGTAGAGGTCGAGCGTGTCCTTCCATGAGAAGTGCTCGAGCGCTCCCGCGCCGAAGTGCTGATCGGCCTCGTCCTCGGCGTTCATCACGGCGTCGATATCGAGGGTGCGCAGGGCTCCCTTGGGTCCTTCGTTCTTGAAGAAGACGTTGGGCACCGACGTGATGATGTGCAGGTGCTTGCTGTATCCGAGGTAGACGAGGAACCCGAACACGAGCGTGAGGTGCACCCAGAAGAAGATGCCGTGCACGACGATGAGCGCCTCGCTCCCCGAGCCGAGCGGCCGGAAGATGCCGGCCAGGGCCGCCGCGATCGGGCGCCACTGACCGAGCGCCTCGGGGGCCCCCTCTGCGATGCGCGTGGCGTAGGCGAGCTCCATGCAAATGAGCAGCGCGCCGATCCACGCCAGGATCAGGATCGCGTCGCCCCGGTGGCTTCCGCGAAAGCGGGTCGGGTTGATCACCAGGCGGTTGAAGAGCGCCATGGTGATGCCGCAGATCACGACGAAGAAGAAGAGGTCCTGCAGGAACGCGATCGCGCCGCTTCCCGGGAGCAGGTTGAACTGGAATCCCTGCCAGAGAGCCTCGACGATCCCCTGCGCGATCGCGGTGAGCAGGACCACGAAGCCCCAGAAGATGAACGCGTGGAGCACACCGGAGAACGGCCAGCGGAGCAGGCGGCCCTGCGCGACGACGTAGACGAAGAACGCGCGCACCCGGGAGGCGGGGTGATCGAGACGGCGCTCCCGGCGGGTGCTGCGACGCATCTCGCCGAGCAGCTTTCGCCAGCGCAGCCCGCTCAAGGTCAGCGACGCGCCGGCAAGCAACACCAGCGCGATCGGGCTGAGCACCACGGTCACGCCTGCGGACACTAGCGTCCCTTCCACTCCGGCTGGCGCTTCTGCAGGAATGCCGAGATGCCCTCGGCCGCGTCCTCGCTGCCGAACAGGGCGACGAACTCACGCCGTTCCGCCTCGAGCGCGTCCTCGATCGGCAGGGTCGATCCCGCGTGCATGGCTCGCTTCGTGGCGGCGATCGCGAGCGGGGCGCGCGACGCCAGGAGTTCCGCCCACCGCTGCGCCGCGGCGGGCAGGTCGTCCGGATCGACCACCTCGGCGACCAGTCCGAGAGCGAGAGCGCGCTCGGCATCGATCGGATCGCCGGTGAGCAGCAGCTCGGCGGCACGAGCGGCACCGATCAGGCGCGGCAACCGCTGCGTCCCGCCCCATCCGGGGATGATGCCGATCTTGATCTCGGGCTGACCGAACCGCGCCGTTCGCGACGCGATCCGGACGTCACAGGCGAGGGTCAGCTCGCAGCCGCCACCGAACGCGATGCCGTTGACGGCGGCGATCACCGGGAGGCGCGATGATTCGATCGCGAGGGTGAGATGGGTTGCCTTCCCGACCGCGTCGGCGCCCTCACCGAAACCTTTGATGTCGGCGCCGGCCGAGAAGAACTTCGGCCCGCCGCCGGTGATGACCAGCGCTCTGCAGGTGGCGTCGGCCTCGGCATTCGCGAGACCCTCGGCGAGGCCGTTGACGACATCGCCGTTGACGGCGTTGGCCGGAGGGTGGTCGATGGTGAGCGTGACGACCGCGCCCTCGCGCTCGACGCGGACTGCGTCATGAAGAACCTGACCCACGAGCTGTGCCTCCTCGGATGCGATGACAGTTGTCTGCGTACTGCATGAGATGGACGCGCGCGGGAAGATCCGGGCGCGGGTGGCGAGTAGAGTGCCAAACGTGGAGCTTCCCCCGCTCGGCGAGCGCATCGAACCCGAGGCGCTGCGTGCATTGAGCGCCGAGAGCCTCGACGCCCTGGGCACGGCGCTGCAGGCGACCGAGCGCGCCACCATCGCAGCGATGGCCCCGTACGAGCAGCACCTCCGCGAGATCCGCACCCGCGCCACCGAGCTGGCAACCGAGCGCCGCCGCCGGGAGCGCGCTCAGCAGGTCGCGCAGCGCGCGGGAGTCCGCGAGGCGGCGAGGTCGGGCGGCATGCCGAGCCTCGCGGTCGCGCTCGAGAGCGGCGAGGAACTCTTCGATGCCGCCACCGCGCTGACCGAGGTTCCCGCCTTTCTCAGCACCGGCGGCGAGGTCGGCTTCGGTTTCGCGACGCGCCCCGGGACGATGTCCTTCACCGACGGCCGGCAGCAACGTCAGGCGCGGACGTGGGGAGAGGCGCGCGAGTTGCACGAGCTCGGCTGGGATCCCGGTGCTCCAGGGGTCCCAGGTGTTCGGGTGCACCTGGCCGGGAGCCGGGTGGAACGCGTGGTCGCGGCCACCGACGTGGTGCTGAGCCTGAGCGCCGAGTAACCCTCGGCGCCGCGCGCGTCAGACGGTTGCGGTCCTCACCGGCGGGGCCGGGGTTGCCGCCGGAAGCCGCTGCACGATCACCTTCTCCACGTCGCGCGACACGACAATGGCGGGCCGGGTGGCGTCGATGCGCACGAAACGCCGCGGATGCTGAGCTGCCAGCTGCTCGAAGGCCGACTCGACAGCCGCATGGAACGTCTCGGGTGCGACCTCGAAACGGTCGAGGGGCAGCTGCTGCGCGCGCTGGCGCTGAGCGGCGGTCGACGCGGGAATGGCGAGGTACAGGGTGAGATCGGGCCAGACATCACCGCACGCGGCCGCATGGAGGCGGAGCAGATCCCCGGGCGGGATCCCTCTGCCGCCACCCTGGTAAGCGATCGTCGAGTCCGCATAGCGGTCGGCGATGACCACATTGCCGCGGCGCAGCGCGGGCAGGATCGTCTCGTGCAGCAACTGCACGCGCTCCGCGGTGAACAGCAGTGCCTCAGCCCACGCCTCGAGCGCCGGTCCTCGCTGATGCTGGAGCACGAAGCTGTGCAGGATCTCGCCGAGGTGTGTCTCGTCCGGTCGAACCGTGACGACCTCATGCCCCTGCTGGCGTAACGCGCCCGCGAGAGAGGCGACCTGCGTGCTCTTGCCTGCACCGTCAAGCCCTTCGAAGGAGATGAAGAAACCACGCCACACGCTCATGTCGATCACTACTCCCCCGCCGCCGGGCCCCTCGCCCGACCGGCTCATTCCGAGGGTCGCAGTATGACGAGTCTGCGGTTGGGTTCGTCACCCGTGCTGCGCGCCGTGAGCGCGTGCTGTTCGACGAGCTGATGCTGGAGCCTGCGCACGTATGCGTTCTGCGGCGTGAGCTCGACGTCGTTACCGGTTCGTTGCATCTGCTCGATGCCCTCGAGCACATCCTGCATCGCGGGCTCGGCGTCGTCGGAGGTGTCGGCGGGCGCTTCGACGCCGTACACCCGGGCGAGCGCACCCTTGATCTGCGCCACCGTGTTGCTGCGCAGCACGTGGATCGGGATGCCCGACGACTCGGCTGCGCGGACTGGCGAATCGTGGCGCCGGTAGTAGTTCTTCAAGGTCAGCACGAGGTCGGCGTCGTCGACGTGGTGCTGGATGCGGACGGGCAGTCGCATCTCGCGCAACGACTGCTCGAGGTAGCTGCGCGAGACCCCGTACGGAAAGATCGACAGCGGCGGTCCGGGACGCACCGCCGGAGCCGGCGGCTCCGATTCGCGCTCACGCCGCTGCTGTCCGGCGATGTACTCGTCGACGTCGAAGCGTCGCCGGCGCTCGCGCGTGCGCCTGCCGCCACGCGCACCGCCCTGGAACGGCGCCGGCTCGAAGGGCGACGGTCGGGTCGCGGCGGCGCTCGTATCGACTCGGCTGACGATGGCGCCGGTGTCGTCGCGGGTCCGCAGCTGCGGGGGACGAACCCTGCCGCGCAACGCTTCGTCGACGGTCTCGGCCAGCGGAGCGTGAACCACCACTCGATCGCGTTCCTGGATCTCGACGAGCACATCGAACGTCGGTGGCGACTTGCGTTCGAGCACCGACTTCTGCGTTCCGCGGCGGCGTGCTTCCTCGTCGGACAGCGTCACGGTCTGGATGCCGCCGAGCAGATCATTGAGCGTCGGGTTCACCAGGAGGGAATCGATATTGGATCCGTGCGCCGTGCCGACGAGTTGCACGCCACGCTCGGCGATCGTCCTGGCGGCCACGGCCTCCAGCTCGGTGCCGATCTCGTCGATGACGATGCACTGTGGCATGTGGTTCTCGACGGCCTCGATCATGACCGCGTGCTGGAGTGCGGGGGTGCGCACCTGCATGCGACGCGACCGGCCGATGCCGGGGTGCGGAATGTCGCCGTCGCCCGCGATCTCATTCGACGTGTCGACGATGACGACGCGCTTGCCACACTCATCACTGAGCACGCGCGCGCACTCACGGAGCATGGTCGTCTTGCCGATGCCGGGTGGGCCGAGCAGCAGGATCGACTGTCCGCTGATGACCATGTCCTTGATGATGTCGATCGTTCCCGTGACCGCACGACCCACCCGGCACGTCAGCCCGACGATGGTGCCCTTGCGGTTGCGGATCGCGCTGATCCGATGCAGCGTGCGCTCGATTCCCGCACGGTTGTCGTCGCCGAAGAGTCCCACGTGCTCGGTCACGTAATCGATCTCGGCGTTCCCGACATTGGCGGAGTCCAGGATGGCCTCGCCATCGGTGAATCGCGCCTCGGGTTCGCGGCCGAGGTCGAGCACGATCTCGAGAAGATCACCGCGTCCCTGCGAGAGACGTTGCGCGGCGGCTGCGATGTGGGGCGGGAGCGCTGCGAAGAGCAGGTTGAGCTCCTCCTCCCACGAGGATCCGTAGGGCATCATCTGGACGACGATCTCTGTCTCCTCGGTGTGGTCGTTGACAGGACGCTGAGCGGTACCGATGGCGCTGTGGCGGAAACACTGCGCGCGATCCCGGCCTGGATGAGCACCGGCTTCTTGCGCCGCGAGGGCGCGTTGATGCGCACCTTCTCGCCGAGCTCGCTGATGAGCAGCAGCTGCGTGCCGTACACGGCGAACCCGCGCGACTGCAGAGCGCGGATGAGCTCGGAGTCGTAATGGCGGAGCACGCAGGAAGCGGGACCGGACGGCAGCTCCGCGAGGACCGCGTCGATGATGGCATCGCGCAGCGCGGGATCATGGCCCTCGCACATCATGCTGAGGCTCGCCGGCTGCGCCGCGGTGGGGGGACGGATCGCGGCCCACGCAACGATGCCGCTGCGCTCCACGACCAGGTGGCGCACGCTGTCCCGGCCCATCGAGGCGATGAGCCCCTGCGCGTAGCCGGCCTGCCACGTCTTCAGTGACGGGCCCTCCACGTCGGCGACGTGCGAGGGAGTCGTGCGCAGGTACAGCAGGTGGATGGCGCCGATGTCATCACGACGCGCCGGACGGATCAGCGCCGAGACGACCGACGGCTCGACCTCAGGGGCGGCCTGGTCGCGGTACAGGATCTGCTCCGTCGCGAACTGCGTGAACCCGTGCTCGAGAAAGACGGGCAGGAGCGGATGGTCCAGGGGCAGACGCACGTGGACACGCTGCACGCCGTGCTCGAGACCGCGATTGCGCACTCCGTCGAGCAGCTCCGCCCGCGCGAAATGCCCGTGTGCCGTCGTCGACGTGCACAGGTTGAGTATCTGCCAGGACCGCGGGCGCACCGACAGCGACTGGACCTGGACGAAGCCGACGACGCCCTCCTTCGCATCCTCGGCGACGAGCATCTCATCGGAGGCGTCGGTGATCGGCACCAGCGACGAGAGCGACTTGGTGAGCGCCTGCCAGAGGCGGAGCAGGGTGGCCTGCGGCACCGGGCTGTCCAGGGTCATCTGCGCTCCGTGGCGCTCGTCCTCGGTGGCCTCGCGGTACAGCTGCTCGATCCGCGCGAGGTCGCGGAACGACGCAGAGCGGATGATCACGCCGCGCTGGCCTCGAGCGCCGAAGCGGCACGATCCAGGAACACCTGGTGCAGCCGTGCGTCGTGGGTCATCTCCGGGTGGAAGCAGAGACCGAGGTGCGGTCCCTGCGCGACGGCGACCGGGTTGCCGCCGAATGTGGCGATAACTTCAGCGTCCGGGCCCGCGTGCTCGATCAGGGGAGCGCGGATGAACACGGCTCGAAATGGCGCGACCCCGAGCAGGGTGACCGGCACGTCCGCCTCGAACGACTCGACCTGGCGCCCATACCCGTTGCGGCGCACGCTGATGTCGAGGATGTGCAGCACGATCTGATCGGGGCGTCCGTCCAGCACCTCGCGGCTCATCAGGATCAGTCCGGCGCAGGTCGAGAGCGTGGGCATGCCGGCGGCGAGACGTTCCCGGAGCGGCATCTCGAGGTCGAAGACCTGAAGGAGGCGGCTCATCGTCGTCGACTCGCCACCAGGCAGCACGAGCGCATCGACAGCGTCGAGCTCGGCCTGCGTGCGCACCGTCGACGCCTCTGCGCCGCAGCCGCGGAGTGCCATCAGGTGTTCCCGGACGTCGCCCTGGAGGGCGAGGACGCCTACCCGAAGGATGGTCAATTCCCTCTCAGCGGACGCGAGCGCTCCGTCCCTGGCGGGGCAGGCTACGCGTCATTCGCACACTTCTAGTGTACGCCGCCGGCGAGACCATGGCAGCCCTACCAACCTCGGGTTGCGAGCAGCTCCCCGGCCGGCATGGACGCCACGTCGAGGCCCGGCATCGCCTTGCCCAGACCGGCGCTCACCTCGGCGATGACCTCGGGTTTGTCGTAGTACGTCGTCGCGGCGACGATCGCTTTCGCGTAGGCCTCCGGATTGGTGCTCTTGAAGATCCCGCTGCCGACGAAGTTGCCGTCACAGCCGAGCTGCATCATCAGCGCCGCATCAGCCGGTGTCGCGATGCCGCCGGCCGAGAAATTCACGACCGGGAGCTTGCCCGTCCTGTGGATCTCCTGAACGAGGTCGAAGGGTGCCCCGAGATGCTTCGCCTCGGCCATCAACTCCTCGGGGCGCATCGAGGCGATGCGCCGGATGCCACCCTGCACGGCGCGCATGTGCCGGACCGCCTCGACCACGTTCCCGGTCCCGGCCTCGCCCTTGGTGCGGATCATCGCGGCGCCTTCCCCGATGCGCCGGAGGGCCTCACCGAGGTCACGCGCACCGCACACGAACGGCACGTCGAACTGCCATTTGTCGATGTGGTGCTCCTCGTCCGCGGGGGTCAGCACCTCGGACTCGTCGATGTAGTCGACACCGAGTGCCTGCAACACCTGCGCCTCGACGAAGTGCCCGATCCTGGCCTTCGCCATAACCGGAATCGTCACCGCGGCGATGATGTCCTTGATGAGGCTCACGTCGCTCATGCGCGCGACCCCACCGTCACGGCGGATGTCGGACGGCACCCGCTCGAGGGCCATGACCGCGACCGCACCCGCATCCTCGGCGATCTTCGCCTGCTCGGCCGTGACGACGTCCATGATGACGCCGCCCTTCAGCATCTCGGCCAGGCCCCGCTTGACGCGCACGCCGCCGGTATGGGGCTCGTGTCCGTTCGCAGCTGTCTTGTCGCTCGTCATGTTCTCGCTCCTCGCCCGGCTCGCTGTGCCGGGAACGGTTTCATTCTAAGCGTTTCTTGACGGGTTCTTCGACCTGGATCCTGTTTCTGCTGCTGGCTTTGTTGCAGATTTTGTGGTGCTTTTCGCGGTCGACGTCGCCGTCTTTGTTGCAGGTTTTGTGCTGGCTTTCGCCGCCGGTTTCGTGGCCGGTCGGGCTGGGACGAGTTTCTCGGTGTGCAGCTTGAGAGTCTCGACCGATCGCTGCAGGTTGCCGCGCACGATCGGTTCCGCGGCACGGCCGAGCAGCTTTCCGGCAATCCCCCCGCCGAACTCGTACTCCATGTCGAAGGTCACCTGTGTGCGTTCGCCGCTCGGTTTGAACGCCCACATCCCGATCTGCCTGAAGCCCTCGTTCGAATGCCATCCGATGGCTTTGTTCTCCGCCCATGTGGTGATGTCG
>DAIQQM010000141.1:0-5524 GCA_036786805.1 Candidatus Dormiibacterota bacterium | reverse complement strand
ACTCGGCGGTGAAACCCGCGGCGTTCGCGGCCTTGTGGACGGTGGCGAGCCCCACCCTCGCATCCAGGGCGCGCAGCTCGGTCGCGACGCGGCCATCCAGGATGATCAGCGCGTTGAGTGGCCCGAGATCTGCCTCGAGTGACTTGATCGACGGTACGGTCACGCGGGAATCCGGCCCGCTCGCTGAGAGGGTGGCAATGAGCGAGGGCACCGCGCCGGTATCGAGGTTATCGCCACGTGCGACAGAAACCGTGTGCTCGGCAACCGCCAGGAGGGCGGTGACGCTTCCGTAGCCTCCGGTTGCCACGGTCACCTCGTCGAGCGTCGCCGACCGGCGGGCGACGGCGACCTCGCTCGTCCAGACCTCCGCCAGCGCATTGATCGCCGCCGGCGTGGTGGCCGCGGCAAGTTGCGCTGACCAGCGGGCCGCGGCGGTCGACTCGGCAGCCGGCACGTACGCGCCATACGCGAGCTCCATCTCGCTCCATGCGGTCATCGCGCCCTCGGCGCGCGACCGCGCCACCTCCATCGCCGAGGTCCAAGCTTGAGCGGTCCTGTGGCGCATCGTCGTGACAAACGCGCTGCCGTCATCGCCCCACCACACCGGCGACCACGCCGCCGCGTGCATGTATTTCGACGTGTCGAGCGCCTTGTGCAGCGGAGCGAGGCTCGCTGCCGGAACCCCCTCGCGGATGTCCTCGGTCCACGACCGCTGGAGGGTCGTCACGTCATGATGGAACGACGAAGCCCGATTCATCGCGCGCGCCGTCACGGCGCCCCCCGCGCCGATCAACGCAAGCGAAATCGCGGCCGTCGCTATCGGTAGCAGTCGTCGCATCGCTGCGGCAAGGCTACCCGAGAATCAACTCGAGAGGAACCCGTTCTGGACGAGCCAGGCGTGCGCGACGTCCTCGACCGTCTTGTTCTGGATCTCGACCTGGGCGTTGAGTTGCAGCATCACGTCGGTGGTGAGCTTGGCCGCCACCGGCGTCATGAGGTTGGCGATCGCCGGGTACTTCTGGAGCACGCTGTCACGAACCACCAGCCCGGCGTTGTCCGGCGGGAAGAGGTTCTTGTCGTCGGTGAGCGTGACCTCGTTGTTTGCCGCGATGCCTGAGTCGGTGGTGAACACCTCTCCGGCATCGCACTGCCCTTTGACGATCGGCTGCTCGGCTGTGGTGTCGATCTGGATGTATTTGAAGCTGGACGCGGCCGGCCAGCCGTACGTGCTCACCAGTCCGGGCAGGCCGTCGGGCCGCGTCAGGAACTCGGACTCGATGCAGACCTTGGTGCTCGGGTGCGCGGTGATGTAAGCGCCGAAGGCCGCGAGCGAGCTGCCGAATTTCGCGGCGTCGCTCTGCTTGATCGCGATGCCGTTGGTGTCGTCGAACTGCGTCGGCGCGACCCAGCAGAGACCCTTGGGCTCATCAGCTTTCTGCGTATAGGTGAATGCGGCGCCGAGTGCGGTCGGGAATGTCCCGGACGCGAGCCCGAGATAGTCGGTCAGCTCGGTGCCGGTGTACTGCCAGTACATGTCGATGTCGCCGTCGACGAGCGCCGTGCCGATCGCCTTGTCCTTGGCCTGGAACGTGTACGTCACCGTGAATCCATTGGCCCCGAGGACGTCCTTGGTCATCTGCGCCATCAACTGCTCTTCCGCGAATGACTTGCTGCCAATCGACACGGACGCGCCGTTGCCGCTTTTGCCCGATCCCGTCGGGCAGTTCGACTTGGCCCCGACTGCGGTGGGGGTGGGTGAGCTGCCGCCGGAGTTTCCACCCCCGCATGCAGCAAGGACCGCGGTGATCGCCACTGCGATACCCGCCATGAACTTGCGCCTCATGAGTGTGTTCCTCCGCATGATCATTCGTTGACGCGTCGTGGGACTGCAACGCGCTCAACCATGGAGAGCGCCCAATCAGCCAGTAAGGCTAGCGATGCAACCATCACAGCTCCGACAAGAACAATCCGATCGCTGATATTGATGCCGGAGGCGATCACATCCCCGAGGCCGCCACCGCCGATGAAGTTTCCGAGTGTCGCGGTGCCAATGATAAGGACTAGGGACGTTCGCAGGCCTGCAAACACCAGCGGCGACGCCAGTGGGAACTGCACTCGCACCAAAGCCTGCCAACGCGTCATACCCATCCCGCGGGCCGCGTCGACGGCTGCCGGGTCGACCCCCTGGATGCCCGCCACCGTGTTGCGGAGCACCGGCAGCAGCCCGTATAGCACCAGCGCGATCACCGTCGGCGTGACACCGAGACCGAAGAACGCGAAGAGCAGTACGAGCAGCCCGATCCCCGGGATTGCCTGCCCGAGGTTCGCGATGAGGAACACGGGGACCCGCACGATCGGACCCGCCTGGGCGATGAGGACGCCGAGCGGCACGCCGATCGCCACCACCACGCCGAACGAGACCCCCGACAGGAAGATGTGTTGGATCAACTCGCTCTCGAGGTTCGGGCCATTGATGATCTCGGAGTCGTAGGGCTTTCCGACGAGCGTCTGGTAGACGCCGATCGACACGAGGATCCCGATCGCCACCCAGAAGGGCACCGCGAAGGGCCGGAGCCGGTGCATCCATGCGGGGAGGTGGGGCATCTATCGGGCCCGCATCGACGCGGCGCGGATGACGTCCGCATCGATGACACCGAGCATCCGATCGCCCTCGACGACGCGGACCCGCCCGTCGGGAGCGCGGAGGACGGCGTCGAGCGCGTCGCGCAGCGTCCCGACTGCGGCGATGGTGGCCTCAGGAGGCGTCCCGTTCAAAGCAGGGAGCATGACCTCGCTGATCTGGATGAGCGCGAGGCGGCGGACGAGCGGGCCTTCGCCGAGGAATCCCGTCACGAACGCGTTCTGGGGATGGGCGAGCAGCTCCTCGGGCGTCGCGAACTGCTCCAGGACGCCACCTTTCGAGAGCAGGGCCACGCGGTCGCCGAGCTTGACCGCCTCGTCGATGTCGTGGGTGACGAAGACGATCGTCTTGCGGACCACGCTCTGCAGCCGGAGCAGCTCGTTCTGGAGACGGTCGCGGGCGATCGGGTCGATGGCGCCGAACGGCTCGTCCATGAGGAGGATGTTCGGATCGGCGCCGAGCGCCCGGGCGACGCCGACGCGCTGGCGCTCGCCGCCGCTGAGCTCAGACGGAAGTCGCCGTGCGTAGTCCTTCGAGGGAAGACCGATGAGGTCGAGCAGCTCCTCCACCCGTGCCTGGGTCCGCTGCTTCGTCCAGCCGAGCAGGCGCGGCACCGTGGCGATGTTGTCCGCGACCGTGTGATGCGGGAAGAGTCCCACCTGCTGGATGACGTACCCGATCGAGCGGCGCAGGTCGTTGACGTCATAGGTGCGCGTGTCGCGGTCGTCGATGCTGATCGTTCCCGAGGTCGGCTCGATGAGCCGGTTGATCATCTTGAGCGAGGTGGTCTTGCCGCACCCCGAGGGGCCGACGAGGATGACGATCTCTCCGGACCTGACCTCGAGCGAGAGATGGTCGACCGCGACCTGGCCGCCGTAGGTCTTGACGACGTTGTCGAACGTGATCACGTGGCGGCCACCGAGACCCGCCCCCGAGAGAGCGCGCGCTGGACGGCGGCAAGCGCCAGGTCGGCGAGGATGCCGATCGCGGCAACGGGGAGGATGCCGGCCAGCACCGCGTCGATCGTGCCTCCGCTGCGTCCGATCGCCCCGAGGATCGTCTGGCCGAGGTCGTCCACGCCGACCGTTGCCCCCACGGTCGCGATCGCCACGATCATCACGGTCGACTGGCGGATCCCGCCGAGGATCACCGGGACCGCGAGTGGCAGCTCAACCCTGAGCAGGACCTGCCGGGGACTCATGCCCATGCCACGCGCCGCTTCGCCGACCGCCGGGTCGACCGCCTTGATCCCCGCCCGCGTGTTCCGGGTGACCGGGAGCAGCCCGTAGAGGACGAGGCCGATGATCACCGGCGGGTTGGCGAGCCCGAACCAGATCGAGAGCAGGCCGAAGAGCGCGAAGCTCGGGATGGTGAGGATCGTGCTCGTCACCGCCAGGATGAACGTGGACAGGGACTCGGATCGCGTTGCCGCGATGCCCAGCCCCAGTCCGACCAGGCTCGTCAGCACGATGCACTCGGCCACGATCTCGAGGTGCGTCTCGGTCTGCGGTCCGATCTGGTCCCAGTTGTCAGAGATGTACTGGAAGACGCTCACGTTTGTGAGGCGTCAGTATCCATATCCTCCCTTCGTGGCGCTCGGGGACGGCGCGGAACCAGAGGATGTCGTGGCCCCGGTCGCGTCTGCCGTCGTGCCCGGCATCGCGGCGAACCACTTCCCGGCGACCCCGTTCCCGTTGGTCTGACCCGGACCGGTGTCACTCGCGAATGTGTGCAGTGGCCAGCCGTTGTAGGTGACCTCGGTTTCGGCTGCGCCGTTCACCATGATGGACACGCTGGCCAGCGTTCCCGTTGCACTCGAGGCCGCGGTCGGCGCTCCCGACGCCACCAGCGGCGGCCAGGCGGTGAGGCAGCCCCCTGTGCACGCGCCGATGGTCGAGCTCTTCTCAGGCAGGAAGTAGTAGAGCGTGTAGCCCCTGGAGTCGGTCAGCACGGTGCCGAGCGACGTGCTCGCCGTCGAGACGGTGGTCGTGCTCGGTGAGCCCGCGCCGCTGCTGGCTGGTGCCGAAGTGCCACCGTACCCGTTGGCACCGCACGCGGCGAGAGCCGTTGCGCCGGCCAGGGACAAGACGATGCGTCGCATAGGAGAACCTCCGGTGTTGCCGATGCATGGAGTACGCGCCTGCGTTACGGATCTCGGCGCGCGGTATCCTCGGCGCATGTGCCGAAGCATCAAGACGCTCCGGGGTGCGGAGCCTCCCGCAGACGACGATGACGCGCGCGCGGCCGCGCTGCAGTTCGTGCGCAAGATCAGTGGCTACCGGGCGCCGTCCAGGGCGAACCAGCCCGCCTTCGACGCCGCCGTGCAGGAGATCACCGTGGCGACGACACGCCTGCTCGAGGGTCTCGGCAAGCCCGCCTGAAGCCTCAACCCCGGAACATCGGATAATCCTCCGATGCGGTCAAGCCGGATGCACTACTCGGACTCGGTCGCTCCCATCGTGATGCTGCCGTTGACGGTGCCGCCGTCGTCGACACGAAGCCTCGACGCGCGAACGTCACCGAGCACGACGCCGCTCCCCGCCACGGTGAGCCGCCCACGCGCCACCACGTTCCCGGTCACGTTGCCCCGCACGGTCACGTTGCGTCCGTCGACACGGGCGCGGACGGTGGCCGATGCCTCGACGTCGACATCCCCTGATGCCGTGATCTCACCCTCCGCCGTCCCCTCGATGTGGAGATCACCCTCGATCGTGAGGGAGCCGTTCAGGACGTCACGCGGCCCGAGGGTCACACCCTTGGCGCCTGACGTTCCGTTCCGATGACCTCCGCGTGGAATGGACGCCTCTTCAACTTCAGTGATGTTCTCCATGGATGTGTCCTCTCCTTCTCGTCCGCTGCTCGGCGCATATCGTACTGATCCTG
>DAIQQM010000140.1:0-5550 GCA_036786805.1 Candidatus Dormiibacterota bacterium | reverse complement strand
GTTCCTCGACCTCGGCAAGCTGTCGCACCTCGTCAAGGAGTGCTACGACCTGCACGGCGCGGAGACCACCGCGCTCCTGGTCAACAGCATCAAGCGACTCGGCTTCCATTACGCGACCGTCGCCGGCGTGACGGTTGCGGCGATGGACATCAAGACTCCGCCGGCGAAGGCGGGGATCATCAGCAAGGCCGAGGACGAGGTCGAGCAGGTCGACCTGCAGTTCCGTCGTGGGCTCATCACCGACGACGAGCGCTACCTGAAGACCGTCGACATCTGGACGAACGCGACCGACAAGGTGACCGAGGTCACCATGAGTTCGTTCGACCGCTTCCACTCGGTGCTGATGATGTCGCAGTCAGGAGCCCGAGGCAGCAAGCAGCAGATCCGGCAGCTCGCCGGTATGCGCGGTCTGATGGCCGACCCGACGGGCCGGATCATCGACCTCCCGATCAAGGCCAACTTCTCCGAGGGCCTCACCGTCCTCGAGTACTTCATCTCCACGCACGGAGCACGCAAGGGCCTCGCTGACACCGCGCTGCGAACCGCCGACTCCGGGTACCTCACCCGCCGCCTGGTTGACGTCGCGCAGGACGTGATCGTCCGCATCGAGGATTGCGAGACCACCGCGGGCATCTGGATCGAGCTCACCGACGACGAGCTCAAGGATCGAGTCATCGACCGCTACCAGGGCCGGATCGCGGCCCAGGACATCGTCATCGGCGACGAGACCGTGAAGCGCGCGGGCGAGGACATCGATGACGAGACCGCCCGCCGCATCCTGGCCGAGAAGGACTCGGTCGGCAGGGTCAAGGTGCGCAGCATCATGACCTGCAAGGCCCGCGAGGGTGTCTGCAGGATGTGCTACGGGCGCAACCTGGCAACCGGCCGGCTCGTCGAGATCGGCGAGGCCGTCGGCGTCATCGCCGCGCAGTCGATCGGCGAACCGGGAACGCAGCTCACCATGCGGACCTTCCACACCGGAGGTGTCGCAACCGGTGGCTCCGACATCACGCAGGGTCTCCCCCGCGTCGAGGAGCTCTTCGAGGCCCGCGTGCCCAAGGGCAAGGCGTTGATCAGCGAGATCGACGGCGTTGTCGAGGTCATCAAGGGCGAGAACCGGTCGCAGAAGGTCAAGGTGACCTCGCGCGACATCTTCGACACCACCTACCCCGTGCCGTCCAAGCACGCGGTTGCGGTCGAGGACGGCAGCCACGTCGCGGAGGGCACCGAGCTCATCCGTGGCGTCGACGAGCACGGCAACGAAGTCTCGATCCGCGCCCGGTACGCGGGCTCGGTGAAGGTCGATGCCAAGCACATCCTGGTGCGCAGCACCGACGATGACTCGCGCGAATATCCGATCCCGGTGTCGGCACAGATCAAGGTCCGCGACGGCGACCACGTGAGTGCCGGCGACAAGATCAGTGAGGGCTCGATCAGCCCCCAGGAGCTGCTCCTCGTTCGCGGACGCGACGATGTGCAGAACTACCTGGTGCGCGAGGTGCAGCGCGTCTACCGGACGCAGGGCGTCGACATCAACGACAAGCACATCGAGGTCATCGTGCGGCAGATGATGCGCAAGGTCCGCATCGACAACGCCGGTGACACCGACCTGCTCCCCGGCGAGATCGTCTCGCAGATGGAGTGGGAAGAGTCCAACGCCAAGGCGCTGAGCGAGGGCGGCGAGCCCGCCATCGCGCAGACGGTGCTGCTCGGCCTGATCAAGGCCGCGCTGAACACGGCGTCGTGGCTCTCCGCGGCATCGTTCCAGGAGACCACCCGCGTCCTCACCGAAGCGGCCATCTCGGGAAAGATCGACAGGCTGCGCGGCCTCAAGGAGAACGTCATCATCGGCAAGCTCATCCCCGCCGGGACGGGCCTCGACTACTACCAGAAGCTTCGCGACGAGGCGCTCCGCCTCTACGAGGAAGAGGCAGCAGCGGCCGGTGGTGGTGACCCCGATTACGCCGGACTCGACGGAGATGTCGATGCCGGTGTGGCGATGACCCTCGAACCGGAGCCACAGCCCGACCCCGTCGCCTGACGGAGCCCGCTGAGAACGCAGACAGCACACACGATCCGGTGACGGCCTCACGGCTGTTACCGGATCGTGAACTGTTGCGTTGCAGCCGGGGGCTAGGCTTTGTCCAATGCTCCTTCTCCTCGCAGCCGCCGCGCACGCCTCCAAACCGGGCTCGATCCCCGGCGACGTCTATCTCGCCGCGACCGGAGCGCTCGTCTGCTGGGTTGTCGTCTACCTTGTCTACAAGGTGGTCATGACCGGGCGCAAGGACTTCGGCATGCCGGTGAAGCGTCGCCTGCTCTGCAAGCGCCTTCGCGTCGATCACGATCAGAGCGCCGAAGTGCCCATCTGGTGGACTGATCTGCAGGTGCAGCGCGCGGTTCGCGCCCACTGGCGTCACACACTCCGGCTTCCGTTCGGGTCCGCACCAGAGGCGCGGCCTCAGTTGTAGCGGTCTCGCACAGACGTGTGACGAGGACATCCGGATTGACCTGATCGGCGACGATGCTTGCCTCACTGCGATCGTTCACGGCTCGGAAGGGCATGACGCGGAGGTAATCACCAGTTGGCTCGGGTACTCGTCGCTGAAGACGACGGGCTCACACGCCGCTTCATCGCTGAGACCCTCGCGTTTGCCGGGCACGAGGTGACCACCGTCTGCAACGGCGCTGAGGCGATCGCCGCGGTCGACACCCCGGGCTGTTTCGACGCTGTGATCACCGACTACGCGATGCCGCTCGCCAACGGCGTGGACCTCATCGCTCACGCGCAGCGTGTCGACCCGATGATCTCCTGCATCGTGGTGACGGCATTTCGCGACCTCGACCTCGCCATGCAGGCGATGCAGGCGGGCGCGGTCGCATTCATCCCCAAGCCGTTCAAATCGATGCACCTCCTCACCGTGCTCGACCGCGCACTCGAGCGCCGCGAGCTCGCAGACGAGGCGCTCCGCCTTCGCTTTCTCGCGCCCATGCTCGAGCGGTTCACGATGGTGCTCGCCAACGCGCTCGAGTCCAAGGACTACGAGACCCAGGAGCATTCGACCAGGCTCGTGGGGATGTCGGACGCGATCGCCCGGCATCTTGGAATCGCCGACGGCCTGCGCAGCGTCATCCGGTTCGGCGCATGCCTGCACGACATCGGGAAGGTTGCGATTCCGGAGGCACTGCTCCGCAAGCCCGAGGCGCTGACCGCCGAGGAGCGCGCGGTGATGCGCACGCATCCCGAGGTGGGCGCGGCGATCCTCGCCGACATCGACACCTGGGAGGACGTCCGCCTCATCGTCAAACATCACCACGAGCACTTCGACGGCGGTGGCTACCCCGACGGGCTCAGAGGCGAGCAGATCCCGATCGGCGCGCGCATCGTCTCGGTCGTCGACGCCTTCGACGTCATGCGCACCGGGCGGCCGTATCAGCCGGCGCGCTCGGACGACTGGATTCTCGAGGAGCTGCGGCGTGAGAGCGGCAGCCAGTTCGACCCCGAGCTCGTCAGAGCGCTGATCGCGGTGATGCCGTCGGCCGGCATGACCATCGAGGTACCGCCGCTGAACTTCCAGCCCGGACGCCAGGCTGCGGTCGGCCGCCGGCAGAACGACGCCGCCATCGCGGCATGGTTGCGCGGGGACGCGTCCCTGCTCGGGACTCCGGTCCTTCCGGTCTGAGCCGGCTACCCGGCGAGCGGGCTGAGTGCCGTGAGGGCACCGAGGTTCCCGGCGACCAGCGCCGCCGCGAGGAGCTGGATCCCCTTGCCGTTGGGCTCGCTGAGCACGACGTCGGCGCGCGCCTTGAGGATGTCGACCGCGTTGGCGACGGCCACTGACACACCGGCAACCGCGAAGAGGGGGACGTCGTTCTCGCCGTCGCCGACCGCGACAGTCGCGCTCGGCAGCTCGCCCATCGCGCGCAGCGCCGTCTCGATCCCCGTGCGCTTGCTGATGCCGGGTGGCATCACCATCGCGGAGTCCCGGTTCCGAACGACCTGACGGTCGACCCCCAGCCTGGCGATGGCGGCCGAGAGCTTGGGCTCCTGGCTCCAGGCGGTCGAACAGAGCACCTTGCCCACGAAGAGCGGCGTCACCGCCGTGCGCTGCAGCTCGGCGACCAGCCCGGCGGGTACCCGTGGGGCGAGGAGCCGCTCCTCGCCGTTCTTGACGTCGAGCACCACGGCGCCGTTCTCGAGCACGAGCGCCTCGAACAGGGTGCCGGGATCGAACACCTCTGCAAGCTCCTCCTCGGTGCGCCCCGTGACCAGGACCAGCCGCAGTCCGGCTGCTGCGACGCGCCGAAGCGCCTCGACCGTCTCGGCGGAGCACACACCCTGGGTCGCAAGTGTCCCGTCGTAGTCGCACGCCAGTACGCGGTGCCGCATCAGGTCCATTGTCCGTGGGACGTACCGATCCAGGCTTCGCGCCTGGGCGACGGCGTCTTCAGAGATCGAATGTCGCCCGGACCTCCGTGCCCTTGCCGATCTGAGACCTGATCTCCAGCTTCCCGTGGCCGCCCTCGGCGCGCTCGCGCATGGTCTCGAGCCCGAAATGGCGAGTCCGGTCGACCGTCGCGTCGGTCGCCTCGACGTCCATGCCCACTCCGTCGTCACGGACGACGGCAGAGACCTGCTTCGGCAGAAAGGTGATGACCACCTCGACATTCGAAGCCTTGGCGTGCTTGCGCGCGTTGTTGAGCGCCTCCTGGACGATGCGGAACAGCGTCTGCTCCAGCCCCCCGCCCATGCGAATCTCCTCGCCGACGACACGCAGGTGCGCGTTCACGGAGTTGCGCTCCCCGAACTCGGCGACGAACTTGCGCAGCGTCGGCACCAGGCCGAGGTCGTCGAGCGTCATCGGCCGGAGATCGAAGATCAGGCGCCGGGTGTCGTCGAGAACGCTGCGGACACCGTTCTTGAAGTCGGCCAGCTCGCTGACCACCATCTTGGGGTCGCGGGCGATGAGCCGCTCGATGATCTCGGCCTGGAGCACGAGGTTCGCCATGGACTGCGCGGGCCCGTCGTGCATGTCCCGGGCGATCCGCATCCGCTCCTCCTCAATGATCTGGAAGACCTGACGGGAGGCATCGCGGAGCCGGGTGGTCCCGTTGGTCGGTCCGGCATTGGCGGCGAGAAGGTCATCGAGGCTCCGATAGACGGCTCGGAGCACCTCCTGCTCGGCGCGGATGCCGGTGAGCCGGGTGCCGAGCTCGACCTGGCGCTCCTCGGTGGCGGCCAGATCGGCGCGAATCTTGGCGAGGGTGCGGAACGCGCCGTCGATCTCCTCGACGTCGCCGGCCGGCAGCACGCTCAGCAGGGCGCCCCAGCGCCCCTCGGCCTCGTGCTGCGCGGTGCGCAACTCCTGCAGGCGCACAGCCACCGCGGACAGCTCGTCGTCGAGCGCCGCGGCGGTCGCATCGAGGTCTTCGATGCGCTTGGTCACCAGGAATCGGACACCGGACAGCGCCGATGGGTTCATGGTGGGGGCCGCTTCGACTTCGCTCACCACCTGCATCATGTCACCGCAGAGTCGCACCCTGCCCGTA
>DAIQQM010000139.1:0-5588 GCA_036786805.1 Candidatus Dormiibacterota bacterium | reverse complement strand
GGCCTTCTAAGCCGTGGGTCGCAGGTTCGAGTCCTGCCGGGGGCGCTCTAGGGAGATGCTGCACAACTGTTAGCGATCTGGTGCAGGGCTCACTGCTCGACTCGAGACCTACTCACGTCTCACGGCGCGTCCGCTGATCGAGCGGTTCGGGTTCGTCATCGTCGAGCAGCGCACTCCCGTTGTCCGCAGGGTCGCGATAACGAATTTCAGGATGCGTTTCGCGCTCTGAGTCGACGACCGGGGAGCGGGCGCCGTCACGCGAGCTTCCGCTGTCACGCACACGGAGCAGCCCCCCCCTTACGGTTTAGCCCCGCTCCGGCTGCTGCCTCGATCGACCGCGAAAGCATGTACGCGTTTCCGCGGGAACGTTTGAGCTCTCAATGGTTCCGGTGGAACGGGTCCTTCCGCGTTTCGATCGTTCCAACAATCGCGCTGTTGACCGCTGACGGCGCCTGAGGCGGCGGGCCGCGTGGTGCGGCACCGCGGTTCTTGGAGGGATGTACGTCTGTCGAGTTGCTTGACGCGGCGGGTCGGCGGCGGTCGCCGGCGACCATACCTGGGTACCGGCGCCGGTGCAGCCCGCGCAATCGGGGGCGGCGGTATCCCGCCGATCCCCGCGGGTGGAGGAATCATCGCGGTGACGCGGACCGCGGGCTCAGGGATCCATCGGCAGCGGATCCGGGCGCTGATAGTGATCCTGTGGCGGGCCGGGTTGCGGGTCGACGAGGTGCTGTCGTTGGCGGAGACCGATCTTGAGCACCGTGCGGCTCGATCCGGAGCGCTGCGGCAGGGGCGACAAGCGCCGCGAGGTCGGGATGGACGAGTGGGATGGGAGCAGATCGAAACACGGCGCCGGCACCGGCCGACGCTGCCGATCGGACCATTTCTGTGTGTGCTCAACGGCCCCACCCGCGGCCGCGCGTGGTCTCAGACAGGGGTGCGCGCCGAACTGCGGCGCCTAGCCGTCGTCGCGGGCATGCGCCGACGCTTCGCCCCGCATCAACTTCACCACGCATATGCGGTCGAGATGGCCCGCGAAGGGGTGCCCCTGCCGGTCATCCAGCGCCAGCTCGGTTACGCCCATCTCGGAGTGAGCAGCACCTGCCTCGAGGACATCGACACCACCGAGACCATCCGGCACGATCCACGCCAGACGCGCGCCGATGATCCCCGCAAGCGCCGGCCTGCGCGTCCAGGAATCCGCACGACGTCCGTCGACGGGACGCCGAACCAGTCTGCGTCCCGTCGTCGGCCGCGATCAATCCCGGGATGCAATGTCCGGCTCGCCCGCGGAATGAGATAGCCCTTGCCGGCAAGCTTCGAGTCCCTTGGGCCATTGCGATGGCCTGAGGGCGCCTCAGCGCCTGGTCAGCGGGGCGCGCCAGGTGCGGGTGGTCAGGTGATGTCGTGCGGGACGGTGGTGCGCGCCGCGAGCACTGCGAGGAGCGCTCCGAGCGCGGCGAGGAGGCCGCCGACGGCGAGGAACGGGAGGGCGTGCTGATCGGTGACGGAGTAGCCGGGGCCGAACGCGCCCGCGCCCAGTTTGGCGCCGCCCAGTGTGGTCGCGGCGGTGTAGGGGAGGTAGGGGCGAGTCGCGGTGACGGCGCCGCCGAGGATCGACTCGATGACCAGACACCAGACGAGCGTGCCGACGATGCCGGGGATCTGGGCGCGGATGAGCGAGCCGATCGCGACCCCGACGACGGCGAGGAGCGCGGCTCCGAGCCCCGCGCCCGCGACGTGTCCGACGAGCGTTCCGGTGCCGAGGGTGACGTGATCGTGGTGGGCCGCGAGGAAAACGGGCGCGGTGGCGGTCGCGGCGAGCGCGGCGAGGATCCCGTAGACGTAGCCGACGAGCGCGGCGGCGAGCGACTTGGCGATCAGCGCGCGGCCGCGCCGGGGGGTGGCGAGGTAGGTGAGAGTCGCGGTCGTGTGGCGGTGCTCGCCGCTTGCCAGCATCACCCCGAGGATGGCGGCGAGGATCATCGCCACGCCGGTCGCGGTGCTCACGGTCGATAGGCCCTTGACGGTGGAGATCGGGGCGACCTCGGCGAGGATGTGGCTTGAGACGAGGATCGTGCGACCGTCGGCGGCGAGCTCGCGCAACAGGCGTCGCAGCCAGCGAACCCCCTCGGGGTCAAGGCCGTTGGTCGGCTCGACGCGCTCACCGATCGTGAGCGCGAGGTGCTCGCGCTCGTCGCCGAGGGGCTCACCAACGAAGAGATCGCGGAGCGGCTCGTCCTCAGCCCCGCGACCGCCCGCACCCACGTCGGCCGCCTGTTCGCCAAGCTCGAGGCCCACCATCGCGCGCAGCTCGTCGTGCTCGCCTACGAGACCGGCCTCGTGCGACCGGGCTGGACCACCTAGACAGACGCGACAGGAGCGGCATGAGCGACCGCGAGGAGATCGTCGAGACCAGCTCCGATGACGACGACGTGGTGCTCAGCCATCTGCCGGAGCACAAGGAAGCGACTCGAGAAGGCGGCCGAACTGTTCCATCGCGTCGTGGTGCAGCAGGCCTCCGTAGCTGATTCGTGCCACTCCGAGCTCGGCGAGCGCGGCGTGCGAAGGGGCCGGCGGGATCTGGAGGACGTTGACCGGGCCCGGAGCGTCGGAGACGAAGCTCTCTAGCGCGTCCGGCTCCCAGAGGACGATCGGGAATACGCAGTCGGCGCCGGCCTCTACATAGGCATGCGCTCGCCGCAGCGCTTCGCTTACCAGTTCGGCCTGTCCCTTCCCGGAGGCGATAGCGGAGAGGAAAACGTCGATCCGGGCGTTGATCACGAGTCCATAGCCTTGGTCGGACGCCGCTCCGCGAACCGCGCGCAGCCAGTCGGCCTGTTCGACCGGTTCGCGCAACTCGCCGGTGGCGTGGTTGGTGTCCTCGAGGTTGCAGCCGGCCGCCCCCATCGCCTTCAGCCTGGTCACCAGATCGCTGGGCTTCATCCCATAGCCGGCCTCGGCGTCGACGGTCACAGGGACGTTCACAGCTGTGGCGATCCGCGCCGCGGCAGCGAGCATCTCGTCGGTGGGCGCCCGCTCGTGATCCTCATAGCCGAGCGACGCGGCCACGCCGCGGCTCGTGGTCGCAACCACGGGGAACCCGGCCGCTCCCACGGCCCGCGCCGAGGCGGCGTCCCAGGCGTTCGGAAGCACGAGAGGGGTGCCGGGCACGTGCAGCGACCGAAGCGTGTCGCACCGACTCTCGAGGTCGGTTCGGTCATCGGCTGGTCCGCTACTTGATGGCTAGGCATGCTGATGCCTGCTCTCGAGACGAGTCAGATATCAAGCCCTTGAGATTATGACAAGACCCGTATACCTTGTCAAGGACTTGATATCATGTCCCTGTGAGCGTTCCGGCGATCGGGCAGAGTTACCGCGGCGTCGAGGGACGCAGCGGCTACCTCCTGCGCCAGGCCTGGCGCGCGCTTGAGGGCGCCATGGAGATCGCTCTGCGCCCGCACGGGCTAAGCCCGCCGCAGTACGGGGTGCTGACCGTGCTTGCGCGCGAGCCCGGCGCATCGGGCGCGGATCTCGCCCGAGCCGTTCACACAACCCCCCAGGCGGTGAATGGGGTACTGGCGACGCTCGAACGCGAGGCCCTAATCGAGCGCCGTCCGCACCCGACGCATGGTCGAATCCTTCAAGCGACACTGACAAGCGAGGGCCGACGACGGCTTGAGGCTGCCAACCCGTCAATTCGAGCGCTCGAACGGGCGACGGAGCGGGACTGGAGCTCGGACGAGATCGCGACCATCAAGACCTGGCTCGTCGCGACCGCCCAGCGGCTCGAAGAGGCCGCCGAGTCGCGAGCCGCGTGACACCAGGCCGCCTGGTGTCACACTGATCACGGTCATCGTCTCGCTAGTTGCTCGCCGTAGGAAGCTCCTTATGGCCGGCCACCAGCGGGTTCATTGTTCGCCGAGCAGGGCCTGCTGTAGTTGTTGGGCAGTGATCGCACCGTCGGCACTCGGGAGGCAGGACTTCGCCGCGGAGATGACGGCAGGAGCGTGCAAGTTCACGCCCGCGCTGCCGAGCATCTGGAGGGTGAGCTGACCCTGGGCGGTGGGGTCGGGGAAGTTCGGCACGTGGTGGTTGCGCATGCATCGAGCGAACGCGAGCATGTGTTGCTCTCGATCGGACCGGGATTGGTTGTTCCGCGTCGTGGCAGCGATCGGCAGAATCGCCTGGCACGCTCTGTTGGCTTGCTTGTACGCGGGTGACGCGACCATCGCGTCGGCCGGCGCTAAGTACGCAACCTGTTGCCCATTGTGGTCGGTCATGGCGGGGTCGGGGAAGGTCGGCAGTCCGTGATCGCGCATGCAGGCGGCAAACGCGTACGTGGCCGCGGTGAACGCCTGGGCCGAGGAAACGCTCGGCGCGACCGGAGAGCCTGCGCCGCAGCCTGCCAACGCCAGCGCGGCACCGGCCACGGCCACGGTCGCCATGACTGGCCGGAGCACGCGCCACGGGGCTCGCCGCACGGCGGCGTTGATGGTGGTCATCGCACCCTCCTCGAAAGGGTTAGGGACAGGTGTCTGCGCAGTTGTACGGAACCGGCGGTGACAGTCACGTCACGGTTGCTGTGACGTGACTGTCACCGCGGCGCGACAGCCGCGTCCTTCCCCCTCACCGTGCGGGTCCTTCCGATCAGCCACCGACGGGACGTCTACCGCCGGCGCTGACGCAAAGATCGGGTTCCAGCACTTTCGGTGACCTCTAGCCTCGTCGATGCACCGAGCTGCGTCCTGCGGATCCTCCCGCGCCCGCCGCGCGGGACCTTCGGCCTGGCTCGGTCGCTCCGCCCCGAAACCGCGGTTTGGTCGTGCCCGAACCCGAGGCGATCAAGCGTGCTTTGGGGCTGCTGATCTGGTCGCCTGAGGGCTCTGAAGCGGCGGGCCCTACGGCGCCGCTCCGATCGATCAGCGCATCAAACGAAGCGACTGATCGGCGGCCCGGAGCGATCAGCGACCGGCAGACGTTCAGTCCGATCCCGATCAGCCACGCTCCGAAGCGGTCAGGGTCACGAAGGCGACCGACGCCAAGCATCGCCGTCAGCACTGCCTGCTGGGCAAGCACGGATCTCGATCTGCTGCGGCCGTCTAAGCCGTGGGCCGCAGGTTCGAATCGCTTCTCCCTCTCTAGGTCCAGCGCCGGCGCTTGTCACAAACAAGCCGCCGGTGTCATATATGGGCAATGGACGACGACGAGCTGATCGCCGCCACCTCGCGTGGAGACGCGGACGCGTTCGCCTCGCTGTACCGGCGCCACCTCGCGCGGGTGGTCGGCTACCTCCTGCACGCCACGGACGACCCGGAGGTGGCGGCGGACCTGGCCGCGGAGATGTTCGCCGCGGCGCTGGCCTCGCGTGGCCGGTACCGGTCGGAGCACGCCTCGGCGGTCGGTGGCCGAGCGCGACGGCGCTCGGCGAGGTAGACGTGATGATCACGGTGGACGGGCTGCCCGCGAACGAGCGGGACGCGGTTAGGGCCCGGATGGTCGACGAACGCGAATGCCGGGAGATCGCCGGCGCGCTCGAGTGCTCGGAGTCCGTCGTCCGCCAGAGGGTCAGCCGCGGGCTGGCGCGA
>DAIQQM010000138.1:0-5595 GCA_036786805.1 Candidatus Dormiibacterota bacterium | reverse complement strand
CAGCGGTTTGAAGGTCGGGATCGGCACCGAGACACCCCCGGTCGAGGCGCGAGCCCGTCCTGGGGGCACGATGACCCACAGCTTCTCGCCCGGGAAGACATATCCGAGCCGGCGCGCCTCCTGCTCCAGCCATGCGACCGTCTGCGCGTCCGCGATCTCCCGCTCGCGATCCGAGATCTGCTGCGCGAGCGTCGCATTCTGCGCGGCGAGCGCGCTCACCTGGGCATCGAGGTGACGGCTTTGCGCGACCTGTCCGTATACCGCGAAGGCCACCAGTCCACAGATGCCGGCGATGAGCACGACTGCAATCCGGCGCAGCGTGATCGGGCTTTCGAAGGCTGGACGTGGGGTGGGACGGATGGCGCGATCCTCTTCCCGGCGCCGAGTGAGACGAAATGGGGCGATGAGGCGCGGGGTGTCGGGATAGGATGCGGCCCAGGGCTGAATTTGACAAGGGACCCCCGGGCGTCAACCGGTGGTGGTCGCCTCCCAGCGAGCCCGCCAGGCTGCGTCATCGAGGTCGTGCAGGTCGACGTGGTCCTCGCGAGCTCGCGCCTCGAGAGCTCGGAATCGTTTCGCGAATCCCATGGCGCGTCCCCGAAGCGCCTCCTCGGGGTTGACCCGCAGGCGTCGAGCCAGGGCGACGACTGCGAAGAGCAGTTCGCCGACCGCGACCTCGGGGTCGCCTGCCTCCGCCGCCCAGTCCTCGCCCCGCTCGGCCTCCGCAAGGCCGGTGGCGATGTCCCCCACGCGGTCGAGTGCGCTCCGCACGACCGCGAGCGCCGCCGGCACCGTGGGCGTCTCGTCGAAGCCGACACGTGCCGGCCGCTTCTGGACACCCTGCGCGTGCGCCAGGGCGGGGAGCGCGGCGGGCACGCCGTCGAGGAGCGACAGCCGCTCGCGTTTCTCGGCGGTCTTGAGCTTCTCCCAGTTCACGACGACCCCGGCGGGTCCGTCGATGGCGACGTCACCGAAGACGTGCGGATGCCGGTGGACCATCTTGGCGCGGACATCGGCTGCGACATCACCGATATCGAATCCGCCGTCCGACTCCATCGCGATGGCGCTGTGCATCAGCACCTGGAGGAGGAGGTCACCGAGCTCCTCGCGCAGCGTTCCGGAATCCGCGTTGTCGATGGCCTCGAGGACTTCGTACGTCTCCTCGAGCAGGTACGGGCGCAGGCTGCGATGCGTCTGCTCCCGGTCCCACGGGCATCCACCCGGAGCGCGCAGACGTTCGACCACCTCGTTGAGCGCGCGCAGCGCCTCGAGAGCCTCGTCACGCATAGACGTTCTGCGCCCCAACCGGCACGCGATCACGTGCCCGCACGAGACGACCCAGCTCGCGAAGCACCGGCGTGAGAGTCGTCTGCCACGCCTCGCCGAGGTGCAGCTGCGAGGGCGACGCGGTGATCCCGCGGAACTGCGACGCAACGCTCTGAAGATCGAGCTCGTGGTCGAGCGTGAGACGGATGACCACGCCGCGACCGCGCTCGGTGTCGACGCCGAGCGCTCCCGCCGCGGCAGCGAGCAGGCGCACGCGCAGCGAGTCGATGAGCGCCGCGGTCGGCGCCGGCATCGGACCGAACCGATCGACGAGTCCGCGGGCACGCTGGTCGAGCTCCTGCTCGCTCACGCACGCGGCGAGCTCCTGGTAGCAGCGCAGTCGAAGGCGCTCGTCAGACACGTACTCGGCGGGAAGGAACGCAGCAACCGGGAGTGTCACGGTCACCTGTGCGGGCGATTCCAGCACCGGCTTGCCCTGCAGGGAGGTCACCGCATCGGCGAGGAGGTGGTTGTACAACTCCAGTCCGACTGCCGCGATCTCACCATGTTGCTCCTCGCCGAGCAGATTCCCCGCACCGCGAATCTCGAGGTCGCGCATGGCCAGCTTGAATCCCGCACCGAGATCCTGCAGGTCGCCGATGACGTCGAGACGCTTGTCAGCCTTCTCGGTGAGCGAGCGCGCGGGCGGATACATCATGTATGCGTAGGCACGCTGCCCCGCGCGACCGACGCGGCCACGCAATTGATAGAGCTGCGCGAGACCGAGCCGGTGGGCGTCATCGATGACGATGGTGTTCGCGTTGGGAATGTCGAGGCCGGATTCGATGATGGTCGTGCACAGGAGCACGTCGATCTCGCCGTCGCCGAAGCTGCGCATGACCGAGGCGAGCATCCCCTCCTGCATCTGACCGTGCGCGACCTCGATGCGGGCTTCGGGCACCAGAGCGCGGAGCCGGTCCGCGACCGCCTCGATGCCCGCAACCCGGTTGTGCAGGAAGAAGCATTGGCCACCTCGGGCCAGCTCGCGCGTGATCACCTCGCGGATCAGCGAATCCTCGCGCGCGGTCACGTACGTCTTGATCGGCTGACGCTCCTCGGGCGGTGTCTGGATGACGGAGAGATCGCGGATTCCCGCAAGCGACATGTGCAGCGTGCGCGGAATCGGCGTCGCCGAGAGCGACAGGACATCCACCGCAACGCGAAGCTCCTTGAAACGCTCCTTCTGGAGCACGCCGAAGCGCTGCTCCTCATCGATGACGACCAGCCCGAGGTTCTTGAACTCGACGTCCTTCTGCAGCAGCCGGTGGGTGCCGACAACGATGTCGACGGCGCCGCTGCGCAGTCCGGCGAGCGAGCGCGCGATCTCGTCATCGCTGACGAATCGCGAGAGCTGTCGCACGGTGATGGGGAATGCCGCAAGACGCTCGGTGAAGGTGATGAAGTGCTGCTGGCAGAGCACCGTGGTCGGCACCAGCATCGCGACCTGGCGGCCCTCGATCGCGGCCTTGAACGCGGCGCGCACGGCGAGCTCGGTCTTGCCGAAACCGACATCGCCGCACACGACCCGATCCATGGGACGCGACGCCTCCATGTCGCGCTTGATCTCCTCGAGCACCAGCACCTGGTCAGGCGTTTCCTGATACGGGAATGAGCCTTCCAGCTCCTGCTGCCACGCCCCGTCGGGTGCGTATGCGTGACCCTGCGCCTGCTCGCGTCGCGAGTACAGACCGAGCAGCTCGCGCGCGACCTCCTCGGTGCGCTCCTTGACGCGACGCCGCGTCCGCTCCCACTCGCCGGTGCCGAGCCGGGAGAGCTTGGGATGCGACTCGGCGCCGCCGACGTACCGGTCCACCCGGTCGAGATGCTGCGTGGGAACGAAGAGTCGATCGCCCTCCGCGTACTCGAGGAGCATGTACTCGTGCACGGCGCCGCCGTCGTCGGTGACCGCCCGCATCTCGACGAACCGCGAGATGCCGTGGTCGCGATGCACCACGAGGTCGCCCGGCGCGAACTGGAGCACGAAGGCCTCGCGCGCTGCGTTGCCACTGGCGGCGCGCCGTGACCCGCGCGCCGACGTGGACACCGCACGACGTGATCCCCTGGCGAGCACCGAGCGCCGGCGCTTGACGGCACCGAACAGCTCCGCATCCGTGTACACGTGCACCGAGCCGCCGGCGACGGCGAAGCCCTGGGTCAGGTCGGCGGACGCGACCACGATCGCACCTTCGGGAAGCGGCGTCGACGTGGCCGCGAAATCGGTCGCGTCGACGGTGTCGGCCCCGTGCTCGGCGGCGAGCTCCTCGACGCGATGCTGCTGCCGGGACACCACGAGCACGCAGCCGCGCGCCTCGCGCTCGTGCAGCGCCTCGCGGACGAAGGCGTCAAAACGGCCGACGTAGCTGTCCACCCCCCGCCATCCGAGGTCGGCGGCGGGCGCGCTCCCGTCTGCCGCCTCGCGCATCAGCTCGAAGCACGTGTAGCCGTCGAGCGCCCGGAAGAGGACGTCGACGTCGATCAATCCCGCCGACGCGCCGTGGGGCAGCTCGCCCCGAGCCTCCTCCTGAAGGCGGAGATCCTCGATCTCCGCGGCGTGCCGTTCAGCTGCGGCGGCCAGCCGTTCCCGGCCGCCGTCGAGCAGCACGATCGGATCGTCCAGATGATCCAGCAGCGTGGCGGCGACATCGCCACCGAGGTACGGAAAGAAGAGGTCGAGACCCTCCTCGTAGACGCCCGAGGCGAGCAGCTCGCAGTCGCTCTCCCACTGCTCGCGGACATCGTCGCGGAGCGCGCCGGTGTCGAGGCGACCGATCGAGGCGAGCGCTCGGGCCACCGAATCGCGGCTGAGGTCGAGCTCTCGCGCCGGCCAGACCTGCGCGGTCTCGAGCTTGGCGATCGATTCCTGCGTCGCGGGGTCGAACGCCCGGATGTCCTCGACGTCATCGCCGAACCACTCGGCGCGCCAGGGACGAGCGCGATCCACACCGAACACGTCGACGATCCCCCCACGCACCGCGAAATCGCCGGGCACGGAGACCGCGCTCTCGCGCCGGTACCCGAGCTCCACGAGGCGGGCGACGAGCGTGTCCCGGGGCAATCGCGCACCCCGCGTCACATCGGTCAGACCCGCCTCGACGATGCCGCGGGACAGCGTCGGCCGCAGCAGGCCCCGCGGCGAGGCCACCACCAGCAACGGCTCGACACGCGCGTGCAGTCGCATGAGGGTCGCGAGCCGCGCCCGGGTCACCTCCTCCGACGGGGGCACCCTGTCGAACGGCGGCGTATCCCCCGCGGGAAAGATCGCCGAACCGGAACCACCGCCCCAGACCAGCGAGTCGGCGAAGACACGCTCCGACTCGCCGGCGACGACGAGAACGGTCCGCGACGTGGTCTCGCGCAACCACCAGGCGATGAGGCTCACGGCGCCCGACGGAACGCCCGCGACGACGCCACCCCGACGCTCGCCCAGCCGGGCAAGCTCGGGCAGCTGATCGAGACGTTCTCGGAGCGTGGCGGCGGCCACGGCGGTCGGCGTACGGCGGGGATCAGTCCGGGCCGGCACGGTTCCAGACGTTCATTGCGGCACCGACCCCGTCGCGCATGATCGCCACGGCCATGGTGGCCGCGCGCGCGATCGCAGCCTCGGCGTGATGACGCTCGTCGGGGAGGAACGGGTCGAGCACGTGCTCGATCAGGTCATTGCTGTCGCCGTCTCTCCCGATGCCGATGCGGATGCGGGGAAACGCGTCGGTGCGCCAGGAGTCGATGAGCGACTGGACGCCGCGGTGACCGGCGGCGCTCCCGCCGAGCTTGATCTTGACCCGCCCGAGCGGGAAATCCGCCTCGTCGTGGATGACGATCACGTCGTTCGGGTTGGTCGCGTGCTTGCTGGTGAGCTGTGCTGCGGCCTTGCCGCTGAGGTTCATGAATGTGTGCGGGCGAGCGGTGAGCACGTCGTAGCCGTCGATGGTCCCCTCTCGCACTCGCGACGCTCCCTCGCGACGCTCGCGACCGAACCTGCCGCGTCGCTCGAGCTCCTCAAGGCACATCCATCCGACATTGTGGCGGGTGCGCGCATATTCGCCTCCCGGGTTGCCGAGGCCGATGATCAGCTGGGTCACGACGGCTCGCCGGCTTCGGACGGCTCCAGCTCCGGGACCTCCGCTTCGGGCAGGAGCATCCGGGTCATCGCGGTCATCGTCGCGGCGGGTTCCGGGAGCGAGTGGTCGTGGCCGAGACAATGCAGGAGCCCGTGCACGGCGAGCAGACGGAGCTCCGGGTCGTGCAAAGTGCACGCCGCGTCGGCAAACA
>DAIQQM010000137.1:0-5601 GCA_036786805.1 Candidatus Dormiibacterota bacterium | reverse complement strand
CTTGCCGACACCGGTCGGGCCGATCATGAGGATGTTCTTCGGCAGCACCTCGTCGCGCATATCCTCGGGGAGCATCCGGCGCCGGACCCGATTGCGCAGCGCGATCGCGACCGATCGCTTCGCCTCGTGCTGGCCGATGATGAACTCGTCGAGCCTGCGCACCACCTCGGCGGGGCGAAGCGTCTCCCCCGCCACTGTTTGGATCAGGTCGCGGGGAGGCTCGTCGGTTTGCGTGGGGCTGGGTTCGACGGGGCCGGGTTCTAGAGGGACGGGTTCTACAGGGCCGGCTTCGGCAGGGCCGGGCTCGATGGCGGCGCTGGTCACGCGGGGACGGGCGCAGCGGGCGCCGGCGTGGCGAGTTCGAGGGTTTCCACGGTGATGTTGTCGTTCGTGTAAATGCAGAGACGCGACGCGATGAGCAGTGCGCGCCGCGCGATCTCCTCGGCGGTGAGGTCGGTGCTCTCCAGGAGGGCGGCCGCGGCCGCGTGCGCGTAGGGGCCGCCACTGCCGATCGCCACGACGCCGTCGCCGTCGTCGGGTTCGATGACCTCGCCATCGCCGCTGAGGAGGAGGATCCGGTTGGCGTCGGCCACGATCAGCATGGCCTCGAGGCGGCGGAGGTACTTGTCGGTGCGCCACTCCTTGCTGAGCCCGATGGCCGCGCGCACCAGGTTGCCCTGATGCTTGTCGAGGTGCTGTTCGAACTTGTCGAAGAGGGTGAGCGCGTCGGCCACCGCACCGGCGAACCCACAGACGACCTGACCGTTATGGAGCCGGCGCACCTTCGAGGCGCGCGCCTTCATGACGATGTCGCCGACGGTCACCTGACCGTCTCCGGCGACCGCGACGGTTCCACCGCGCTGGACCGCCACGACCGTTGTCGCGTGCGCGCCGGTCATGCGCTCGCGACCTTCGGCGGCCGGTACTTGCAGGCTGGGTACCCGGAGCAGCTGACGAACGGCCCGTAGCGACCCTTGCGCGTCACCAACGGTTTGCCGCAGTCGGGGCAGTCCTCGCCGGTCGGCTCGGGAGCGGGCCCCGCCACGCGGGCTCCGGGCGCGCCGGGCTGGATGTACTTGCAGTCCGGGTAGCCCGTGCAGCCGACGAACGATCCGCGTCGACCGCTCCGCCGCGCCAGCGGTTTCCCGCACGTGGGGCACGGGCCCAACACCTCGGGTGTGGCGCCCTCCGCCTCGCCGGCGGCCGGGGGGCTGTCGCTCTTGATATAGGTGCAACTCGGATAGCCCGAACACCCGACGAACGGCCCGCGTCTCCCCTGCCGGGTGACGAGTGGCTTCTCGCAGAGGGGACACATCTCGCCGGTCGCCACCGCCTCGCTCTTCTTGCGGTCCTTGATGTACGTGCACTCCGGGAACCGCGAGCAGCCGACGAACTCGCCGAACTTTCCCTCGCGCACGACGAGGCGCCCGATCTCACATTCGGGGCATTCCTCGCCCGTCTCGCGCGCGGGCACGCGGACACGCTCCATCGAGCGCTCGGCCCGCTCGAGCGTTTCCGCGAACGGTTCGTACCACTCGCGCACGGTGGGCTCGTACTCGCGCGTGCCCTCCTCGACGGAGTCGAGCCGCTTCTCGAGGTCTGCGGTGAAGGCGATGTCGACGATGTCCGGAAAGTTCTGACGCAGCACCGAGTCGACGGTCTTGCCGAGCTCGGTCGGATGCAGCCGGCGTTCGACCTGTTTCACGTACTGGCGTTCCTGGATGACCTCGATGGTCGCGGCGTACGTCGACGGGCGACCGATCCCGCGCTCCTCGAGCTCCTTGATCAGCGTCGCCTCCGTGTACCGGGGCGGCGGTTGCGTGAAGTGCTGCTCGGACGTGATCTCGATGCACGTGAGCGACTCCCGTTCGACGAGGACGGGAAGCGTCATGTCCTTGTCCTTGTCGTCTTCGCGCTTCCAGACCTTCTGGAATCCCTCGAATGTGACCACCGACCCGGATGCGCGGAACACGTAGTCGGCCGCGTCGATCATCGCGGTGGTGTTGAGGTATCTGGCCGGGCTCATCTGGCTGGCAACGAATCGCCGCCAGATGAGGTCGTAGAGCCGGAGCTGGTCGCGCGACAGATTCGCGCTCACCGAGTCGGGGGTGCGGGTGACATCCGTGGGCCGGATGGCCTCGTGGGCGTCCTGCACGTTGAGCGCCGCCCTCTTGCCGCGCACCGCGCCGGTGCCGACGTATTCCTTGCCGTATGCCGTGGCAATGTGCTGCGAGGCGGCGGCCCGAGCGGCATCACTGATGCGGACCGAGTCGGTGCGCATGTACGTGATCAAACCGGTCGACCCCGCACTGCCGAGCTCGACACCCTCGTAGAGCTGCTGCGCGATGCTCATCGCTCGCTTCGGGGGCATGCCGAGGCGGGAGCTTGCGTCCTGCTGGAGCGTGCTCGTGGTGTGCGGCGCTTGGGGCAGGCTCGATCGCTCCTTGACCTCGATGGATCGCACCACGAAGGCCGGGGTGCGCGGCGTCACCGCCCCCTTCTCATCGAGACCGAGCGCCGCGATGACCTCCTTCGCCTCCGCCTCGGTGCCGAGCTCGAGCTTCTCGCGCTCGAGCGTGTCCGTGTCGCCCCGTCTGCCGACCAGCCGCGTGGTGAACGGGTTGCTGCCGTCTTTGGCAAGAAGTGCGTCGATGGTCCACGACTCGACGGGGATGAACGCGTCGATCTCGGATTCGCGATCGACCACCAGACGCACCGCCACGGATTGCACGCGTCCCGCGGAGAGCCCGGCACGCACCTTCCGCCAGAGCAGCGGCGACAGGCGGTACCCCACCAGGCGGTCGATGACCCGGCGAGCCTCCTGGGCGGCGACGAGCGAACGGTCGATCTTGCGTGGGTGGGCAAGCGCCGCGTCCACCGCCAGCTTGGTGATCTCGTGGAAGACGATCCGGTCGGGATTGTTGAGACCGAGCGCCTCCGCAAGGTGCCACGCGATCGCCTCCCCCTCGCGATCGGGGTCGGCCGCGAGGAGTGTCGAGGATGCCTTCTTCACCGCGGCACGGAGGTCGCGGATCTGCTTCTCCTTGCCCTTGATCAGCTCGTACTGCGGGGTGAAGCCGGCCTCGACGTCGACCCCGATCTTCGACTTGGGCAGGTCACGGACGTGCCCCATGGACGCCAGCACGATGTACTCGGACCCGAGGAAACGGGCGAGCGTTCTCGCCTTGCTGGGCGACTCGACGATGATCAGACGTGACACTTCTGGACTTCCTATGGGGCTCTGGCGCCGGTTATACGGTACGGGCCACGAGGCCTCCGGGCAGGGACATTACGGCTCCGGCAAGCTCCAGCGCACCCAGCCGGCTGGCGACCAGCGCCGGCGAGAGCCCCAGTGCGACCCCGACCTGGTCCGGGTGGACCGGTTGCGTTCCCATGCGTGCCAGTATCTCCCGCAGCGGTGGGCTGAAACGCTCGAGGTCGCCCGCGACCGGTCCGGCGGGCCCGCCGAAGGCTCGTTCCGGGATCGCCTCGCGGAGTTCCGGGACGGAGTCGAGGAGGTCGTCGATGCTCAGGAACGGCCGCACCCCGTCCCGGATGAGCAGGTTGGTGCCGCTGCTCTGGCGCGACCGGATCGACCCCGGCACCGCGAGCACCTCGCGGCCAAGGTCGGCGGCCCAGCGCGCTGTGCTCAGCGCGCCGCTTCGCTCCGTGGCCTCGACCACAACGACCGCCTGGGCAAGCGCGGCGATGATGCGATTGCGCTTCGGGAAGTTGTATTTGAGTGGCGGCGTCCCCTGGGGCTCCTCGGTGATCAGCGACCCGGTCGCGACGATTCGCGAGCGCAGCTCGGCGTGCCTCGGCGGGTAGCAGACGTCGATCCCGCAGCCGAGCACCGCGACCGTCGAACCTCCCGAGTCGAGCGCGCCGCCGTGCGCCGCCGCGTCGATCCCCAGGGCCATGCCGCTGACCACCTGGATCCCGGCGTCGCCGAGATCGCGGCCGATCGAACGGGCGATCTCCACACCGGCGAAGGTGGCCCGCCGCGAACCGACCACGGCGACGCAGAGCATGGCCGGCCCGATCGTCCCGAGTTGCCAGAGGCCGTTCGGTGGCTGCTCGAGGTGAGCGAGCCGGACCGGCCAGCCGGGCGATGCGGCGTCGATCCAGCGCGGCTGCTGGTTCATCCAGCCATCTCGATGCGGTAGTGGAGCGCCTCGGCGAGCGCATCCTCACCGACCCGATCCTGACCGGCGAGGTCGGCGATGGTTCGGGCGACCCGCAGGACACGAAAGAAGCCCCGCGCACTGAGGTGCAGGCGTTCTCCCGACAGCGCCAGCAGGCGCCGGGCGGGTGCGGTGGAGCGCGCCGCCGCCAGGATCTCGCGTCCGCTCATCGCTGCGTTGCCCTGCCCGGGACGTTCACCCCGCCGCGAGCGTGCCGCCTCCACGCGCCGGCGAACCGCGGCGGACGGCTCCGCGTCCGACCCGTCGAAGATGTCGCGATACTCCTGACGGGGCACCGAGACGACCAGGTCGATGCGATCCTTGATCGGCCCGCTGATCTTGCTCTGATACGCCTGCAACTGCCGGGGCTCGCAGCTGCATCCCTGGGCGTCGCCGAGGTGCCCGCAGGGGCAGGGATTGGATGCGCCGACGAGCATGAAATCGGCGGGGAACATCACGGCGGCCCGGGCACGGGCGATGGTGACCGAGTGCTCCTCCAGCGGCTGGCGCAAAGCCTCGAGATGCTGTCGCGAGAATTCGCACAGCTCGTCGAGGAACAGCACTCCCCGGTGCGCGAGGCTTACACTTACACTCATGACAGCACTCGCTCCTCCCGCCACCCGCGTCGCCGCGATCTACTGCCGTATCTCAGATGACCGCGAGGGCGCCGGCCTTGGCGTTGCTCGTCAAGAGGCCGACTGCCGACCACTCTGCGAGCGGCGCGGATTCTCTGGCGATGCGATCCAGCTCTACGTCGACAACGACGTGTCCGCCTATAGCGGAAGGCGGCGGCCCGAGTACGAGCGACTCCTGTCCGACATTCGGGCGGGTGGCGTAGGTGTGGTGGTCGCATGGCACGCCGACCGTCTGCATCGGTCGCCGGTCGAACTAGAGGCCTTCATCGCGACGGTGGAGGCCGCTGGCGTCGATGTCGAGACGGCGCGAGCAGGCGTCCTCGATCTGAGCACCCCATCGGGTCGCATGGTCGCGCGGCAACTCGGCGCAGTCGCACGCTACGAGTCCGAGCACAAGTCGGAGCGGCAGCGGCGTAAGCACCAGGAGCTGGCCGCAGCCGGTAAATCGTCGGGAGGCGGGACGCGCCCCTACGGCTATCAAGCTGACCGGCGCACGGTGAAAGAGGACGAGGCGGCCTACATCCGCGAAGCCGCTCAGCGCGTCCTCACAGGCGAGTCCATCCGCTCAATCTGCCGTGACCTCACGGCGCGCCGCGCGCAGACCGTCCTGGGCGGCGAATGGAAGCCCACGGTCCTCCGCAACCTACTCTTGTCGGCGCGGATCAGCGGCCGACGTGAGCATGGCCGACGCGACCCGCACACTCGCTCGATCGTGGCCGCCCCGATCACGTCGGAGTCGGCGGAGTGCGCGGCGATCATCTCGCCGGAGATCAGCGACCACC
>DAIQQM010000136.1:0-5648 GCA_036786805.1 Candidatus Dormiibacterota bacterium | reverse complement strand
GCGACGCCAGCTCGGTGGCCACCGCACCCGGCTCGACGAGCGACACGCGCACGTGCCGCGTGGTGATCTCCTTGCGCAGCGCGTCGCTGAACGCGCCGACGCCGTGTTTGGTGGCGTTGTAGACGCCGCTGCCGTTGCGCGTCTCGCGCCCCGCGACCGAGCTGATGTTCACCAGGTCCGCGACGCGGCGCGGACCCTCCTCCGCGGCGCGCAGCAGATGCGGCAGCGCCGCGTGCGTGCAATAGAGGAGCCCGAGGAGGTTGAGCTGCACCATCCGCTCCCACTCCTCGACCGGCGCGTCGACGACCGGTCCGAGCAACATCACGCCGGCGTTGTTCACGAGGGTGTCCAGGCGTCCCAGCTCGGCGACGGTCTGCGCCACCGCACGCTCCGCCTCGCTCTGCCGAGTGATGTCAGCCGTGATCACAGTGGCGGTGGTGCCCCCGGCGCGCAACCGGCCGGCAAGATCCTCGAGCCGGTCGGAGCGACGCGCCACGAGAGCGACCCCGGCCCCCAGTGCCGCGAGAGCCACCGCTGTCGCCTCGCCGATGCCGCTGGACGCGCCCGTGACCAGGGCAACGGTGTCCTCGAGGGCTCGACCCGGCTGTGCCATCAGCTCCGTAGAGTGCCACAGGGGTACCGACCGGCCCGGGTCCTTCGTGTCAGAGTCGACCCATGGACAGTGACGGGTACGGGTACACCTCAGAGGATCGCGGCTCGGCGCGGCTGCTCGAAGATCTGCGTACGTTGTCGCCGGCGGCGATCGACCGCGTGGCGCGCGGCTGGGAGTTGCATGCGACGCCCGACCTCGACCGGTACCACGAAGCAGAGTCGGCCGCGTTGCATGCCATCGAAACCGCGCACCAGACCCTCGAGTGGGAGGCACTGCACCACCAGATCCTCGACCTCACCGAGGGCCGCACGTCGCTGGTGTCGTGGAAGGTCGAGCACGGGCAGACAGGGCATCACGCCGAGGCGGCCGCGCTCGGAGCGGCGCTCGCGTTGCAGGCGGCGGCCAACCTCGACCGCGACCATGTGAAGACGCTGATGCGGCCGATGGCCGAGGCGCTCCCGTGGCTGCTCAGCGTGCGGGGCGCGAAGCGGTAGCTCCCGTTGAGGCGATCGCGCTCG
Source organism: Candidatus Dormiibacterota bacterium (assembly GCA_036786805.1). Lineage (GTDB taxonomy): Bacteria > Chloroflexota > Dormibacteria > Aeolococcales > Aeolococcaceae > Palsa-851. Next base: position 4,517 of record DAIQQM010000136.1, on the reverse strand, counting down.
GCGCGGCCGCCTACTCGCTGACCAGCTCGTAGTCGGGATTCAGGATCGCGAGCCGCCGCTGCCACGATCCGACCATCCCTTCGACGATGAGCCGCGCACCCGGCTCGACGCCGGGAATCTTCGGACGGCCCTGGAAGACGAGCAGCAGGACTCCGGTGTCGTCGGTGATCTCGCACTCGAGATTTGCCGTGCCCTTGGCTGTCTGCACACGCAAGGATCGGATCCGGCCGGCGACGCGCACGCGCGTGCGCCAGGCCACGTCGCTGATCGGGATCGTCCCGGTGGCGCGACGCGCCAGCTCGCGGTCCACGCCGGCACTGCGGAGCGGCTTGCGCCGGGCCGCGTCAGGGCGGATGGTGTGCGGCCGGAATCTCCGGCGCCGGGCGGCTTCGAGGTTGAACGGAACGATCGTCGCGGCAACATGGGCAACGCCGCCGACCGCGTCCGCGATGCGATCCGCGGTCCGATCGTGCAGCACGCGCGCGAGTCGCGAGTGGAACGCGCGACGCGGCAGCAGCACGGTGCATTCGGTCTTGCCGTCGGCGACGACGTCGGCGACATACTCGAGCGCCGCACGCTCGAGCCTGCGGTCGCGGCATTCGAGGATGTCGAGCGGCAGGTGGGCCAGACCGAGCCTGCTCCACTCGTCATTGAGCTGTTCGGTCGCCACCGCGTCGATGTTGAAATGCACCGCTCGCAGCTCATCCGGCCGCAGTGTGCGCGCGTACTGCACGGCACGTGCCGCCGCCATGTCGAGCTGACCGATGAGCACCAGCACGACGTGTCGTTGCAGGACCGGAGCTTCAGCAGCGGCGCCCGCGCCGGTCTCGAGCTGCTTCTCCTCCGCGACGTACTGCCGGTGGAGGCGGATCAGCCCGTAGTACATCGGCGGTCCCACCACGGCAACGATCCAGGCGCCCTCGAAGAACTTGGTCACGAGCAGGATGCCGACCACCGCGACCGAGAGCGTCCCCGCGAAGCCGTTGATCAACGCACCGACCCGCCATCGCCGTCCGCGCAGCGTCAGGTGGTGTTTCAGCATGCCGAACCCGGCAAATGAGAACCCGGTGAACACGCCGATGGCGTAGAGGCCGACCAGCGCGTTGAGGTTCGCCTTGAAGACGATGATCAGCAGGATCGCCACCGCGGCAAGCACGAAGATCCCGTTCGAGAACGCGAGCCGGTGACCGCGCTTGGTCAACTGCCGCGGAAGGAATGAATCCCCGGCGACAAAGCTGGCGAGGTAGGGGAAGCCGTTGAAGCTCGTGTTGCCGCCGGTGAAGAGGATCAGCACCGTTGCCGCTTGCACCAGGACGAAGAGCCCGGTGCCGACCCAGCTGTTGCCGAGGACGTCCTGCACCTCCTGAGAGACCACCGTCGGGGTGCCGGACATGTAGGGCACGGCGTGCGTCCAGTGCGCGAGCAAGGACGTGCCGAGGACGAGGAACCCGAGGATGCCGCACATGACCAGGAGCGCGATGCGCCCGTTGCGCGCCTCGGGACGGCGGAAGCTGGAGATGCCGTTGGAGACCGCCTCCAATCCTGTGAGCGAGGAGCCCCCGTTGGCGAAGGCGCGCAGGCAGTAGAAGATCCCCAGGCCCATCAGGAATCCGCGCTGATTACCGATCGGGTAACCGAGCGCGGCTGCGCTGGGGAGCGCGTGCGCCTGGAGGCCTCCGAGGGCAGCCTTGACCAACCCGGTGATCACCACAAGCGAGAGTGACACCACGTAGAAGTACGTGGGGATCGCGAAGATCGAACCTGCCTCGCGGATACCGCGAAGGTTGCCGAAGAGCATGACCAGGGTCACCGCGACGGTGATCGGGACGGTGTATGGCTCGAGCCCTCGGAATACCGAGGTCAGTGCTGCGGTTCCCGCCGACGTCTGCACCGCGACCGTCACCGCGTAGTCGATGAGCAGCGCGACCGCCGCCACCTGGGCGATGTTGGGGCCGAAGTTGTCGCGAGCGACGACGTACGATCCACCGCTCTTCGTGTAGACGCCGATGACCTGGATGTACGAGACCATCACGAAGACCATGACCGCGAGAATCGCGAGCGTGATCGGAATCACCATCGAGAACGCGGCCAGGCCGATGATCGGCACCATGACCACGAGCATCTCTTCGGTGCCGTACGCGGACGACGAGATCATGTCCGGGGCGAGCACGCCGATCGCCACCGGGGTGCTGAGCCGTTCCTGGGTGAGCTGCTCGGACACCATCGGCGGGCCGAGGATCCGGTTCTTCAGCCGGTAGGCCCAGGACTCGGGGTAGGTCTCGGCCCCCGAGGGCACGGACACCTCGGGCGCCAGTGGGCGTGACGATGCCACCGGGACCTTCTGGGGCTCATCCACGGCCGCAGTATGGCCCATGCCGAAGTTGGCGGCGGGATCGCCGGACGCTCGGGCGACCTGCTTGAATGGAACGATGCACATCGTCATCGCCGGGTGCGGACGGGTCGGCTCCGGCCTCGCGCGCACCCTCGAAGCCGAGGGGCACTCGGTCGCCATCATCGATCGAAACCGCAAGGCTTTCCGGCGTCTCCCCTCGGACTTCAAGGGAATCGTCGTTGAAGGATCCGGCTTCGATCGCAACGCGCTTCATGACGCGAGGATCGAGGACGCGGATGCCGTCGCCGCGGTGACGTCGGGCGACAACTCGAACATCCTCAGCGCGCGGATCGCGCGCGAAACCTTCGGCGTCGAACGCGTGGTGGCGCGCATCTACGACCCGCAACGAGCGCAGGTCTATCAGCGCCTCGGCATCCCGACGGTCGCAACCGTGACGTGGACCGTGGATCAGGTGCGCAGCTGGCTGCTGCCCGATGAGTTCACGCCCCACTGGCGTGACGCAACCGGGACGCTCCTGCTCATGGACCGCGTCCTGCCGGAGCATCTCGCCGGCCAGAAGCTCTCGACGCTCGAGACCGAGGGCAGGGTGCGGCTCGTCGCTGTGACCCGGGCGGGAGTGCCGCGGCTGGACACGAGCGGTCTGGTCGGCCAGGACGGCGATCTCCTCCACATCGTCGTGACGAAGGATGAGCTGCCCTCTCTCGAGATCCTCCTGGCGACCCCGCCCCCGCTCGCCGTGGCCGTGGCCACCAAGGCGCCCTGATGAAGGTCGCCGTCGCGGGCGGCGGGAGTGTCGGCATGGCAGTGGCCGCCGACCTCAAGGCGCATGGTCACGACGTCTTCATCCTCGAGGTCGACCCGGAACAGGTCGCACGGTTCCAGCCGCACGTCGACGTCCGCTGGCTCGTGGCCGACGCGTGCGAGGTGGCGTCGCTCAAGTCCGCGGGCATGGCCGAGGTCGACGTGATGGTGGCCGCCACCGGGGACGACGAGGACAACCTCGTGATCTCCCTGCTCTCGAAGCAGGAGTTCGCGGTCCCGCGCGTCATCGCCCGCGTGAACAACGCGAGCAACCAGTGGCTGTTCACCGAGAGCTGGGGCGTCGATGTGCCGGTCTCGACGCCGCAGCTGTACACCGCGCTGGTCGAGGAGGCTGTTTCGATCGGCTCGCTCGTCCACCTGATGAGCTTCGAAGGTGCATCGGCGCATCTGCTCGAGGTGACGCTCGCCGACGAATCGCCGGCCTGCGGCCAGCCCATCTCCGACCTCGGCCTGCCCAGGGAGTCCGCGATCGTCGCGATCGTCCGGCGCGAGCACATGATCATTCCCGATCCTGAAACCATCCTGTATGCCGGGGACGAGGTGATCGTCCTGGCCATGGTGGAGAGCGAGCGGGCCATCCAGACGATCCTGGTCGGCGACGGACAACCCACTGCTCCTTCGCCGACCGCCTCGTAGCGCGACACCCGGAGGCACGCCATCGGGGTCCGGCCGGCGCCGGCCCTAGACTTCTTGGGTCCAGTCAATGTATGTCGACGAACGGCGCGGCCGTGATCCCGCAACCGTGTGGCTCCACCACGGCGTCGGTAGCACGCGCGCCTGGGAGATGTTCCTACCCGACGCAACCGGCGGTCGCACGGCGGTCGCATACGATCGCAGGGGATTCGGGCGTTCGACCCACGATCGCGCGTTCACGCCGGCGATGTTCGACGAAGACGTCGTCGATCTCCGCGTGATGCTCGCGCAGCTCGGGCACGAGCGCGTCCACCTGATCGGCCACAGCGATGGCGGTACCGTGGCGCTGCTGCTGGCCGCCCGAGCGCTGGGAGGTGGTGCTCAGCGTCGCGCTGGTGGCTGTCCATGTTCGGCATGACGAGCTGACCGTGGCTACACTCCGCCGGATGGGTCCGCCCCACGAGTGGCCTGAGCCGATGCGGCGGAGCCTTCGGCGCGCGCACGGTGCGGACTGGGCCGCCGTTGCGGGTCGCTGGCACGAGCTGTGGACTTCACCCGAGTGGGAAGGCTGGAGCATTCTCGACGAGCTCTCCGCGATCGAATGCCCCGTCTATGCGATGCACGGGCTCCACGATGACCGGGCGCCGCCGGTGCACGCGGAGGCGCTTCGCGAGGCCCTGCCCGCGGCGGGATTGGCGTGGGTGGACAC
>DAIQQM010000038.1:0-21835 GCA_036786805.1 Candidatus Dormiibacterota bacterium | reverse complement strand
TCCTCGTCAGCGAGGTGATGCTCCAGCAGACGCAGGTCGCCCGGGTCGCCGGGCGATGGGAGTCGTTCCTGGCTCGCTGGCCCACGCCCGAGGCATGCGCGGCGGCGCCACTTGCCTCGGTGCTCCGCGAATGGCAGGGGCTCGGGTACCCGCGACGGGCTCGCGGCCTCCATGACACCGCGAAGGTCGTCGCGGGAAGCGGCTGGCCGGACACCGAGGCGGGGTTGCTGGGTCTGCCCGGCGTGGGCCGCTACACGGCGCGGGCGCTGCGCGTGCTGGCGTTCGGAGCGTCGAGCGTCCCACCGCAGGACGTCAACATCGCCAGGGTGACGGCCCGCGCCGCGCTCGGCCGTGAGCCGGACGGGGTACATCAGACCATCCTCGAGGAACAGCTTGCCGCTGGCCGCCCCCGCGGGATGAGCCCTCGTGCCTTCACCCACGCACTCTTCGATGCGGGCGCGTTGCACTGCCGCACACGCCCGCTGTGTGACGGATGCCCGCTTGCCGCCGTGTGCGCCTCGCGCCACCGCCTTGCCACGGAACGGCCCGCATCGCGACGGCGCGCGCCGCGCTACCGCGGGAGCACCCGTGAGCTTCGTGGCGCCATCCTCCGCGCCATGCTCACCGATCCCCCGCCCATGACCATCGACGCGCTGCAGGCGCGAGCCGGCGTGGCCGCCACGGCGCGTCCGGCAGCCGAGGTCGCGCTGGTGCTGGATGCGCTCGTCCAAGAGGGATTGGTTGATCCGAGCCCTCGCATGGTTAGGATCAAGTGACATGGCCACCACTTCCGAGTACCTCGACATGGTCGGCCGTGATCTCTGGTCGCGCGATGTCTTCACCTTCATCCCGGATCGCGACCTGCCGCCGCCACCGGCCACCATCACCCCGGGCAGCGGCCCACGGGTCGCGTTCGCCGGGTTCCCCTCGGATTTCAGCCTCGCATTCCTGCTCCGGCTGCTCCAACTCGACGTTCAGCCCGTCGGCATCATCACCTCACCGGGCGCGCATCCGGCGATCCTCGGCGACAACGCGCTGAGCCGGATCGCCGATCATCTCGGCATCCCGCTGCTGCGCGCCTGGCGGATCAACGACGAGCACTCGCGGTTCGCGCTCGAGGAGCTGGGCCTGGACGCGGTCGTCATGGCGAGCTTCGACCAGATCGTCGGTCCGAGGGCGCTCGCCATCCCCAAGCGAGGTTGGCTCAATGTGCATCCGAGCTTGCTGCCGGCCTATCGCGGTCCGGAGCCCGTGTACTGGGCGATCGCCGACGGCGCCCCGATCACCGGCATCAGCATGCACAAGGCGGCGCCGAAGGTTGACTCGGGGCCGATCCTCGCCCAGGCGGAGGTGCGCATCCTCCCCGGCGACACGGCTGGAACCCTGACACGCCGGCTCGTCGAGGCGGGCATGCCGTTGCTGCCCGAGGCGATCGACGGGCTGCTCCATCACTCGCCGGGGATCGCCGTCGACATGTCGACGTCCTCATATCGGACGTCCATCGGACACCGGTCGCTCGAGGAGGCCGGATCGGCTGAGGAAGCCGAGCGCATGGTTCGCGCCGGCGCCCCGAACATGCTCCCCTGGGTGATGCGCGACGGTCGCGCGGTCTACGTCAAGGCGGCTCGGGTCGCGAACGGCGCGGGTGCGGACGGCGTGCCGGTCGTGCACTACCCGGCGGGCGACCTGCAGCTGGTCGAGACCATGGACACCTGCGGCTGCCACCACAACACCAACGACTGCGCTCATCGCCGCTCGCAGACCGTGACGGGTCGATGAAAGGAGTGCGCTGATCGGGCATCCGGATCGAGGGTGGCGGTTATGATCCAGCCCGCCATGGTCGAAAGCGATGCTCGTGCCGTGCTCGTCGTCGAGGACGACGACGGCGTCCGCGGATTCCTGACCTGCGCGCTCGAGAGCGGCGGCCATTCGGCCGTCGGCGTGCGCACCGGTGAGGAGGCTATGGAAATGCTTCGCGAGCGGGGCACGACCGTGATGCTGATCGACGGCATCCTCCCGGACATGCACGGCATCCGCCTCGCCCGCGCAATCCTCGACGACCCTGATCTCGACGGGGTCGCGATCACGTTCGTGACCGGCGCGATTCGTGACGGTCGTCCCGCAGTTGCGGGAATCGGCGCGCTGAGCAAGCCCCTCCTCGCTCGTGATCTCCTCGACGCGGTCGACGTCCTGCTGCGCTGGCACGACGCCGGTGGGAGTCCCGTCGCGGAACGCCAGGCGGTGCTCGCGCAACTCGAACACATCTTCCTGGTCGGCGCATGACCGCGAAGATGGCACCATCGCGTCGATGAACGAGCCGCGCACCCTCTCGCTCCTGCCCTGGCAGGTCACGCTCGCCGAGTTCACGCAGAAGGCCCGCGACGTCGCGCCGGACGGGGCGTGCTGCGTCTTCGTCGTCGACCCCTCGATCCCGCAATCCGCGCGGGGCGGCTACGCGTCCCTGGTGATGGCGTACTCCCGCGCCGACGAGCCGGTTTGCGTTCTCGACGACGGGGCCGCACTGGTGCTCGTTCGTGACGGCGGGATCGCCGCCGGGAAGTCGCTCGCCGGGCGAGTCATCGCGCAGATGCGCCGGCTGGCGCTCGATCAGACCCTCACCGCAGGGGTGACACTGATCGCGGGCGATCCGGATCAGGCGGTCGCGGCGGCTCGCGACGCGGCGACGTCGGTAGCCCCCGGGGAGGTCGGTACCCGGGACTGAGCGATACCCTCAGCCGCGGCGGTTGAGGGCGGCCGCGATGCGGCGAGGCAGGTCGTCGCGCCGCAGTTGCTCGAGGGTTCTCGGCAGCGGGATCGACCAGTTTGCCCGGTGCGTCTCTCCCGGCAGGTTCGGGCGCCGTTCGGCGAGCGCCGCGTCGTCGAGGGTGGCCACAACCAGCAGGCTCGGTGCACGCGCGAGCGCCGCATACGCTCGCTCGACCACCAGCGACGCCGGGGCGTCGTCGGCGACGCCGGCAAGACGGCGCAACCGGCGGCGGACACCCAGCTCGGTCCGGCGGTTGATGGGACGCCCGGTCGACTCCATCTCGGCGAGATCGGCCCCGGTCCATATCCCGGCGGCGGTCGGCAGGTCGTGCGTGGTCAGCGCCGCGAGCGCCTGTGCCGGGTACCGCTCCGGCGGCTTGGACTCGAACCAGGCCAGCCGGTACGAGAGCAGCCCACGCCTGCGGAGTTCCGGGCGGACCCCGGTTTCGACGGTGCCGAGATCCTCGCCCACAACCCCGCAGCCGGTGCGGACGCTCTCGAGCGCGAGGATGTCGAGCAGCTCACTTGCCGGGTAGCGAACGTACGCTCCCGCCGAGGGATCGCCGGCGCCAAGCGGCACCCACCACAGCCGGAAGAGGCCCATGACGTGGTCGATGCGCAGCCCGATGCCCGCCCCCATCATGCGGCGCATCGTGGCGATGAGCGGCGCGTACCCCGCAGCGCGCAGCCGCCCCGGGTCGAACGGCGGGACACCCCAGTCCTGCCCGGCGGGATTGAAGTCGTCGGAGGGCGCGCCGATGCGCGCGCCGGATGCGACGACGTCCTGCCAGAGCCACGCGTCGGCTCCGTCCGGCGCGAACCCGACCGCGAGATCGTGCACCAGGGGCAGCTCGCGTCCCGCGCGGGCGAGCTGGGTGTCGAGCAGCCACTGCAGCCAGCGGTGGAAGTCGACCCTCGAACGATCGCTCCGGACGAGCTCGCGCACCGCGCTGTTGTCGGCATGCCGGTACCGCGCCGGCCACGACGTCCACGGCCCCGGGTGGCGCTCCGCGAGGACGCAGAAGCAGGCGTAGCGCTCGAGCAGCGGTCCTTGGCGAGCGACATAGGCGTCGAACGCCGAGTCCCCCGTGAATCGCGACCAGAGCCTCTCAAGAGCGCGCAGCTTGATCGTCATGACGAGGTCGCGATCGATGATCGGCGCGTCGCGCAGCCGCTCGGCATCGCGCATGAGCGCCGCCACCAACGGCTCGTGGCGCGCACCGGGCACATCCTGGATGCGCAGGTACACAGGGTTGCGATAGAGACGGGTGGACGGGAAGTACGGGCTCGACTCCTGCGGGGTTCCGGGCCGCACCGCGTGGAGCGGGTTGACAAGGAGCATCGCGGCACCGCTCGCTCGTGACCACGACCCGAGACTTCGCAGGTCGCCGAGATCGCCGATCCCCCAGCCGCCACGAGACCGGACGGCATAGAGCTGCGCAGCCCAGCCCCACCCGCGAAGCGAGTCGGGCAGCGCACATCTGCCCGGGCTCGTGACCATCGGGAGCGTGCGGCCGTCGCGCAACACGAGCCGGTGATACCCGTACGGTGCATCGGGACTGAGGACAGCCCCGCCTGCCAGCTCGCCGCCGTTCTCGAGCTGCACGCTGCGCACCCCCCGGGGAAGCGGCGCTCCCGGCCGGACGAACACTGGCGTGTCGCCGTCTCCGACCGGAGGACGCATGCACGCCTCGACCGCGCGCACGTCGGAGGCGCTCACCCTCCGGCGAGCGCCTGCCGCATCCACGTACTCTCTCTGGACTCCCCACGAGGGCTGCCCGCCCCGCCGCTTGGCGCCGGTCACGTCGGGAGCCTGCGATCAGCCATCCGAGTGGAGCCATGACTGCCCCAGAGCCTTCCGCCTCCGAACGCGCGCCCGGCAGCCGTGCCGCGTGGCCGGGTACCGACGCCCCCCTCGGCGCAACCTGGGACGGATCGGGGACCAATTTCGCGATCTTCTCGGAGAGCGCGGAGGCCGTCGACCTCGTGCTCTTCGACGAGCGCGGTGCCGAGCTCGCCAACCATCCCCTCGTAGAGCGGACGGACCTCGTCTGGCACGGCTATATCGCCAACGTCGGGCCGGGTCAGCGCTACGGGTTTCGTGTGCACGGTCGTTACTCGCCGCACGAGGGGCTGCGCCACAACGCGGCCAAACTGCTGCTCGATCCATACGCCCGGGCCATCGCCGGACGCTTCCGTCACGGACGATCGCTCTTCGGGTATCGCCTCGGGAGCGACGACCTGCGCATCAGCGGCGTCGACTCCGCGCCCGCGATGCCGCGCTGCGTCGTCGTCGACCAGTCCTTTCCGTGGGGCGATGACCGCCGTCCCAACACGCCGTGGTCGGACACGATCATCTACGAGCTGCACGTCAAGGGCTTCACCAAACGCCACCCGGACATTCCCGAGGCGCTCCAGGGCACCTACGCCGGCCTCGCACATCCGGCGGCCATCGAACACCTCACCCGAGTGGGCGTCACGGCTGTAGAACTGATGCCGGTGCATCACTGCTTCGACTCCCAGCAGCTCGTGGAGCGCAATCTCGTCAACTACTGGGGCTACGACTCGATCGGCTACTTCGCGCCCGAAGGGCGGTACTCCTCGTCCGGGACCAACGGCGAACAGGTCCGCGAATTCAAGGCCATGGTGCGTGCCCTGCATGCGGCGGGACTCGAGGTGATCCTCGACGTGGTCTACAACCACACCGGCGAGGGCAATCACCTGGGTCCGACGCTGAGCTTTCGCGGTATCGACAACGCCGCGTACTACCGGCTCAGAGACGACGACTCTCGCTTCTATTTCGATGTCACCGGCACCGGGAACAGCCTCAACGTCCGCAACCCGCACACGCTCCAACTCATCATGGACAGCCTTCGATACTGGGTCATCGAGATGCACGTGGACGGATTCCGTTTCGATCTGGCCTCCGCGCTCGCCCGCCAGTTCTACGACGTCGACCGGCTCTCGGCATTCTTCGACATCATCCACCAGGATCCCGTCCTGTCGCGCGTCAAACTCGTCGCGGAACCGTGGGACGTCGGTGCCGGCGGCTACCAAGTCGGCAACTTCCCGGTGCGCTGGGCGGAATGGAATGGCGCCTTCCGCGACACGGTGCGCGACTTCTGGCGTGGCGCCACGGGCATCCGCGATCTCGCCTACCGCCTCACCGGCTCGAGTGACCTGTACCAGGGCGACGGACGCCAGCCGTCCGCGAGCATCAACTTCGTCACAGCGCACGACGGGTTCACGCTCACCGACCTCGTGTCGTACGACGAGAAGCACAACCTCGCCAACGGCGAGGACAACGAAGACGGCACCGACGACAATCGCTCGTGGAACTGCGGCATCGAGGGTGAGACCGACGACCCGGCGATCCTCGATCTGCGCGCGCGCCAGCGGCGCAATCTCGTCGCCACGGTCCTGCTCTCCGAGGGATGCCCGATGCTGCTCGGCGGCGACGAGATGGGACGCACGCAGCACGGCAACAACAACGCGTACTGCCAGGACAACGACGTGTCGTGGATCGACTGGGAGCACATCGACGAGCCCATGCTCGCGTTCGTGGCTCGGATCGTGGCCCTGCGTCGCAGCGACCCGGTGCTGCGGCGGCGGAACTTCTTCTCCGGTCAGGCGGTGCACGGGTCCGGCCGCAAGGACATCGCCTGGTTCCTTCCGTCGGGACGCGAGGTCAGCGATCACGAATGGTTCGACGAAGGGCAGCGGTCACTCGGGATGATCCTCAACGGCGACGAGATCCCCGACCGCGACCCCCGCGGCCGGCGCATCCGCGGCGGCACGCTCATGGTGCTGCTCCACGCCGGTGAGGAGCCGGTCGGCTGGACGATCCCAAGCGGGTGGGGCGATCTGTGGTCGGTGTTCGCGGACACCAGCGACCGCGACGTGACCTCGTCGACGCGACATCACCACGCCGGCGAGGAGATCACCGTGGCCGGACGATCGCTGGTCGCGCTGCTCCGGGTCTGAGGGTCAGGCGCTCCGGAAGCTCTGCCAGGCCGTGTAGTCGGCGATGGTCGCTCGCTCCATGGCCCGTGACGCGACCTTGAGCCACTCCGGGAATCGCTGCGCAAGATCCTTGGTCACCGCGGCGATCCGCCTCCTGCCCGACCCGATGTGCACATTGGCGGTCTCGGCGCCCATGGCGCGGAGCAGGTCGGTCTGATCGATGGGCAGACGCGCAACCGTGAACTCGATGCGGCTGCAATCAGGCGCGAGGCGTCGCAGCACCCAGCGGCCACGGATCGTGAGGAACGGATCGGGGCAGCGAACGGCACGTCGGACGATCGTCGGGTAGTGGATCGGGACGGATCCGGTCTCCCCCTCCGCCCAGGCGACCCCGGAGGCGACGAGCTCCTTGGCCTCTCGGGCGATCCACCCGCCGCCATGCTCGGCGATCGCGACGATGCGCGGGTGGCCCAGGCTTCCGAGGCCCGCCCGCCGGCTCATGTAGCGGATCTCCTCTCCGGCGCGGATCTGGCGTTGGAGGAGCGCGATCGCAGCCGGGACCGGGCGCCGCGCCGGCGGCAGGTCCACCATCGCGGTCCAGAAGCGCACCGGGTCTCGCAGCTCCGACTGAGCATCGCGGCGCAGCACCCGGTGCTCCTCGGCGAGGACGAATGGCCTGCCGCCACGTTTGAGCGACGATCGGTATCCCTCGAGGATGGCGTTGCACGCGGTGCGGGGGGTGAGCACCAGCGCCCCCGCTGAGATCGAGAGGCGCGCGGACGTCGCGAGACGGACGAGGTCGTTGGTGTAGGCCATGGGAAAGGCCTCGTCGAAGTCGTTGATCCCCCAGATCAACCGGCCCTCGGTGTCACGCCATGTCCCGAAGTTCTCCGTGTGCAGGTCGCCCACGGCCAGCACCGGGGGCGCGCTCGCGAGCTCGGGACAGGTCTCCTGCCACTGCTGCACCCATCGATAGAAGGTCGAGCGAAGGAACGGGAATGGCGCGAACGCCATCTGCTCGTGCTTGAAGGCCAGATCCGCCCGCACCAACGGAACCTGCCGGCCGACCCACGCCTCGTAGCTCCGCGTCGCCGCGACGATGGACACGAGCGCCGAATTTCGCGGCATGATCTCGCGATGTTCGCTCAGCTGACGATCCTCGTGCTTGCCGGCCTCGCCGGGCCGCTGCTGGCCTTCGGAAGACGGGGTTTGATCCCGGTGGTGATCGGCGAGCTCATTGCCGGCTTCGTGCTCGGCCACACCGGGTTCGGCGTGATCGACTCGGCGACCCAGCCCCTCCCCGTGCTGAGCGCCATCGGCTTCGCGATGCTCATGTTCAGCGCCGGAACCCATGTCGACATCGGCTCGCCGGCGATCCGCCAGGGCTTCGCCCGAGGCCTCCTCGCGCTCGCCGTCGTCGCGGTCACCGCGGTGCCGATCGGCCTGCTTCTCGACCACGCGCTCGGCGTCGGCCACCCCGCGTTGATCGCCGTCATCGTCACCGGCAGCTCCGCCGCGATCGCGTTTCCCATCATCGAGGAGCGCAGCCTGGCCGGGCCGAACGTCGCGTTCCTGATCGCATGGGTGGCGCTCGCCGACTCGGTGACGGTCGTGATCATGCCGCTCACGCTTGCCAAATCGGGCAACCCGCTCGAGGCGATCGGCGGGGACGCGGCGGTCATCGCGGCCGGCACGCTCGTTCTCCTGGCGGCGGGCCGGGTGCGACACCGGGGTTTCGTCCAGCAGATGCGCGGCGAGTCGCTGCAGCGTGGGTGGGCATGGCAGGTGCGGATCTCGTTGGTGCTGCTGCTCGGCCTCTCGGCGATCGCCCAGGAGACGGGAGCGAGCACCCTGGTTGCCGGGTTCCTTGCCGGAATGGTGCTCGTACGGTTGCACGAGTCCGATCACCTTGCGGTGCAGTTCACGGGCGTCGCAAACGGCTTCTTCGTCCCGCTCTTCTTCGTGCTGCTCGGCGCAGAGCTCAACCTTCGAGCGCTGCTCACCTCCCCGTCGCGCATCCTGCTCGCGATCGGACTGGCGGCTGCGGCGGTGGTGACCCACCTGATCGCGGCGCGGGTCGCCGGTCATGAGCGCTTCGTCGCGACCGGTCTCGCGGCATCGGCCCAGCTCGGCATGCCCGCGGCGGCCGCGAGCCTCGGCTTGAGTGCCGGGCTGCTCGGGCCGGCCGAAGCCGCCGCGCTGGTTGCCGGAGGATGTCTGACGCTGATCCCCGCGACCATAGGGTCGCTCCTGCTCGCGCGCGGTTCGACGGCTGCGGCGCCCGCCCCACGCACTGGAAACGCACCCGCTCCGTCAAGCTGAGCGAGATTGAGCTCGGGTCCCCTGGACTACGCGGCGGTCGATCCTCGGGTCCGAGATGCCCGCGCCCGGAGCCGATTCACGCCGCTCAGGTGCCCTCGCGTGAGCGCCGGCCGGCTTCGTCGGCGCGATCGCGTTCGAGCTTTTCGCTCTGGTCCTTGCGGCGCCGATCGTCTGCCTGACCCTGTTCCCTCTTGGCCTCGTCGTCGGGCTTGGGTTCCTGCTGTTCGCTGCTCATGTTCCGGTCAGCATAGGCCCGTTCTCGCACGCCGTGTCCGTCGTGCGTCGCGCTTCGCTAGGACCAGAGCCCGTCGAGCATGACCCCGACGCGCTCGGTGGCATCGACCTGCGGCATGGACTCCACCGGGTCCCGGCGGTGGCTCCGCTCGGTGAGGACGTCACATCGGGACCGCACCCGATCGGAGAGGAAGCGCGAGGGTTGCGCCCAACCGTGGCGATCGTCATGCGCGTTGGGGTGGTGGTGGTAGCGCTCGGGCACGTACAGGTGCAGCGCGTGGCGAGCGCGAGTGACCGCCACATAGAAGACCCGACGCTCCTCCTCGAGCCCTTCGGGTGAGCTGAGCGCCATGTCCGAGGGGATGTTGCCGTCGGTGACGTGCAGGACGTGGACGACGTCCCATTCGAGCCCCTTTGCGGAGTGCACCGTCGAGATGACGAGCCAGTCCTCATCGATCAGTGGCGGTCCGGCCAGGTTGCCCGTCGCCCGGGGTGGCTCGAGGACGTGATCGGCGGCAACATCGGAGAGCCGCGCGACCTTCGTGCTCGCCGCGACCAGCGTGTCGAGGTCCGCAAGCCTCGCATGCGCCTGCGGGTACGCAGACTCGATCAGCGGGGCGACCGCGACACGGAGACGTTCGGCATGGGTGGGAACCGGCTCCCCGACGCGGGGAGCGAATGCGGCCACGAGAACCTCGGCCGCGGGCTGGACCGCCTCAGGCAGCAGCACTACCGCGCGCGTCCACGAAGCGAGAATGTCGTCGGTTCGGGGCTGATCGTCCGGCTCGATCAACCCGAGCGCCGCGACGACGCGATGGGCGGTTGCGGGGCCGACGCCGTCCAGCAACTGCAGGAGACGGAACCACGCGACCACGTCACTCGGGTTGTCGGCGAGGCGAAACGTCGCAAGCATGTCCTTGACATGCGCCGCCTCGATGAAACGCAACCCCCCGTACTTGACGTACGGAATGCGTCGCGCCCCGAGCTCGAGCTCGAGGAGCGCCGAATGGTGCGCGGCACGGACGAGCACCGCCTGCTCATGCAACGCGATGCCGGCTTCGCGATGGGCGAGGATACGGTCGCACACGGCGTCGGTCTGCGTGTCCTCGTCGGCACAGCGCACGAGTTGCGGGTCGGCACCCGGAGTGGCTCTGGCGGCCCGGAGGACCGCGGAGAAACCGGCGGTGGCATCGGCTCCCACCGCATTGGCGACGTCGAGGATTCGCTGGCATGACCGGTAGTTCGTCTCCAGCATCACGGTGGTCGACCCCGGGAACACTCGATCGAACTCGAGGATGTGCCGCGGTTCAGCGGCCCGGAACGAGTACAGCGCCTGCGCGTCGTCGCCGACGACGGTGATGCGCGGATCCGCTCGCCGGAGCCCGGTGAGGATGTCGACCTGGAGTTCGTTGACGTCCTGGTACTCATCGACGAGCACGTGATCGAGCGCGCCCGCAAGACGCGGCCCAAGACGGTCGTCCTGCACGGCGGCGCGCCAGAAGAGCAGCAGGTCGTCGAGGTCGACCAAACCGGCCGATCGTTTGCGGCGCACGTAGCCACGGCAGATCTCGGAGATCGCTTCGATGAAATCCTCAGCCCAGGGCGCGATCTCGGGGACACCGACGACAGCGGCCTGCCCGTGTTCACGGCCGCGGAGTACAGGTCGACCAGCAGGTGCTTGCGAGGAAAGCGCCGGCGCGTCGAGGCCGCGTGTCCCTGTTCGTCGCGAACCATGTCGATGACGTCAGCGGCGTCGGCGTTGTCGAGCACCGAGAAGGCCTCCGGAATCCCCAGCGTTACCGCGAAGCGGCGGAGTGTCCGGTGCGCGATCGCGTGGAAGGTTCCGCCGGTCACCTGCCCGGCCGGTGACCCGCTGCCGCGGCCGATGCCGGCAGGGACGGTGAAGGACGCCGTCCGAGCGAGCATCTGACGCGCCGCACGGCGCGTGAAGGTGAGCAGGAGGATCCGCTCGGGCGGCACTCCGGTCGCGAGCAGCCACGCGACCCGGGCGGAGAGCGTGGTGGTCTTCCCCGTGCCCGCGCCCGCAAGGATCCGGAGAGGACCGCCGTCATGGGTCGCGGCGGTCCGCTGAGCGTCGGTCAGGGACTCCAACCAATCGAACATTCGTTCGATGATACTGCGGGATCGTCCGTCCGGCACGTGGCCACCGTGGATCGGCACCCACGGGTCGATCGACCGTTGGCGCCGCCTACCTGGTCAGCAGGGTTGCGATGACGTTGATCGTGGTTGCCACGACGACGACCCCGAACAGATACGACAGCAGCGCGTGGCGCAGCGCCGTCATGCGAATCGACTTGGCGTTGAGGTCGGTATCCGACACCTGGAACGTCATGCCGATGGTCAGCGCGACGTAGAGAAAATCCCGGAAATCAGGAGGGACATCGGAGTGGAAGTCGATGCCGCCGCCCTGGGCGTAATAGAGACGCGCATAGCGCAGCGTGAACACCACGTGCACCGCGTTCCACGAGAGGACGACGCTCAGCACCACCAGCGCCGTGATCCCGGACTTGACGATGCCGTGCGTCGTGCTCGCGGCGATGAGCGCAAACGCCACCCCGACCAGGCTCGCAATGCTGGCACCGACGAGAATCGCTTCGGCAGCCGTTCGAGAGTCGTCCTCGCTCATCGCCGCCAGTCTGGTCGCCGCGCTGTCCTTGCCCCGGCTCCCGAGATACACGATCAGGACGAACGCGGCAGAGGTGACGTCCCACCCGATCAAGGTTGCCACCTGCCATTCGGTGAACGGAAAGCTGACCGCGAAGCCGACGATGCCGAGAGCGAGGCAGACCGCCAGCCGGCTCCGCGCGTTCATGCGGCCGAGTGTCGCACGAGGCCTGCGAATGTGGACGCGGCACCTGCCCGGGTCCTCGAGCGCGTCGTCGTGTCAGCGCCGCGGCAACAGCTCCTTGTTCGCTCAGGTACGTGAAAGGTAGGCTGTCTGAACCATGACCGACAAGCGCAGCCAGCTCCCGTACGAGGAGATGATCGCCGCCATCGAGGAGCTCCCGGGACTGGAGCAGCTGAGCGAGGCCCTGGTCAAAGCCCTCGAACCGATCACAAAGCAGCGAAAGCTCATGGACCTGCTCCACGGTCGCTGGCTTGGACACGCGCTGCACCCGGCGTTGAGCGATGTACCGATCGGCATGTGGGCGAGTGTGCCGGTGCTCGACCTGATCGGTGACGATGCGGGAGCGACATTGCTCACCGCCGTGGGGTGTCTCGCGGCCGGCGCGACCGCCGCAACCGGAGCAGCCGACTGGTCGGACACCTACGGCCGCGATCGCCGCCTCGCGCTGGTGCACGGCCTCGCCAACACGGCGGTGCTCGGCCTGCAGGTCTGGGCACTCGGCGCACGGCTGCGCGGACACCGGGGGCGTGGACGCTTCCTCTCTGCGACCGGGCTCGCCGCCGCCGGTGCGGCCGCCTACCTGGGCGGCGAGCTGGTCCTCGGCCGTGCGCTCACGGTGAATCACACCGCCTCGTTTGCCGGTCCCACCGAATGGACCGACGTGGCCGGCGACACCGACGTGAAGGAGGGAGTGCTCACCGCGGTGGACGTGGAGGATCGCAAGGTGCTCCTCACCCGCGTCGACGGAAGTGTCTGCGCCATGGAGAACACATGTAGTCACGCGGGTGGACCCCTGAACGAAGGCACCGTCGAGGACGGCGTCGTGGTCTGCCCGTGGCACGGCTCCCGATTCCGGCTCAGCGACGGCGCGGTGATGGGTGGTCCGGCCACGTTTCCGCAGCCGCGGCTCGAGGCCCGGAACGTCGCCGGGCGCGTGCAATTTCGAGGACGCGAAGGCTAGGTCCTCGCGCCCAACCGCTGCACTCGCTGACGGCCTGGCGCGTTGAGAGGAGCCGCCTTCGAGCGGCTCCTCTCCTTCTCGCAAACGTGCCGTTTACGCGGCGGCTGCCCTCGCGAACGCGTCCAGTCCCTTCTGCCAGCCATCTGAGGCGCCGACCGAGTCACGCATGGGCTCCCAGCCCTCTCCGTGGCGGTCGAGCTTGCGGTGTTCGAGCTCGACGCGCGTGCGGTTCGCTCCCTCTGCAAAGAAGCTGATCTCGACCTCGCTCGTCTTCTCGGGATCGGTCTCGATCTGCCACTGCAGGCTGATGTCCCAGCTGAAAACCAGGCGGTTCGGCGGGTCGTATGCGAGGACGCGAGCCCAGTGCGACTCGTTCCCGTTGGTCGCGCGATCATAGATGTGGCCGCCGACGCGCGGCTCGAACACGATCTCACTGAGCTCGCCGTCGAGGATGTGGTGATCGGGCGGCCACCAGCTCCCCATGCGCTCGGTGAACACCATGAATGCGTGGTCGATCGGCGCCTCGACGAGGACCGATGCGCGGACCGATGTGCCTGCCGTCTGCGTGGTCATGACTCCTCCTCTTTGGTTGCTGTTTGTTCCGCCGCTGTCTGAAACGCGCCGAGCGCCTGACCCCAGAAACGTTCGAAGTACGCGCGGAGCTCAGCGAGGCCGCGCTGGTCGATGCTGTACATACGTCGATTGGCCTCGGCGCGGTCGCGCACGAGCCCCGCATGCTTCAGCACACGGAGGTGCTGGGACACCGCCGGCCGGCTGATCGGCAGTTCGCGAGCAAGCGCGCCGACCGCCATCGGGCCCGCAGCCAGACGCTCGAAGATCGCTCGCCGGGTTGGGTCTCCCAGCGCGGTCAGGGGTTCTAGGTTAGCTACCACTTACGGTAAGTGTAGACGCACGCTCCAAGGACGTCAAGGACGGGTGCGCGCTCCCTCGGCGGCCGGACCGCCTCAGTCGCCTCTCACGAGCACGTTCGCTTCACCCTCCCGGCCGGGCAAACAGCAGCTGGACGTCGCTGACCCGCCGCTCCGCGAACGCCGCCTCGCAGTAGGCGAAGTAGAAGCGCCACATCCGAAGCCGTCTGGCGTCCCAGCCGAGTGCCCGCGCATCGGCATGGCGCGCGTCAAGCGACTGGCGCCACCGCCGCAGCGTGGTGACGTAGTCCGGACCGATGTCGAGCTGGTTCTCGAGCTTCAGATCGCCGGTTCGTCGGGTCGCCCGGAGCATCGCTGGCACGGACGGCAGACAGCCGCCCGGAAAGATGTATCGCTTCACGAAATCCTTCCAGTACTTGCTGCGCTCGAACTCGCGATCATCGACGACGATCGCCTGGATCGCGGCACGGCCGCCCGGGACCAGCAGGCGCTGGATCGTGGCGAAGAACTCGTCGTAGAGGCGCCAATCCACCGCCTCGATCATCTCGATGGCAACCAGGTGCGTGAACTCGCCCTCGAGGTTGCGGTAATGATCGTCGAGCACTGTGACCCGGCTCTCGAGCGCCTCGCGACGAACTCGTCGGCGCATGTACTCGGCCTGCCGCTTGGAGATGGTCGTCGTGGTCACCCGGCAGCCGTAGCGCGTCGCGGCGTGCACGGCGAAGCCACCCCACCCCCCACCGATCTCGACAACGTGCGAGTCGGGTGTCAGCTCGAGGATCCGGCAGATGCGGTCGAACTTCGCGATCGATGCTTCCTCGAGAGACATGTCCGGCCGTTCGAAGAGCGCGCAGGAGTACGCCATCGTCGGGTCGAGAAAGAGGGCGAAGAAATCGTCACCGGCGTCGTAATGAGCGCTGATGTTCCGGCGATCGCGGGCCTCGCTGGGACGCCCGGTGGCCTCCAGGCCAAAGCTCTTGCGCAGTCGGGTCAACGGGTTACGCCCCAGTCGGTTGAATCCCTCCAGGTTGCGCGCCAGGAGCCGCAGAACGGCGGTGAGGTCGTCCGTCGTCCACTGCTCGTCCATGTACGCCTCGGCGAGGCCTGAACCGCCACGCGTCAGCGCACGGTGCCAGAAGCTCGGATGCACGACCGTGACGGAGCAGTCCATCTCCCCAGGTGTCCCGAAGATCTCGGCACGTCCCTCCTCGACAAGGGTCAGCCTGCCGTCGGTCAGGCGGCCCAACAGCCGACGCGCGATGGCCCGGCAGATCTGATCCAAGGCGGCGCCCGCACCCGCCTGCACGCGCGGTGCCGGCACGTCAGCCATTCGGATTCGCCTGCACGCGTCCCGTCGACGTCAGCTCTCGCGAAAAGGTCAGCGCGAGCGCGCGTCCATCCTGAGGCCACGGGCGCGCGCCCATGCTCGCGACCTCGCTCGCGGTGACGCCCGCTCCGCCGACGATGATCTGCAGACCGGGCTCGGCGACGTTCAGCGCCCGAACGAGGCGTCGAACCGCGGCCAGCCGCCCGGAGCGTGTCACCGCAACGCCAACCGCGAGTACCGGAGCGAAGGTGCGGACGCACGCGAGAAACGATTCTGCCGGCACGCTGGGACCCAGGTCGACGACGTCGAACCCTTCGCCCCGGAGGAGGTCCGCGACGATGGCAGTCGGCAGGGCATGGAGCTCGCCCTCGGGTGCGCCGAGCACGATGACTCCCCGTGAGCGTCCGCGCCGCCGGAATCGAGGCCCCAGCCTTCCGATGAGCCGATGCATCACCGCCGTGGCCCGGTGTTCCTCGGCGATGCCGATCTCGCCACGCTCCCAGCGGTCACCGACGAGCCGCAACGCGGGCACGAAGAGGTCCATGTAGACGTCACCCGGCTCGGCGCCGCTCACCATGGCGGCGTCGACGACCGACCACGCTCCTGGCTCGTCACCGCTGGTGAGCCGCCCCGCCAGCCCGTTGACGTGCTCTCGCCGGGACGGTGCCCCCCTCCGTCCCGGTGAGCGCTCGCGAAGCCCGCGAAGAGTCGACCCGAGATCGTCGACGTCGATCACCCACGATCCCCGGTCCTTGCGCGCGGGCAGGCTTCCGGTGCGGATGTATCGATAGACGGTCATGTAGTGCAGCCCGAGCCGCTCGGCAGCCTCGTGAATGCTCAGGGTCGTGGTCATACGAGGACTGCCGGCGACGCTGCCACGAGCCCGGCGAGGCGGCAGCACTCCCTGACCAGTCGCACTCGCTCCGCGGCGGTATCCATTCTGGCGGTCCGGGGCAACCGGTGCGGTGCGCGGGCCGCGCGGTCCAACCACAGGGCTCCGGCGCCGATGCTGTCGATCGGCGCCGACGCCAGCCACACGGTCGTCTCGGCGCCCGACGCGGGAGTGCGCAGCAGCGGGCGCATGATCACGCTGAATCGTGGCAGTGAGCGGCGGAGCCCGGGAGTGTCCGCCCAGCCGGGGTGAGCGCTCACCAGGCGGACACCGCGGCCACGAAGCCGTTCGGCGCACTCCTCGACGAGCGACACCTGAGCGCGCTTCGCCCGCGCGTAGGCAATCACCCCGCTGTAATCCGCCGCGCCCATCTGCAGGCGGTCCACGTCCAGGCCCTCCGCGTACATCCCACCGGATGTGACCACGATGACTCGTGACGGCGCGGCTGCCTCGAGGTTGGGCAGCAGCAGGCCGGTCAGCAGGAACGGTCCGATGACGTGCGTGGCGAGCGTCTCCTCGATACCCTGCCGCGTCGTGCGGCGGACGGCGCTGAGGCTGCCCGCGTTGTGCACCAGGATCGATATCGGCCGGCTCCCGAGCGCCGCCGCGGCCGCGCGCACCGAGTCGAGATCCCCCATGTCCGCGCCCACGACCTCGACCCGGGCGCCGGTGGCGGTGCGGATCGCCGACGCCGCCCGCTCTCCGCGGCGAACATCGCGCACCACGATCACCACGTCAGCGCCCAGTCCGGCCAGGGCAAGCGCCGTCGCGCGACCGAGCCCTGAGGACGCGCCCGTGATGACTGCCGTGAGCCCGTCGACGCGATGGGTGCCGACGGGCTCCCACGCGAAGACCCGGCGCCGGATGGCCGGTCCAATGCGGCTGAAGCTGCCCACGACGGATCGCTCGAGGAGCGTGTCGACTCGGGCTCGCACGTTCATTGAGCGTTTGCGAGGATCACGGCGAGGCTGGCGCGCGCTCGTTCCCCGATCCGCCGGAACGCAGGACCCAGAAGTGGGTTGAACACGCGGGCCACGCCGCGCAGTCCGAGCCAGGCGTCGTAGGTCACCAGCGAACCGCCCGGATCCGCGGCCACGCTGATCGTGTCGATGGACTCGAGCCTCGACGTTCGGGCTCGCAGGGTGACCGCCCGGTCGGTCTTGTCGATCACCTGGTATCGAAGGGGCAACTCGCGGCCGCCGGTCATGACCACGAGGTCGAAGACGGTCCCGGCTGGGACGTCGTCCCCCGCGGCCGGCGAGGCGCGCACGACGCTCGGATCCCAGGAGGAGGCATTGCTGAAGTCCGCCATGTACGCCAGTGCACGATCGGGGTCCCACGCGGAATGAATGATGGTCCGGTAGCGAGGCAATGGGCTCCTCCGCGTGCGCGTCGACGTGATCTGTGCTAATTTATCACTAAATCTGCTGCGCCGTCAGGAAGTGCGATCAAGGAGATCCGTGAGCAAGCGAGTGGCCATCATCGGCAGTGGGGTATCCGGGCTTGTCTCCGCCCACCTGCTCCACAACGATCACGACATCACGCTGTACGAGGCGGACGCCCGGCTCGGGGGCCATGTCAACACCGTGGCGGTCGCACGCGATGACGGCGACCACGCGATCGACACCGGATTCATCGTGTACAACGAACGCAACTACCCGGCCTTCGCGCGCCTGCTCGACGATCTCGGTGTTGCGACGCAGGCGAGCGACATGAGCTTCAGCGTCTCCTGCGCGCAGACGGGTCTCGAGTATCGAACCACGAGCGCCAACACGCTTTTCGCGCAGCGACGCAACCTCGCCCGCCCGTCGTTCCTGCGCCTCCTCGCCGACATCCCCCGATTCAACCGGGCGGCGCGGCGACTCCTCGCGAGCAGCGATCTCAGCATCACGCTCGCCGACTTTCTCGACGCCGGCCGGTATTCGCGCAGCTTCATCGATCACTACATCGTTCCCCTCGGTGCATCGATCTGGTCTGCGGATCCCTCGCGCTTCACACAATTCCCCGCCGCCGCGCTTGCCCGCTTTCTCGACCGTCACGGGTTGACGTCGCTCGGCGACCGGCCGAGGTGGCGGACGGTGGCCGGTGGGGCGTCGCGTTATGTCGACAGGATCGCCATGCCGTTCCGGGATCGGATACGGCTCGGCTCACCGGTTCGGCGCGTGGATCGCGATGAAGCCGGGGTCACCGTGTTCACCGACGACAACGGGGGCGAGCGCTATGACAGTGTCGTCATGGCAACCCACTCCGACCAGAGTCTGGCGATGCTCGCCCGTCCGACTCAGCTCGAGGTGAGGGTCCTGGGTTCCATCCAGTACAAGGCGAATCACGCAACGCTGCACACTGACGAGCGGGCCTTGCCGCGGAGCCGGCGCGCGTGGGCGAGCTGGAACTACCAGCACATCGCAGCGCATCCCGGGGGCGAGGCCGGTTCGGCAGCCCTCACTTACCATGCCAACACGCTGCAATCGATCGCGTCGAGACACACGTTCTGCACCACGCTCAACAGCGAGGATCGGATCGCGCCCGACAAGATCATCGCTTCGTTCGAGTACGAGCACCCCGTCTTCGACGAGCACGCGCTGCGTGTGCAGCGGTTCCACGATGAGCTCAACGGGACGCTCCACACCTACTACTGCGGCGCCTACTGGGGCTGGGGATTCCACGAGGACGGGGTGCGGAGCGCGCTCGTCGCGATGCGACACTTCGGCAAGGCGTTGTGAACGGCGCCCGCCATCCCAGACCGGCCGCCGTCCTCTACGACGGCATGGTTGTGCATGCGCGGCGCGGCAGCGTCCAGCACCGCTTCAGGCGAACACTCTGGATGCCGATGGTCGATCTCGACCGGCTCAACGAGCTCGATCACCTCTGGCCGCTCTGGTCCTCGCGGCTTCCCGCGATCGTCCACCACCGCCGCGAGGACTATGGCGGCGACCGGAAAGGCGCGAACCCCAGCGGCGCCACGCTCGCCACGGAGGTGCGCGACCTGGTCGAGGAGCGGACCGGTGCGCGCCCGTCCGGACGGGTCGAACTGCTCGCGCACGCTCGCACCTGGGGCTGGCTGTTCAATCCCCTCGCTGTCTACTACTGCCACGACGAGAAGGGCGACACGCCGGTCGCAGCCGTCCTCGAAGTGACCAACACGCCGTGGGGCGAGCGCACGCATTACGTCGTCGATCTTCGCGACCGCGGCACCGCATCAGTCCGTCTCGCCAAGGATCTCCACGTGTCGCCGTTCCTCTCTTCGAACCTTGACTATGAGATTCGTGTCCCGGCTCCCGGAGATCGATGCAGCGTTGCGATCACGGTGCGGCGCGGCGAGACCGTGTTGTTGTCGGCGGCGATGTCCCTCCAACGACGTCGCTTCAACCGTCGCAGCCTCGCGGGCCGGCTGCTTCGTCATCCGCTGCTCACGCACCGCGTCTCGTCGGGCATCTACACGCAGGCACTCCGCCTGTGGAGGAAAGGAGTGCCCTACGTGGCGCACGGCTCGCGACGCCCGCCGGCAGCGGTGCGGACCCGCGGCGGATCGCCTGCGCTGAGCGGCGCCGCGCGCGACCTACACTGAGGGCGCTCACCAACCTCGAACCCCAAGGAGGCACGTTGCCTTGACCGGGTCAGCCGACTCCGCCACGGGTGCTGTTGCGCAACCGGTGCTCAGCCCGCTCACGATGGCGGCGATCTTTCTCGTCGTCACCATCGACGAGGGCGGTGAGACCGTCGCCCGCGACCTGTTGGGCGACTGCGCAGCGCTCCAGCGATCGGTCGGCTTCAGGATCCCCGACGGCGGTCTCACCTGCGTCGCCGGCATTGGATCCGACGCCTGGGACCGGCTGTTCAGCGGACCGCGCCCAGCCGAGTTGCATCCTTTCCGCGCGATCGTCGGGGCGAAGCATCACGCCGTTGCCACACCGGGGGATCTCCTGTTCCACCTTCGCGCGGTGCAGATGGATCTCTGTTTCGAGCTCGCCGGCCAGATCATGAACCGCCTGCGCGGCAGCGTGACCGTCGTCGAGGAGATCCACGGATTCAAGTACTTCGACGAGCGCGACCTCCTCGGATTTGTCGACGGCACCGAGAATCCCACGGGCCAGGCCGCCTTCGACGCCGTGACCATCGGCGCCGGCGATCCCGCGTTTGCCGGAGGAACCTATGTCATCGTGCAGCAGTACCTGCACGATCTCGAGGCGTGGAACGCTCTCTCCGTCGAGGAGCAGGAAAGGGTGGTCGGGCGCACCAAGCTCGCGGACATCGAGCTTCCCGACTCCGTGAGACCGAGCAACTCGCACGTCGCGCTCAACGTGATCACCGACCCCGACGGCACCGAGCTCGCGATTCTGCGAGACAACATGCCATTCGGCCATGTCGGCCGCGGTGAGTTCGGCACGTATTACATCGCCTACGCACGGACGCCGCTGATTACCGAGCGCATGCTCAGCAACATGTTCATCGGCGACCCGCCGGGCAACTACGACCGGATCCTCGACTTCTCCACCGCCGTGACCGGAGCGTTGTTCTTCGTGCCCTCGCAGGATTTCCTCGATGCCCTCCCCGCACCTCCCGCTCCGGGGCACTGAACCCCGGGGTCAACCCTGACGGGCCGGGAGCTTGACATGCCGGCGGTCGAGTTCGGCAATGCTGCGAACCCCGAGGAGTTGCATGGTTCGCCGCATCTCGCGTTGCAGGATGGTGGTTGCCCGCTCGACTCCCCGCGCACCTCCTGACATGAGCCCGTAGAGGTACGCCCGCCCGACCAGCACGATTCGGGCGCCGAGGGCGACTGCCGCCACGATGTCCGCTCCGCTCATCACCCCGGTGTCCATCCACACCTCGGTCGTGTCGCCGACGGTGTCCACGACCTCCGCGACGAGGCTGAGCGGAACCGGTGCACGGTCGAGTTGCCGGCCGCCATGGTTCGACAGCACGATCGCGTCGACCCCGGCATCCGCCATGCGCCGCGCGTCGCCGACCGATTGGATGCCCTTGATGATCAGCGGCCCCCGCCAGCACGATCGCACCCATTCCAGGTCCGCCATGGTCATGGTCGGATCGAACAGCACGTCGATGAGTTCGGCGATGGTGCGGTCCCAGCCCTTCAGCGATGCGAAGGTGAGCGGCTCGGTGGTCAGCAGGTTGACCCACCAAGCGGGGTGCGCAGCGATGTCGGCCAGCGTCCCCGCGGTCAGTGTCGGCGGTATCGAGAACCCGTTGCGCACGTCGCGCAGCCGGTTTCCCGCCACCGGGACGTCGACCGTCAACATCAGTGCCTCGAAACCCGCCGCCCTGGCCCGCACCATCAACTCCTCGCCGGCGGTTCGATCCTTCCAGACGTACAGTTGGAACCACTTTCGCGCCGACGGAGCCGCTGCCGCAACGTCCTCGATCGAGGTGGTTCCCATGGTCGAAAGCGCATAGGGAATGGCGTGTCGCTCAGCGACCCGGGCCACGGCGCGCTCGCCCTCGTGATGCATGAGCCGCGTGAACCCCGTGGGCGCGAATGCGAATGGCGCCGCCGATGGGCTTCCCAGGACCGTGGTGCTCGTGTCGACCTCGGAGACGTCATGGAGCACCGACGGTGAGAACTCCAGCGTCTGGAACATCCGCCGCGCGC
>DAIQQM010000135.1:0-5667 GCA_036786805.1 Candidatus Dormiibacterota bacterium | reverse complement strand
CCGTCTGCTCAAGGGATTCGAGCAGATGCAGGGCATGTTCAAGAGCCTCGGCGGCGGCAAGGGCACCAAGGGCGTTCGCGGCAAGGCTCGCATGCTCAGACAGCTCAAGAACATCGATCCAACCCAACTCGGACAAGCAGGTTTCTGAAAGGAGCACGACATTGGTCAAGATCAGGTTGAAGCGGATGGGCACCACCAAGCGCCCGGTGTACCGGCTGGTGGTCGCGGATTCGCGCAGCCCTCGCGACGGCAGGTTCATCGAGTCGATCGGCTTCTACGATCCGCTGCCGAATCCGGCGGTGGTGAGCATCGACGCGGACCGCGTGCAACTCTGGTTGCGCCGGGGTGCGCGCCCGAGTGACAGCGCACGCCAGCTCCTTGTGAAAGAAGGCATTCTCGCCGCGCGCCCCTTCAAGATCACACCCAGAGTCGAGGTCGAAGAACCCGCAACCCCCGTGCCCGCTGTGAGTGAGCCTGCAGCCGCCGTTGAGGCCGAAACCACCGACACGACAACGGAAATCCCCGTCGCGGATGAGCCGGTGACTGCTGAGCCGACGACCCCTGAGGCGTCCGCGGAGGCAACCACCCCCGCGCAGGACGAGGCGGATGGCGTCGCGGAAGCCAGCCCGGCCGCGCCGGACGGGGCTCCCGCAACGACAGAACCCGCCGTTGCGGAAGCCGCAAGCGAATGACCGACTACGCCGACCTCACCAAATTCATCGCCGAGCGAATCGTTTCCAATCCGTCGGCGGTGACGGTGGAATCACGCCCGAGAGGCCGGAGCACCATCGTGACGTTGCACGTGGCTGAAGAGGACATGGGCAAGCTCATCGGCAAGACGGGACGCAACATCGAGGCGGTGCGTGCCGTGGTTCGCGCGGCGGGCCTGCGGCATCATCAGCGCGTGCAGGTGGAGTTGAAAGACCTGCGGTGACCGGCGGCCGCCCACTCGCCCCAGCCAAGCTGCGCGCCGCGCAGGTCCTTCGCGCGCACGGCGTGCGCGGCGAGGTCCGGGCTGAGCCGATCGGCGGCGACCCCAGCCGCTTCACACCTGGCGTCAAGCTCGAGACCGAGGACGGCTCGCGGTCGCTCACGGTGCGCACATCGCGCCCCGGCCCCGGGAACGCGGTGCTCCTCGGTTTCCACGAGATCACCTCCGCAACCGACGCCGCGCTGCTCCGAGGGGTCTATCTGTGTGTCGATGTCGATGCGGCACGACCGCTCTCCGACGAGGAGTGGTTCGTGTGGCAGCTCGTCGGCCTGCGTGTCCTCGACACCACCGGCAGCGCGGTTGGCGTCGTCGATGAGGTCGAAGCCGGCGTCGCCAACGACGTGCTCGTCATCCGCGACGGCAGCGTGCTCCACCGTCTGCCGATGGCGCGCGAGTACGTCACCTCCGTCGACGTCGCCGGCGGCACGGTCACGGTGAAACCGTGGACGGAGGAGACGGTGTGATCCGCTTTCACGTGCTCACGATCTTTCCCGAGGTGTTCCCGGGTCCGCTCGGGATCGGCGTCGTCGGGCGAGCCGTCGCAGCCGGTGACGTGGCGCTGGACGTGCGCGACCTGCGCGCGCACAGCGAAGGCCGGCATCGACAGGTCGACGACGTTCCGTTCGGCGGCGGTGCGGGCATGGTGTTCAAACCCGAGCCGGTGATTCGCGCGGTGCGCGCGCTGCGTGCAGCCGAGCCCGGTGTGCGCTGCATCCTGCTCTCGCCGCAGGGGCGACGCTTCGATCAGGACGTCGCCCGCGAGCTTGCCCAGGAACGCTCGATCCTCCTGGTGTGCGGCCGGTACCAGGGCGTCGATCAGCGTGCGCGCGACGAGATCGGCGAAGAGCTCTCGGTCGGCGACTACGTGCTCAGCGGCGGCGAGATCGCGGCGATGGCGGTCATCGAGGCCACCGCGCGTCTCGTCCCCGGCGTCGTCGGTTCGCCGGAATCGCTCGGCGAGGAGACCTTCTCGGACGGCGCCGGGGGCGGCTTCGAAGCACCGCTGTACACCCGCCCCGCGGAGTTCGAGGGCCAGTCGGTCCCCGCGGTCCTGCGCGAGGGCAACCATGCCGCGATCGCGGCATGGCGTCGTGATGAAAGTGCAAGACGGACCGGGCTGCGTCGCCCCGATCTGATACGGTCTGCGCCAAGGCCCGGAGGAACAACGTGAATGTCATCGATCTGCTCAAGCGCGAGCAGGAAAAACAGCAAGTCCCCGTTCTGCGTTCAGGCGACACCGTGCGCGTGCACGTCAAGGTCGTCGAGGGAACCCGCGAGCGCGTCCAGGTCTTCGAGGGCGTGGTGATCGCGCTGAAGGGCAAGGTCGGGCTCGCGACGAGCTTCACCGTGCGTCGCATCGCCCACGGTGTCGGAGTCGAGCGCACCTTCCTCGTCCACGCGCCCCGGATCGACAAGATCGAGGTGCTCCGCCACGGCCAGGTGCGCCGGGCGAAGCTGTTCTACCTGCGCGAGAAGGTTGGCCGTCATGCCCGCATCCGCGAGCGTCGCCAGCCGATCGGCGGCTCCGAGATGACCGTGCTTCGCGCCGAGCCGGACGTCGTGCCCGGGTCGGACGTCGAGCCCGAGGAGTTGATCGATGCGACCGACGAGCCGGAGTTGGACGGCTCCGAGCCGGCCGACGTGACCGCGGAGGCAGACGAACCCGAGGGTGCCGCGGCAACCTCGGAGAGCGACGGCGGAGCGTAGCCGGGGGTCGCGAACCCCCGAGCAACTCCCTCCGGCGCGGCCGCTCAAGGATCGGGTCGGCCACGCCGGCGAGGTCGCCGCGCTCGCGTACCTCAAGGAGCAGGGTTACCGAATCCTCGCGCGCGACTGGCGCAGCCGTCTGGGGCAGATCGACATCGTCGCCGAGGACGGCGACACGCTCGTCCTCATCGAGGTGAAGGCGCGCCGCGGCGTCGGATTCGGAACACCCGAGGAGGCCGTGGACGAGCGCAAGCGCCGAAAGCTGCGCATGCTCCTCGAGCTCTATCGAGCTCAGACGCACCGTCAGAAGCAGCCCTGCCGCATCGACGTGATCGGGCTGATGATGGACGCGGCGATGACCGTGACCAAGACCGAGCACATCCGGGACGCCGTCCAGGACGAGTGACCGCTCTCCACGGCTGACAGCCGTGGAAACCATCTCCTATGCTCCGTCGCGAGGTGCCGTACCGCGTCGAGGGAGTCATGGAGGCCGGGAGAAGAGGCGTGGCATCTGACGGAATCACGTGTGCGCAGGTGTACCGGCTGTACATCCACGCGACGCCCGAGACGATCTGGGACGCGATCGTCGACCCGGATCAGACCGAGCGGTATGGGTACGGCGTGCGATGCGCCTACGACCTGCGGCCGGGCAGCGCGTTCATGGGGTTCCCGAGCGACGAGATGCGACTCCTCGGAGCCCCGAGCGCGGCCGTCGACGGCGTGGTGCTCGAGGTCGATCCACCCAGGAGGTTTGTGCACACCTGGCGGATGCTCATCAGCCCCGAGCTGGCGTCCGAGGGCTTCACCCGCGTCAGCTGGGAGATCGACGGCGGCAGGTTCGGCGTGACGCGGCTGACTTTGACGCATGAGCTCGAGGGCGCTCCGACCGTCGCGCTCCTCACGTCCGGCGCGATGGAGGATGAGGGCGGCGGCGGCGGGTGGAACTGGGTGCTCAGCGGCTTGAAGACGTTCGTCGAGACCGGCCGGACGCTCGGCGCCGACCGTCACGCTTCGACCTGAGGTCGTGCGCGAGCCCATCGGTCCGACAGGTCCGAACCAGGTCTGATCCGGCCGCCGAAGGGCCCTTGACATGTGACCAGATGGTCACGTATTCTACCGGGGTGACCGACGACGACCTCGTGTTCAAAGCACTCGCCGACCCAACGCGGCGCTTCCTCCTCGACCAGCTCTTCCAGCGTGACGGCCGCACGCTGACCGAGCTCGAGTCCGAGCTGGAGATGACGCGCTTCGGCGTGATGAAACACCTGCGGGTGCTCGAGGACGCGGGCCTCGTCGTCGCACGGCGCTCGGGACGAGAGAAGTTGCACTTCCTCAACCCGATACCGATTCAGTCGATTCACGAACGGTGGATCGACAAGTACCGCGAGCGCCACGCTTCGGCGCTCATCAATCTCAAGACCGAACTGGAGGGCATGGCATGACCACGACAGCGACTGCGCTCGGGACCACCCAGGTCTACCGGGTGTACATCAAGGCAACCCCCGAGGCGATCTGGGATGCGATCACCAAGCCGGAATGGACCGAGCGCTACGGGTACTGCGGCCGCGTGGACTTCGACCTGCGCCCCGGAGGCGCGTACATCGGGTACACGAGTGAGGGGATGCGTGCGGCGGGCGCGCCCGAGATGGGCGTGGACGGCGAGGTCCTCGAGGTCGATCCGCCGCACAAGCTGGTGCAGACGTTCCGGATGGCGATGGACCCTGCGATGGCGGCGCAGGGGTTCACGCGCCTGACCTACGAGATCGAGGCGCGCAAGAACGGTGTCACCCGGCTGACCCTGACCCATGAGCTCGAGGGTGCTCCCGTGCTGGCCGTGCTCATGTCCGGTGGCATGGAGGACCAGGGCGCGGGCGGCGGGTGGAACTGGGTGCTGAGCGGCCTCAAGACGCTGCTCGAGACCGGACAATCCCTCGACGCCGCGGGCCACCAGTGATCTGAATCCGGAGCGGCCCTGCGCAGCGTGACGCGCGCTGCGCGGGGCTCACCGGAGCCCCTGCAGGAGGCAGCTCAGCGGGCCGTCTCAGCGGCCGGTATCGAGTCGCGTTCTCTTCAGCGGCGCGGGCGGTCGGTTCGCTCCCGGGGCGAGCGGTGACGCGGCGCGCGTCCGGGCTCCGTGGTCAGGCGCACGAACAGCTCGCGAACATCCTCGGGACTGAGCTCGAGCGTCGCATCGCCGACGTGGAACTCGAACTCCTGCAGCCGCGGCCCGAGTGACGCCCAGGGACGCGCGATCGTCCAGATCCTGTCGGAGCGCGCAATCTCGGCGGCGCGTTCGGCGAGCGTTTCCAGGCTCCTCGCAATCCGGAGATGCATCATCGGGCTCTGGACCGGATCCGGGAGCACCTCGACGCCCGGCACTCCACGGAGCGCGTCGGCGATCGCGAGGGCGTGCCGGTAGTACTCGGGCATCCGCGGGAGGCGCGTGCGCAGTGCGGTCAGCGCTGACGCGGCGTAGGGCCAGAGACCGTATGCCCGTCCGCCATGCCGCGTCCGCCAGACCGAGAGCTCCTCGATGAGGGCGGCATCCGCGGCGACGCAGCAGCCGGCGATGCCGCCGAGCCCCTTGTAGAAGGACACGTAGACGCTGTCGAAGAGACCGGCGATGTCGGCGATCGACCTCCGGTGCCTGGACTTGTAGAAGGGCGACGCGTCCCAGAGCCGCGCACCGTCGAGATGCGCCGCCGCTCCGCGGTCGTGAGCCCAGGCGACCTGCGCAACCAGTTCCTTCCACGACGGGAGCGTGCCGCCGAGCGCCCGTTGCGGCAACTCAAGGAGGAGCACGGCGACGGGTTCACGCACCTGGCCGAGGCTCACGGTGGAGAGGGGCTGGTCGCGGGGCCCGACGGGGATGCCGAACAGCCCGTGCAGGCGCTGGTATCCGCGTTCCTCGTTGGTCTCCAGGTGGCAGGTGGGATGGAAGGCGATGGTCCGGCTGGACCGGCGATCCG
>DAIQQM010000134.1:0-5696 GCA_036786805.1 Candidatus Dormiibacterota bacterium | reverse complement strand
CCCGGCGAGAGAGGCAGATGTACGCAATCCTTCAACACGGCGGTCACCAGTACCGTGTCGCTTCCGGCGACCGGATCCTTGTCGATCGCATTCCCGTCGAGGTTGGGTCGACGGTGACCCTCGAGTCGGTCCTGCTTCTCGGCGACGGTGCCGAAACCGACGTGGCCAAGGGGTCCCCGGTCGAAGCCTCGGTCACCGCCACGGTGATCGCCCATCGCCGCGGCCGCAAGATTCGCGTCTTCACCTACAAGCCGAAGAAGCGCCACCGCCGCACCCTGGGATACCGCAGCCAGTTGACCGAGCTCCTCATCGAGGAGGTCGGGCGTGGCAAGGCCGAGGCCAAGCCCAAGGCGGCCGCTCCCAAGCGGGCGGCGGCGCCGAAGGCGGCCAGGGCCGATGCGGTCGAGGCTGAAGCCGAGGCTGTGGCAACCGAAGCGGAGGCGCTGGCGGTCGAAGCCGAGGCCGTGGAGGCGGAGGTTGCTGTCGCCGAGCTCGCGGTTGAGGATGCCGTCGCAGCGGAGGCGGAAACCCCGGCGCCGGCGGCTGAGAAGCCGGCTGCGCCGAAGCGGACCCGGACGCCCAAACCCAAGAAGGACCCAGACGATGGCGCATAAGAAAGGCGGCGGGAGCTCCCGCAACGGACGCGATTCGAAGGCGAAGCGCCTCGGCGTCAAGCGCCACACCGGCGAAGTCGTGCTCGCGGGCACGATCCTCGTCCGGCAGCGCGGCACCAAGATCCTTGCGGGGGAGCACGTGGGCGTCGGGCGCGACCACACGCTCTTCGCCCTGCGGACGGGCACCGTTGCCTACGATCACACCGGCCACGACCGGACTCGCGCCAACGTTCGCGCGATGCCGATCTTCTCAGTCGGCGAGATGATCGAAGAGGCTGACGAGGAGCCGGTCGAAGCGACCGGCTGAGCCACGGCCACTCGCGGCTCGCCCTTCATCGACGAGGTCGACATCGATGTGGCGGCGGGATCAGGCGGGCGCGGAGCTGTCAGCTTTCGCCGCGAAAAGTACGTTCCCGACGGTGGTCCGGACGGGGGCGACGGAGGCCGCGGCGGTGATGTGCTCGTGGTCGCCGATTCGACCGACACGACGCTCTCCGGCTTTCGCGAGCGCCGCTCGTTTTCCGCCGGGGACGGTCGCGCCGGCGCAGCGGGCAAACGCTCCGGTCACCAGGGGGCGGATCTGACTCTGCACGTCCCGGTCGGGACCATCGTCCGTGAGGGAGAGACGGTGCTCGCCGACCTCGACCGTCCCGGTGCGGTGGCGCTGGCGGCACGCGGGGGACGCGGTGGCCGTGGCAATACACGTTTCGCGACAGCCACCCGCCAGGCACCTCGGGCCGGCGAGCTCGGCGATCCCGGCGAGCAGCGACACCTGCACCTCGAGCTGCGGCTGATCGCCGACATCGGGCTGGTCGGGCTGCCGAACAGCGGCAAGTCGACATTGCTCGCGGCACTGACCGGGGCACAACCGAAGATCGCCGCATACCCTTTCACAACCCTGCATCCGAACCTCGGCGTCGCCGAGCTCGAGGGCGGCCACACACTCGTGCTGGCAGACGTCCCCGGGCTCATCGAGGGCGCGAGCCACGGTGCCGGTCTGGGCCTGGAGTTCCTCCGGCACCTCGAACGCACCCGGACGCTCATTCACGTCGTGGACGCGTCGGCCGGTGTCGATGCTGCCCGGGGCGCGCTCGAGACCGTCCGCGCCGAGCTCGAGGCATACAGCCACGAGCTGGCCGCCCGGCCGTCCGTGGTCGCCTTCAACAAGATCGACCTCCCCGAGGGGTCCGACGCCGCGGACCTGCTCGCGGCGGAGGTTCCCGGGTCGTTCCGGATCTCGGCGCAGCACGGCGACGGCTGCCGGGAGCTCCTGCTCGCCGCCGCCGAGCTGGCCGGACGCGTGATCCGCGATGCACCCGGCCCCGCGCCGGCGGGGCTCCACCGCGTCTACAGGCCGCGCCCGCGGCGCGTCGTCACCACTGACGTCGTCCGCGAGGACGGCGGCTTCCGGGTGGTGGGGGAGCTCGTGGAACGGATGGTTCGCCGCATCGACCTGGACAATGACGAGGCGGTGGCCCGGCTGCAGCGCAAGCTCGCCGCCGCGGGTGTCGACGCGGCGCTCGCCGCCGCCGGGTGCGACGAAGGCGACACCGTGCTCATCGGCGACGCCGAGTTCACGTACACCGACGACGGCCTCTCGTGACCTCGGTCCTGGTCTTCGGGGGCACGTTCGACCCGGTGCACAACGGCCACCTCAGCATTGCGAGCCAGGCGCGCAGCGCAACCGAAGCCGATGCCGTGTGGTTCGTTCCTGCTGCTCTCGCGCCGCTCCGCGACCCGCCCCGGGCGACGCCGGACGAGCGATTCGACCTCCTCATCGCCGCCTGCGACCGCACCGGCATGGCGGTCCTCGACGTCGCCATACGCCGAGGTGGCATCTCCTACACCGCAGACGTGATGGATGCGCTGCGATCCGAGTTCCCAGCTGACGATCTCGCGGTCCTGCTCGGCGCCGACGCGGCGCGATCGATCGGACGCTGGCATCGCGCCGATGACCTGCTCCGGACCGAGCGCTTCGTGATCGTCAACCGGACCGGGCCGCCGCCGATCGACGCGGACGAGCTGAGCAGGCTCGGCTATCCGCCTCCCCGGACCACGCTGCTCACCATCGACTCGCCGGACATCAGCGCCTCCGAGGTCCGCGAGCGCTGCGCGCGAGGCGAGTCGCTCGAGGGCCTCGTCCCGAACGAGGTCGCCGCGCTCATCGCCGCGAAAGGGATGTACCGCCGGAATCGGGACGATGCATAATGCGAATCGGATGACCTCCACCGATCTCGCCGGCATCATCGCCGCAGCAGCAGCCGACAAAAAGGCGCGTGACGTGGTCATCCTCGACATTCGCGGAAAGACGACGATCGCCGACTACTTCGTCATCTGCGAAGGCGACACCGACCGGCAAGTTCGTGCCATCACTGACAACATCACGGACGTCTGCAAGGAGCACGGGGTGCGCCCGCTCGCGGTCGCGGGCCTCAAGGACGCATCCTGGGCCTGCGCGGACTTCGACGCCGTGATCGCGCATGTGTTCCTCCCCGGAGAG
Organism: Candidatus Dormiibacterota bacterium; assembly: GCA_036786805.1. Lineage (GTDB taxonomy): Bacteria > Chloroflexota > Dormibacteria > Aeolococcales > Aeolococcaceae > Palsa-851. The sequence goes on along the minus strand of DAIQQM010000134.1, from coordinate 2,582 downwards.
CGGACCTTCTACGACCTCGAGGGTCTGTGGGGCGACCCCGCGGACGAACGGGCGGGCTGACCCGACCGGGCTACCGGCGGGGGAGCTACCCGCCGAAGATCGCGATGGGGTGGGCGATCGCCGAGGCGAGGTTGACGATGGCGAAGAGCAGGGCGACGGCGCTGAACGCGATCGCGCCCCAGAGCACGATCCGCTCGACGATGAGGTGATCGCGACCGCCGATCGACATGATCGGTGGCAGGATGCACCCCAGCAGCGCCCCGCACAGCAGCCCGCCGATGTGCGCGTAGTTGTTGATGTCGAGCGACGGGCCGAACACGAAGGTCAGCACCACATTGAGCACGATCACGGTCACCGCGTAGTTGCGCACGGTGTGCGTGATTCCCACCGGCACGTTCTTTCCCTGCACTCGTCCGACCATGAGCAGCAGTCCGATGAGGCCGGCGATGCCGCCTGACGCACCGATCGAGAGGGTACCGGGCATGATGCCCGGCAATGTCGGTCCAAGCGTGCTCACGCCGAACCAGAACAGACCGCCGGCGATCGCCGTGATCAGGAAGGTGCCGACGAGGACGAGACGCCCGTAGAGCTGTTCGACGAGCCGGCCGATGAAGAGCATGGCGATGCTGTTGAAGAGCACGTGATAAACGCTGCTGGGGTCGTGCAGGAAGGCGCTGCTCACGAAGCGCCACCAGTCCACGGTCGCGCCCGCGAGGCAGGCGAACTGCGGAGAGAGCGTCTGGTTGGGGAGTGCTCCCCAGGAGCAGAGGTCCGGCCCGCCGGCGGTCGGATTGCGCGAGATGGTCGCGTACTCGAGGATCCAGATCGCGACAAAGACCGCGATGAGCCCGTATGTCGCGTATGGCTGCATGACCATCGCGCGGCGCACCGGCGCGACGTAGCCGCCGGCCACGGTCTGGCGTTCGGCGAGGTCGACCGCGGCGAGAGTCGGCGTCGCCGCTCCGTCGTGCACCGCCCGGGCCCGGGCGCGGAGCTCACCGACCGGCGGCACGCCGGGCGGGATGGGCAGCACGGCGCCGGCGTTGCTGTTGGCCACGTCGACCCATGCGACTCCGAGGCGCACGGGATCGCCTGGCGTGGTCGCGGCCGACAGCGTCCCGGCGAGGGGACCGAGCGCGATGAGGAGGATGTCGCAGACCTGCGCGCCCTGCTCGCGAAGGCGGTTCAATCCCCACCGGCGAGCCGCGTCGCAGCGGGCGGCCAGATCTGGACCGGCGGCCACCGGATCGGCCGGGGGCTCGTAGAAGGCGACGAGTGCCGCACGCGGACCGTTCCACATCGCCGCGGCGAGCACGTAGTGGCCCAGCAGCTCTCCGAGGCGACCGTCCCGCTGGTCGGCCAGCCGCATCCGGTAGCGGGTCACCAGGTCGTAGGCGATCGCCAGGGCGACCGGGCTCGGCCCGGGCGGCGGCGCGGCGAAGGTGGGTGGTGCCGCGTCCGTCACTCGGTTCAGTCTACCCATCGCACCCGCCGGCACCCCCCGTACCCGTCGCGCTTTTCGGCTATGGTCTCGCGGTGCCACCGGGCAGGAGCGCCTCGACGATCCAGCCGAAGATGACCCTCGGCGCTCTGTACCGTTGCCTTCTCGACCACCTCGACGTGCGCACCGGGCTGCGCGTGGGCATCCACTTCGAGGAGCGGACCTCGATCGTGGCCGAACGTGCCGCTGCCGGGACCGAGGCCCAGCGCATCGAGCAGCGAACCTTCGACGCCGACCTCGCCGTCCGCGGCGGCAAAGTCGCGGAGGCGACGCTCACCGCAGGTGCCATCGGCGCCGAGACGCTCGTGGTTCGAGTTGCCGAAGCAGACGGTGGGAGCCGGTACTCCATCGCCGGCGAGGGGTTCGGCGGGCTCCGGACGCGTCCGGATCTCTTCGACCTCGCGGCGTTCGGGACCAGGCTCGACGGCGTCCTGGTCGAGGACGCCGTCATCGATCAGGAGATACCGGACGGCAGCGGTCGCATCGTGGTGGACGCCGAGATCGGCGCCGAGGGATTCGCGCGGCTCCTTCGCGTCTTCGGTGGTGGCGAATCGGAGAACGCGGAACTGCCGCTGCTGTCCCACTCCGCGGTCCTGTCGGCAGCGTCCGATGTGACCCTCGACTACTGGTGGTCGCTGCTCGGCCTCGACGAGGTCGAGGGCAGTCCCGCGCGTCACAACGTGGTGGTGTGCCACGTCCATGCGTCGTTCGCGCCGCTCAGTGACGGAGACACCGCCGGTGCTCCTGCGGCGATCGACCCCGGCCTGCCCATCCTCGACGACCTCGACGCGGTCTGGGAACGAGCCCGGCAGCGGAGAGCCTGACCGGAGCCGCTAATGCGTCGGCGTCGGGCTGGGTCCGGGCGACGGGCTCGGTCCCGGCGACGGGCTCGGTCCCGGCGGGGGTGGCGGAGGCGGCGCGGCGGACGGCCCGGCGTAGGTGCAGGTCTGGGTCGGGAGCGGCGTCGGGCCGTAGTAGGTGCAATTGGTGTTCGCGCCGGGTTCGGTCCCAGGGAGGTAGAAGTCGCTGTCGTCGAACCCCTGCCCGGTGCTCTTGACGATGACGTCGGCGGGCTCCTTGT
>DAIQQM010000133.1:0-5700 GCA_036786805.1 Candidatus Dormiibacterota bacterium | reverse complement strand
ACCTCGTCGCGCTCGGCGATGGGGGTGTCGAGACCCTGGGCGAAGCGGATGTCGGAGTCATTGACATAGATGTTGATGAACTGCCGCAGGCTCCCGGTGTCGTCGTAGAGGCGATCGTGGAAGCCAGGATAGGTCGCGTCGAGGTTGGTGAGCAGCGCGCCGACGGTGTCACCCGCGACGCTCACCTCGGCATTGCCGCCGGTCAGCCGGCGAAGGGGTCCCGGAACGCGAACCGTGGTAGCCATTGAGGGGCGAGTATACGGAGCGTCACCCCTTTGGCCGCTTCGCGGCGTCGAGCGCCGCCGTGACCGCTCGCTCGCCGGCCGGGCGCAGCCGGCCGGCTGCGCGGAGCTCCTCGACGCGTCGCAGGTTCGCGGCCGTCCAGTTGCTCCTCGGCCGGCGCGGGGTGAAGCGAGCCATGTAGGACGCCTCGTCGACGCGGCGGACGATGCTGTCGATCCAGCCGTGGCACAACGCCTCATCGACGGCATCCTGATACGAGATGCCCGGACGCTCGAAGCCCTTCTTCCAGAGCCCGACCCACAGCTCCGGAGCCGACGGATTGGCTTCGAACCACGACGAGAGCTCAGCGGTCGTCAGGAAGAACTCGGGTCGCGCGGGGATTGCCGAGGTCACGGCTCGGGGTCGAGGTTGACGACCAGCGGGCTTTTCTCGACCCGCGTCTGCGCACCGGCGACGAGATCGTCGAAGACGAGCTGAGACCAGGACTCCATGCTCAGGTAGTGGCGGCGCATCGCCTCCAGCGACAGCGACTCCCCCTCGAGCTTCTCGGTCTCGCGGATCTCGACGGTGCCGGCGGCGGGCTCGACGAGAAAGACGAGCCCGAGGTGGACGCGCGAGACCGGGCTCGAGTCGTCGTTGAGGAGGGCAACCAGGCTCGCCCGCGCCGGCGCCGCGCAGCGGATCTCCTCGGCCCATTCGCGGCGGAGGCCGCCGACCACGGGATCTTCACGCTCACCGTCCCCCGGGTTGACGTGCCCCCCGATCCCGAGCGAGTAGAGGTGGTGGAGGCGCTTCTCCGTCGAGCGCCGGAGCCGGCGCGTGAGCAGGTACGAGTCGTCATGCGGGTGATGGACGACGCAGTAGGGAATGATCTGTTGCATCCCGGGGTCGTCCTCGATCTCCGCGCGCGGCCGGTACTCCGCGGTCGCGTGCACGGTCCGAAGCACCCGCTCCAGTCCGCGCGCGATCAGGCCGTGCCAGGCGCCGTCCGGAAAGATGGTTGAACGGGGCACGCAGAGGACGTCCTCCGCCTCGTGCGCACGGCTCCGCCGCGGCCCGACGGCAGGCGGACCAGCCACGCTTCTCGGCACCGGGCGCATTCTTTCACCCGCGATGCCTGAACTGCCCGAGGTCGAAGCCCTGTGCCGCTCCTTCGACGCGCGACTCCGCGGCCGCGTGGTGGCGCGGATGAGCGTGCGCTCGGTTGCCGCGCTCAAGACATTCGACCCTCCGGTGGCGGCCATCGAGGGCCTGGCCTTCGACGGGTGCGGCCGCCGGGGGAAGTTCCTCGATCTCGCGATCCCACCGCTCCACCTCGTGGTCCACCTCGCTCGCGGCGGCTGGATCCGGCTTCGCGACACACCCACCAACGCCCGGCCGTCGCTTCGAGGTCCGCTTGCTGTGATCGTGACGCTCCAGGACGGGGGCAGCCTCGAGATCACCGAGCACGGCACCGACAAGCGCCTCGCCGTGTCGGTGGTGCGGGAGCCCCGTGACGTTCCCGGGATTGCCCGCCTCGGCATGGACGCCCTCGACCCGGCGCTGTCGCCGTCGAAGCTCGGGGAGATCCTGGACGGCAGGCGCGGAACGCTCAAGAGTGTCCTCGCCGACCAGGCGGTGATCGCCGGTGTCGGCAACGCCTACTCGGACGAGATCCTCCATGCCGCGGGGCTCTCGCCGTTCCGGCACGCGGATGCGCTGACAGGCGAGGAGCTCGACCGGCTGGCCGCGTCGATTCGGGACGTGCTCAGCGCCGCGGTCGCCCTCGCCCTCGACTCCGACCCGGGATCGCTCAAGGAAGGGAAGAAGCAGTCGATGCGCGTGCACGGCCGCGCCGGACTCGCCTGCCCGATCTGCGGCGAGACGGTGCGCGAGGTGTCGCTGGCGTCTCGCTCGTTTCAGTACTGCCCGGGTTGTCAGACCGGCGGACGGGTCTTTGCGGACCGGCGCCTGAGCCGGCTGCTGCGGTGACTGAGGGCGTGCCGCACGGCGGTGATGCAACGGTGACGCCGCTCGCGCTGGAGCGGGCCCTCTGGGCGCTTCGCGCCTACGACACCATCGCCCTCGCCACGACCAGCCAGGCGGGCCCACACGTCGCCGGGGTCTTCTTCGCACCCGAACGCATCGAGGGCGGCCTCAGGCTCCTCATCGCCACCAGAGGCGGCTCACGGCTGCAGCGGGAGCTCGTCGCCGACCCGCGGGTGGCGTTCATGTGCTCGCCGGGCAACGCCTCGCGGTGGATCCAGGGTGGCGGGATCGCGAGCGTGGTCGATGACCCGGGGCAGCGGATCGACGTCATCCGCCGCCTCATCGATCACGCAGCCGGCGCCGAGGCGTACGTCGAGGGACCGGAGGTGCTCCCGGTCATGATCGCGGTCCGCTGGCTCAAGGTCGTCGAAGCGCGCGACGGCCCCCACCTGCTGCTGGGATTCGACGTCTGAGACCTCAGGACGCGAGCAGGGCCGCCAGGTCGGTGAAGAAGCCGGGGTAGGACACCCCCGCGGCGCCGGCGCCGTCGATGACCGACTCACCTCCGCCGTGCGGCACCAGCGCGGCTGCGATCGCCCAGGCCATCGCGAAGCGGTGATCGCCCGCGGCGTCGAGGCGTGCGGCTCGCAGCCCCGCAGGGCCGTGGATCGTCAGCGTGTCGGCGGTGCTTTCGCAGGGAACCCCGAGCAGCCGGAGCCCCTGTTCGAGCAGGGCGATCCGGTCGGTCTCCTTGTTGCGCAATTCGCCGGCGTCGCGGATCTCGGTGTCGCCATCGGCCTGACTGGCGAGCACCGCGATGATCGGAAGCTCGTCGATCGCGCGAACCGTGAGCGCCCCTGAGATCGTGATCCCGTGGAGGTGCGTGCCGCGGACCTCGACGTCGCCGGCGGGTTCGACCCCGCCCGCGGGATCGCCCTCCTCCACCTGGACGGTTGCGCCCATCGCCTCCAGCACGGCGAGGATGCCGGTGCGTCCCGGGTTCAGGCCGACACCGGGGCAGCGAACGCGCCAGCCCGGGCGCGATGCGGCCAGGGCGAGGAAGAAGGCGGCGGAGCTGAGGTCACCGGGCACGCGCAACCCGAAGGGTTCGAGCGGTCCCGGACGGAGGGTCACCTCGACGCCGTTCGACACCACGTCGACGCCGCACATGCGGAGCATTCGCTCGGTGTGATCCCGGGTGGGGAGCGGCTCGATGACGGTGGTGGGGCGGTCCGCGGAGAGACCGGCGAGCAGGATGGCCGACTTCACCTGGGCGCTCGCCACCGGCGACCGCCAGGTCACGCCCTCGAGCGCGCGCCTCCCCCGGACGCGGAGTGGCGCGGTGCCCTGTGGCGATGCCTCAACCACCGCGCCCATGGCGCGGAGCGGCTCGGCCACGCGCTGCATGGGGCGCCGGCGGAGCGATGCGTCGCCGTCGAGGGTGGCCTCGCAGTCGCTGCCGGCGAGCGCGCCCGCCAGCAGCCGCATGGTCGTCCCGGAGTTGCCGCAGTCGAGGACCGAGTCGGGGGTTCGCAGGCTTGTCCCCACGCCCGCGCCGTCGAGGGCATACCGCGAGGGGGGGAAATCGCGTACCCAGACGCCACAGGCGCGCAGGCACTCGGCGCTTGCCAGCACGTCGGCCGCGGGCGACGCGTTGCCGATGTACGTCCGGCCCTTGGCCAGCGCACCGAGAATCAGCGCCCGGTGGCTGATGGACTTGTCGCCCGGGACGTGGACCTCGCCGTCGACCCGGAGCGCGGGTGACACCCGCTCGTGGGTCACTCCGCCCGCCATGCCTCGACGCCGATCATGGTGCGCAGGAATTGCCCGGCGGCGGTGACGGCGTGATCGGCATCCGCGCCGATGGCGTCGAGCAGGGCGGATCCGACGACGGCTGCCTCGGCGTGCCCACGCAGGGCGGTGAGGTGGTCATGCGTCGAGAGGCCGAAGCCGAGAGCGCGCGGTAGGGACGTGATCCGGCGCACCGAGTCGAGCAGCGCGATCGCCTCCTCGGCGATGGTGATTCGGGCGCCGGTGACGCCGGTGACCCCGACGCAGTAGACGAATCCCGCGCCCGCGGAACAGATGCGCTCCAGGCGATCCGCGGTGGTGGTCGGGGCGACCAGCGGGATCAGCGCGACGCCGGCGCCGTGCATCGCGTCGCGGACGCCGCCCGCCTCGTCGAGCGGAAGATCGGGAACGATCACGCCGTCGATCCCCGCAGCGGAGGCCGCGCGGGCGAACGCCTCGACGCCGAAGCTGAGCACCGGGTTGACATATGTCATGACCGCCAGTGGAATGCCCACGCCTCCGGCGCGTGCGGCGTGCACCTGGGCGAGCGCGGTCGTGAGCGTCATCCCGTTGCCGAGTGCGACCTGGCCGGTGCGCTGGATCGTCGGTCCGTCGGCGAGCGGGTCGCTGAACGGGATGCCGACCTCGGCCGCGAGGCAGCCGGCGCGCTCGGCGCACAGCAGCAACGCCGCAAGGCTGTCGTGATGCGGGTATCCAGCCGTGAAGTACGGGATCAGACCGGGAGGCGTGTCCTGCGCACGAGCGGCGAAGGCAGCGGCGAACCGCGTTCGCGGCGCGACCGTGCTCATGCCCCGTCGTACGCGCGCACGGTGTCGACATCCTTGTCGCCGCGGCCGCTGAGGCAGATGAGCACGACGTCACCGGCGGGTCGGTTGAGGGCGAGCGCGGCACCGACGTGCAGGGCGTGCGACGACTCGAGCGCCGGGATGATGCCCTCGAGCAGGCACAGTTCGTGGAACGCGGCGAGCGCGTCCGAGTCGGTTGCCGCGAGGTATTCGACACGACCGCTGTCGCGGAGCGCGCTGTGCTCGGGGCCGACCCCCGGATAGTCGAGGCCGGCGCTGATGGAATGGGTGGCGAGGACCTGCCCGCCGGCATCCTGCATCAGGTAGCTCAGCGATCCGTGGAGCACCCCCGGACGTCCCCGCGACAGCGGCGCCGCGTGCTCACCGCTGTCGAGTCCGCGGCCCGCCGCTTCGACTCCGACGAGGCGAACGTCGTCGTCGAGGAACGCGGCGAACATCCCGATGGCGTTGCTCCCCCCGCCGACGCAGGCAACCACCACGGACGGCAGACGCCGCAGCCGGGACAGCATCTGAGCGCGGGCCTCGTCGCCGATGACGCGCTGCAGCCGCCGGACCAGCGACGGGTATGGATGCGGCCCGACGGCGCTGCCGATCACGTAGTGGGTGCCGCGGACGTTCGCGACCCAGTCACGAATCGCCTCGTTGGTCGCGTCCTTGAGGGTTGCCGATCCGCTGTCGACGGGCACGACCTCGGCGCCGAGCAGGCCCATCTTGTAGACGTTGAGCGCCTGCCGGCGCATGTCCTCGCGGCCCATGTACACGACGCACTCGAGCCCGAGCGCGGCGCACGCCGTGGCGGTGGCTACTCCGTGCTGCCCGGCGCCGGTCTCGGCGATGATTCGCTTCTTTCCCATTCTCAGCGCGAGAAGGC
>DAIQQM010000037.1:18438-22283 GCA_036786805.1 Candidatus Dormiibacterota bacterium | reverse complement strand
CCCCGTCAGAACGCCAGTCGTGTTGTAGTACGGGCCTCGCCGAGCGGAACCAGCGCAGCCAGCGTTTGCGCTCCTCGCCGTCCAAATGCTGCCGAGAGTCTGCACCGCGACCAGCATCACCGGGATGAGCCATCGGTACCTCGCGTGCTCGAGGATCGGCGCCCCCAGCTCCGCGATGGTGATGGCCAGGGTGAGCAGCACCGAGGCCCACAGCAGCGAGGAGAAGTAGTGCACCTCCAGGACCTGCGTGCTCCCGATGAACTGGAGGATTGCGTAGATGACGATCTGGAATGCGCACGCGACGCTCACGAAGAGCTGCGCCGTCGGGATGGCACCCAGGCGGCGGCTGATGCGCGCAAATCGATCTCTGGCCACGAAGTCCTTGAGCCGCCCGCCGAACGCGGCGTAGCACGCAAGGCCGACCGCGGGCGGCACGAGCAGATACGTGATGTAGGGAGCCCAGAGCGGGCTCCGCGAGTGGTCGGCGACGGTCTGTGACGGCTGTGCGAGGTAGATCAGCGACTGGATCGTCGTCAGCACGTAGTCCCACGGGCCGATCAACGCCGCCGAGGCAATGGCGAGGAGCCCCGTGACCGCCACGGCCACGCCGGCCATGAGCGAAAGGTCGCGCCACAGCTTGGGCCGGTCACGTTTGCGCCTGACCAGCCAGTAGGCCGCGATCGTGGCGAGGACGAGCGGCCCCGACGCGGCCAGTGCCCACACGGCGAGGGTGAACAGCAACGCCGAACCCATCAGCCAGCCGGTGCGGCGCCCGGAGGGCATCGCGAGGCATGCCAGGGCGCCGATGAAGTACGAGACGGCGGCCGAGTCGGGGAAGTCGGTCCCCCAGGCCAGGATGATGACCGGGCAGCTGAGCACCACGATCACGCCGATGACCCCGGCCACCCGGCTGTACAACCGTCGCAGCAGGAGGTACGTCGGGACGATCGCGATGAGCGCCAGGATGTACCGGAAGACGACGAACCCGGGAACTCCGCCGAACAGCAGGTAAGAGATTCGACCGGGCACCAGGAAGCCGACCCGTGCCCCTTCGCGCAGCCGCTCGGTGGGCTGAAAGGCGGCGGTGTAGCGGAGAAAGATCTCCTGCGGGTCGATGACGAACGTGGTGTGCATCGCCGGATCGTTCAGGTCCGGGGGTGCCATCAACGTCAGCCTCAGGCCGAAGAACGCCGCCACGGGCGCCACGGCGAGGAGCAGCGCCTCCGCGCAGATCCGCCAGGGCGAGCGCTGCTGGCCCGGCGCAGCGTCACCGAGCCGATCCTGGGGAGCCCGCACGGGCACAGGATAGGGGCTGCAGGGTGGCTGTCGACCCTGGAGCGCCGCTTCGCCGGACGGGCGGCGGCTTCAGCGCACGTGCCGGGGGGCGCCACTCCACTGATCGACGTCGACGATGAAGTCGATGAGACCGCGGAAGTACGTGACCTGGTCGTCGTACATGGACATGTGACTCCCGTTCCGGCACAGCAGGAATCTCCCGTGCGGGATCCTGCCGGCCACCATCTCCATGTGCGCCGGGTCCATCGTGTCGTATGTCGCGCCGATGACCAGCGTCGGTACGTTGATGCTCTCCAGGACGTCCGTCCTGTCCCAGGCGGCGAGGATTCCGCTCGCGCCCAGCTCGCTCGGACCCTGCATCGGCACATAGATCGATCGATTGGTATGCGCGAACGCGCGATTGACCGGGTCCGGCCACTCCTCAATCGGCAGGCGCAGCACGTGTTGCCGGTAGTGGTCCGTGAGCAGCTCCATGTACCGGGGCGTCTCCGTATCGCCGGACGCCTCGAGCCGCTGGATCTCAGCAAGCACCTCCTGGTCCATCGCCGGCATCAGCACGGTGCGCGCGTACTCGTTGTACGCGGGGATGCTCATCATCATGTTGGAGATCACGAGCCCTTTCAGATGTTGCTGATAGCGCAGCGCGTACTCGGTGGCGAGGATGCCGCCCCACGAGTGCCCAAGAAGAAAGAAATTCGCTGAGTCGAGGCCGAGCGCGACGCGCACCTGCTCCACCTCCTCCACGAACCGGTCCACCTGCCAGAGATCCGGGTCATCGGGCTGGTCGCTGTACGTCGAGCCGAGCTGGTCGTAGTAGTAGTACTCGATGCCCGCCGCCGGAAGGTAGCTGTCGCACGCCTCGAAATACTCGTGCGTGGCCGCCGGGCCGCCGTGCAGCAGCAGCAACTTCGCAGTCGGGTTGTTGCCGAAGCGCTTGGTCCACACGTGGAACTCTCCCTTCGGGGTCGTGATCGGAATGCGCTTCGCGCCACCGCCGAGAATGTCGTCCCGACCCGCGTTGCTCAGATACTCCTCGGCGTCCATTGATACTCCTCTTCGTAACGTGTTCGACAACTGCCGCAGGCGATAGCCTAGCGGCCCCTGCGCGGCTCGGATCTGCGGCAAGGAGGTTTCCTTGGAAACGCCGGACGGCGAGGTAGTGGATCGCCATGAAGGCGAAGTACCACCAGATGATGAAGCCGGGAAGACCGGGCTGGACAGTGAGTCCCCCGTAGGTCACCAGGGCGAGATCGAGCGCGGCGACCGCTGCTCTGTCGCTCGCGAGGATCCATGCGACTGCGCAGCGCACCGGGGCCGACGCCCACCTGACGGTCACCGACACCGGCATCGGCATTCCCGCCAAGGATCTCGATCGTGTGTTCGAACGCTTCTATCGAGTCGACGATGCGCGGTCGCGCGAGACCGGTGGCACCGGACTTGAACTCTCGATCGTGCGCCACGTCGCCGAGGCGCACGGCGGCTCGGTTCGCGTGCGCAGCACACCCGGCGTCGGCTCCGCCTTCACGGTCAGCCTGCCACTGACCTCCTGACCCCAGGCTCCTAGCGAGCGTAGCGACGATCGTTGCCCCGAAACTCGGCCACGGCCTTGGCGATGCTCTCCTGAAGGTACTGGTAGAAGAGCTGCCGCTGGGCCACGTCGATGGAGACGCCGACGTCCTCGCCCATGCGGCGCCGGGCGATCCACGGCGGGATTCCGTCGGCGACCATCTCGCTCCCGACATTGATGCGCACGAGCGCATCGTTCTCCTCGGACACGTTGACGCTGATCTTCAGCACCAGGCCCGTGCTCTCGACGAGCCGCCAGCTTCGTTCCCAGCGTAGGTTCCGATTGTGGTCGCGTGAGAGGTGCACCGCGTCATCCGCGACGACCGACTCGCCCTCCCGCGCGGCGGCCTCGAGCTGCGCCCGGACGTGACCGTCGAGCTCGCGCGAGATCCAGTTCACGAGCGACGGGGTCCGATCGTCGAGGTCGGGGCGGCCGTTGGGATCCGTCGCAAGCGGACCGATTGCCCGCACGGTGCTGGCGTGACGGCGGCAGTACGGGATACCGTCGATCACCACCCCGTGGTCGGCGCAGAAGGAGACCGAACAGAGGTGACCGCGTCGATCGCGGTACTCGCAGGTCAGCGCATTGTCGTTCGGGCATCCGGGCACACTGCAGTCGACGCCGGTGGGCTGGGGCTCCGGAGCCGGGGCTGGGGGTTCCTCCTTGCGCCGGCGCCGGAAAAGGCTGGTCATCGACGGAACTCCACGGAGCACCCATCCTACCCCGCAATACCGCGCAGGATCTGGCGCAGGCCATGAGCCTGCTCGTCGCCGCGAGTATGATTCGCTCTCAAACGCGCGTCGTTTCTCGGGGCTCCGGGAAGCCGGGCGCTCAATAGAGACGCGAGGGGGTCGGTAATGCGGCACGTTCCCTGGTTCGGAATCATCGCGGCGGGTGCCTTGTCGGTGGCCGCGGCGCCTCTGGCGTCAGCGGCTCCCTCGCTGACCTCGGGCGGCGCCGCGCTCCATGTCCACGGCGCCAC
>DAIQQM010000037.1:0-18428 GCA_036786805.1 Candidatus Dormiibacterota bacterium | reverse complement strand
TGCGACGCCTGCGGCCACCGAGAAGCAGAAGAAGCCCTACACGTTCGTCGAGGCGAACTGGACCGAACCCAGCTACACCTGCGACGGCAGTTCGCCGGAGGCTTCTGTGATATGGGTGGGTCTCGACGGCTGGTCCGACGGCACCGTCGAGCAGGGTGGAACCATCGCGATCTGCTCCGGGAAGAACCAGGGAACCCACTACGCCTGGTGGGAGATGTACCCGCACAACTCGGTGCAGAAGGTCTTTCCGGTCAAGGTCGGCGACCACATGTACGCGTCGGTCACGTACAAGACCGGCCAGGCGGACCCGTACAACATCTTCGTGTGGGACGAGACCAGCGACGTGTCACTCACCAAGAACGAGGCCTGTTCGAGCACCTGCAAGCGAAGCTCCGCGGAGTGGATCGTCGAGTCGCCGGGCTTCGGGAGCCAGCTCGCCTTTCTGCCGAAGTTCAAGCCGATCGCGTTCACGGAGGGCAACGCGAGCATCGTCCCGAACGGGACCACCGTCGGCGTCATCGCGTCATTCACTCACGTCGCCGTGACCATGACCGGATCGAGCGGCAATCGCGCGGTACCGTCTGCCCTCACGCCGGGCGGCAACGGGTTCACCGACAAGTGGGTGTCGAGCTCGCCGTAGCCGCACCGGTCCTGGCGCAATTCGAGGCGCCGTTCCTCGGCCCCGACCGGCTGGAGGGATCGACGCCGGTCAGGCGACCGCGGCCTTGAGGCTGCGATAGCTGCGCAGCAGGGAGCGGCGCATGTCGACGACGCGCGCATCACTGAGGTCACAGCCCGCGGCGACCCAGGCGTCGCAGATGCGCATCGCTTCAGCGCGCAGCTCGCCACTGTCTCGGACGTCACCGAAGGAACGATCGTAGGTGTAGGCGTAAAGAGCGGCGACGGCGTCACCGAGCTCGGTGGTGTCGCCGGCATCCCCGTGCTGCAGCGCGCGATGGATGCGCCACCACTCGACCTCGAGCCGTGCCGCCTCACGCGCGTCGAAGTGTGCGCCGGCGCCCCCGGCGAGCACGTAGAACCTCGTCATCAGCCGTCGTGCGCGGTCTGGATCGTTGTCCGGGTAGGGCGCCCACGCCTGATTTGCACGGAGGACGAGCCACGCACCCCAGAGCGTCTTCGGCCACGGCAACCCGAAGCCGCTGCGCACCAGGCCGACCGATGCGGCGAGGACTCGGAACCACTCGCGCCGGTAGTATCCGATCCACGCCGCGCTCTCCAGGCGCGCGAGCGCGACCGGGTCGAAGCCGCACGCGGCACGCAGACGCCCGTCGTGATTGAGAGACATCTGGGGCACGACGGAACCGGCCCCACTACCCCAGATCTTCGAGTCCGCCGGTCTCGGCAAAGATCAATTCCTCGGCGATATTCGTCACGCGGTCGCCAATCCGCTCCAGATAATGGGCGACGAAGACCAGCCCAGTCGCGCGCGGCGCCAGACTCCCGTCCGCGGTCATCTGATCGACGTAGAGGGAGAAGATCTGGCGATACTTCATATCGACCACACTGTCGCGCCGCGCGATATCCCTCGCTGCCAGGGTGTCGTGCGCCTCGAAAGCGGCGAGAATATCTCGCAGCTGATTCTCAGCCTGCTCAGCGAGCGCTCCAAGCGGCTCTGACGACGGGACGTCCGGCAACTCCGTCATCGACCTGCCGATCCTTGCGATTGACACACAATGGTCTCCCATGCGCTCCAACTCGGAGGCCATGTGGTCGAATCCATGAATGTCGCGCAGGTCGCGGGCGACGGGAGCCTGCGTGAGTATCACGTGGAAGCACGCATCGCGGATCTTGTGGTGATGCTCGTTGATGACCGCATCACCCTCGATGACCGACGTGCAGATGTCCGGATTCCGTTCACGGAGGCCCCAGACTGCCCGTTCGATGGCAACCTCAACCAGCTTCGTGAGCTCCACGATCGCCGAGCGAATCGCGTCCAGCTCGGCCTGAAGCACGGGCCGGTGGCCGACACTTGGATTTACGGGAGTCGACTGGCTCATCCGAATCTCCCGGTGATGTAGTCCTCGGTACGCTTGTCGACGGGGTCCTTGAACATCTCGTCTGTCTTGCCGAGCTCCACCAACTCGCCAGCCCTTCCTTCACCCATGAGCATGAAGGCGGTGTAGTCGCTGACCCGAGCCGCCTGTTGCAGGTTGTGGGTCACGATGATGATCGTCACCGTTCCGCGCAGATCTCGCATCAACTCTTCGATACGCAGGGTCGAGATGGGATCCAGCGCGGCGCACGGCTCATCCATGAGGATCACGTCGCTCCCTGCGGCCAGGGTGCGCGCCAAGCACAGGCGCTGCTGTTGCCCACCGGACAAGCCGGTGGCTGCTGCCTTCAGACGGTCTTTCACCTCGTCCCAGAGAGCCGTCTGCTGCAGGCAGCGCTCAACGGTCTCGTCGAGGCGCGCCCTGGTTTGGCGGCCGTCGAGACGCAGACTGTAGACGACGTTGTCGTAGATGCTCATCGGAAACGGTGCCGGCCGCTGGAAGAGCATGCCGACCCGCCGGCGGAGACTCGCGACGTCGATATCCGGCGAATACACGTTCTGGTCACCGACGAGGACCTCTCCGTCCAGAGAGAACGAAGGGATGAGGTCGTTGATCCGGTTGAGACTGCGGAGCAGCGTTGACTTGCCACAGCCTGACGGACCGATGATCGCTGTGATCTCGCCGTGCGGGGCGGAGATCGACACGTCACGAAGCGCAAGGAAGGACCCATAGCGCGCGTTGATGCGTCGGGTGCTCACGGCCGGGTTGTCCACCTGAACGATGCCCGGACGTGCTGGCCGAGCCTTGTCGGCCCCGTTCTCTGCCAAACGCGACACCATGCTCAATTCACTCGCCATCCTAGCCCACCCTCCCGCTCACATATGCCTCGGTCGCCGGGTTGGCCGGTGCTCCGAAGATCTGGTCCGTGGTGCCGAACTCGACCAAGCGCCCTGGATCGCCCGCCCGCTCAATGGTCATGAACCCGGTGTAGTGAGACACGCGTGCAGCCTGCTGCATGTTGTGGGTCACGATCATCACCGTGTACTGATCGGCGATCTCTCCGATCAGTTCCTCGATCTTGTATGTCGCGATCGGATCGAGTGCCGAGCAGGGCTCATCCATGAGCAGGAGGGCCGGATCAACCGCAACGGCTCGGGCGATGCAAAGACGTTGCTGCTGCCCGCCGGAGAGACTCACCGCAGGCTTGTGAAGCCTGTCCTTGACTTCGTCCCACAGCTGAGCTCGGCGCAAGGCGCTCTCAGCGATGTCGTCGAGATTTCGCGATCCAGCCGATTTGGCGAGGCGAACTCCGATGATGGCGTTCTCGTATATCGACTTGGTGGGAAAGGGATTGGGTCGCTGGAAGACCATCCCGATCTCGCTCCGTACCGAACCGGGATCGATATCGGGGTCGTATACGTTCTGACCGCCGAACATCACTCGCCCCTGGACACGCGCGCCAGGGACGATCTCATGCATACGGTTGACGCAGCGTATGAGCGTGCTCTTGCCACAACCAGATGGGCCGATGAGGGCCGTCACCTTGCCGGTCGGCGCCACAAGATCCACATCGGCGACGACGTGGTGCTTGCCGAACCACGCGTTCAGCTTCTCGATCGTGAGCCCTCGGTCGGCAGGTATGGAACCGCGACTTGCATCGCCCGCCGCCGTCGAAGAGGGAGCAGGTTCCGTGGCCACGTCAGGCATTCGACGTACGTACTCGGCGGCCGAAGAAACGAGCGATTAACGTGAAGATCAGCACGATCGCGATGAGTGTGAGCGCACCGGCCCACGCCCTTCCTTGACCCTCCTGGAACCCCGTCACCGCGTTGTCGAAGATCTGGAGAGAGAGCGTGGACATGCGCTTTGCCGGATTGTATTCGGTGAACAAGTCGTTACCGAGTGCGGTCAGAAGTATGGGAGCAGTCTCTCCCATGGCCCGGGCGACCGCCAGCATGGCTCCTGTGATGATTCCAGGCAATGCGGTCGGGATGCAGACACGCATCACGGTCTGACTACGGGTGGCGCCAAGCGCAAGGCTGCCTTCCCGGAGCTCATGCGGCACGAGCCGCAGCATCTCCTCGGTCGTGCGAGTCACCAGCGGCATCATGACGATGGCGAGCGCGAGTGACCCGGCAAAGCCGGAAAAGCCGAATCGGGTCACCCAGATCGCATAGATGAAAGCGCCTGTGACGATCGTCGGGATACCTATCAGTACGTCGTTGAAGAAACGGACCGTGGCGGAGAGCCGTCCGCGGCCATATTCGACCAGGTAGATGGCTGCGCCGACCCCGAGCGGGATCGCGATCAATGTCGCGATGCCGACGATGATGAGGCTGCCGATGATGCCGTTGTAGAACCCACCACCGGCGACGGCCGGGTTGCCGGGCGGGGTCTGTGTGAGAAAGCCGAGATTCAGGGCACCAGCCCCCTGAATGGCGACGTAGATGAGCACCCATGCCAGGACGCCCACCGCCACCACCACCGCGGCGATGAGCACGCCGATCAGCACCGCACTCTTTGCGCGCCGCCGGCGCAGCGCCGAACGGTTGCGAAGCCCAGGGGTGCCAAGGGCGAGCTGGCTCACAGCGCCACTCCACGACGCGCCACGAGACGGGCAAGGACGTTCACGACCAGGGCGACGATCAACAGCCAGAAGCCCACCACGAACAGTGCCGACAGGTGAAAGGGTTCAGTTGCCTCGGTGAACTCATTGGCGATGACGCTGGACATGGTCGCACCCTGTGAAAAGATGCTCGAATTGATGTGGAGCACCGCATTGCCGATGACCATGGTCACCGCAATGGTCTCGCCCAGGGCACGGCCGAGTCCGAGCAACGATGCGCCGACGATGCCGGAACGCGCCCGCGGGAGGACCGCGATGCGGATCATCTCCCACTTCGTCGCACCGAGAGCCAGTGCGGCCTCCTTCTCATTTCTCGGCGTACTCCGGAACACCTCGCGGCAGACCGCCGCGATGATGGGCAGCACCATGATCGCGAGCACCAACGCTGCGCTGAAGTAGGACACACCGAAGAAGGGACCCTGGAACGCGATCCCGATGACGGGCACCGTTCCAAGCGTCGTGGTCAGGAAGTCCACAACCGGCTTGATCGCCGGAATGAGCGCGAAGATCCCCCAGAACCCGTACACAACGCTGGGTACCGCCGCCAGCAGGTCCACGAGCGCCGAGAGCGGACCCTTGATGCGCTGCGGTGCTATCTCCGTGATCACCAAGGCGGCTCCGACAGCCAGCGGGACCGCGATGATCATCCCGATGATCGATGTGAGCATCGTGCCGTAGATGAACTGCAGGATCCCGTACGGATTCGGGTGCGTAACGTTGGGAAACGCGGTCGAAGGAGTCCATCGCGAACTCGTGACGAAGGAGAAGAAGCCGTAGTGCTGCATGGCCGGGAGACCTTCCAGCACCAGGAAGACGATCATCGCCGCGATCACGACCAGGACGATCGCGCCCATCATCGAAACGCCGGCACCGAAGATCCGGTCAGCGATTCGAGGACGGTCGCGCTTGAACAGGAGCGGCGGCACTCGAACGGCAGAGGCGGCGATGCCGCCGCCTACATCAGCTGGCGGCGGCATCGAATGCCACGACGGTCAACGTGGTTGTCGGTTCACGGCGAAACGGGGGTGCCGTTGACGGTGATCTTCTTGAGCTGGGCGATGCACAGGGCCTGCAGGGTCGGCCCCAGGGGCGTGTAGTTGACCGAGCCGGTCAGGTCTTGACCCTTGGTCAGGACCCATGAGAAGAAGTTCACGAGCGCGGCCGCGGTCGCTGCTTTGGTCTGGTTCTGGTAGACGAGTGCCCATGTCAACCCGGTGATCGGATATGCCTGAGGGTTCGACGACTGGTTGACGATATCGACCCGCAGGTCGGATGGATAGCTGGTGATGCCGACAGTGGCGGCAGCGGCAGTCTGCTGGCACGGCTCGACGAACACGCCCGCCTTGTTCTTGACGTCTGCGTAGGTCTGATGCTGGGCGATGGCGTAGTCGAGCTCGACGTAACCGATGCCGCCGGCGGTCTGGCTGACGACGGCGGAGACGCCATCGTTGCCCTTGCCGCCGATCCCGACCGGCCACGCCACCGTCTTACCGACGCTGGTGGTCGAGCCACCCAGGGCAGTCACCCAGGCAGGGCTCGTCTGAGTGAGGAAGTCCGTGAAGATGGCCGTTGTGCCCGAGCCGTCCGAACGGTGGGCGACAGCGATGGGGGTACTCGGAAGGGTGATCCCCGGGTTCAGGGCTTTGATCGCCGGGTCATCCCACGTGGTGATGCCGCCCGAAAAGATCTTGCCCAGCGTGTCGCCGTCAAATTTGAGACCGCTCGCAATGCCCGGAAGGTTGTACACAACGACGACTGGTGCCTGGACGAGCGGAATCTGGACCACGGGTCCTCCCTTGGCCAGGGCGATGTCGGAGTCTTTCATGTACGCATCCGAATCGCCGAAGTCGACGGTCTCTGCCTGAAGCTGCGCGATGCCGGCGCCTGAGCCGACCGACTGGTAAGCGACCTGCACGCTATTGGCGGTCGCGTATGCCTTCGTCCAGACGGACATCATGGGCGCGACAAATGTTGAGCCCGCCCCACTCAGTGTCGTCGCCTGGCCGGCCACCGTCGGCAGCCCGTTCGTATACCCGGGGTTCGCGGTGGTCCCCGTGCAGACGGGCGTGGGAGTAGCGCTCGGTGCCGACGTCGCGGGGGTGCTCGAAGATCCACAGGCGGCGAGGAACGACGTCCCCACAAGCAGTGTCAGCGCACCCTGAACGTTCCGACGTCGACGCCAGAATGAGCGCTCATGAGTCAACAAGGATTCGATCTCGACGGTCATGTCAGCCCTCAGTGCCCCAATTCCAATCCGCCGTCCTGGCGACTGCACCGCCCTATCGTGCCGATCGAATGGTTAACGGCGACACAGCGAGCGGGTTAAGGAGCGCTTAACGGTTGAAGCCTCAGGCGGTCACTGCCCGATGGGCCGGTGACGCCGATCGGAAACCCCTTGCGAACTCCCAGAGTTGCCGAGGCCCGCGAGAAGTGCCTTGACAGCGGCGCCCGGGTCGGTCGAAGCGGCCGCCCGCACGACCACGACGCGCTCGGCTCCGGCGGCGACGACCCCCGGGAGTGACCCGGCGTCGATGCCGCCGATGGCGAACCAGGGACGCTGGTCCAAGCCGTCTCGTCCGCGTTCGGCCGCATGGCCAACGATGTCGAGTCCGGTCGCCGGCCGGCCCGGTTTTGTGGGTGTCGCGTAGAGCGGACCGACGCACAGGTAATCGGCCTCCCGCGCCGCGGCGTCGAACTCCGCCGGCGAGTGGGTCGACAGCCCGATGAGCAGATCAGGTCCGACCACGCGCCGCGCCCACGCTGCCGGGAGGTCGTTCTGGCCGAGATGGACGCCGTCGGCGCCGGCTGCGACCGCGATGTCCGGCCGGTCGTTGACCACGAAGAGGGCGTCGTGCCGGTCCGCGGCGGCACGGAATTCCGTGCTCCAGCAAAGGACGTCCCCCGCCTCTGCGTCCTTCTCGCGCAACTGCACGATGTCCGCACCCGCTTCCAGCACCGAGTCGAGAAACCTGGCGAGGTCGCCCTGCTCGTCGCGGGCCCCGGTGACCACGTACAGGCGGGCCCGCGCCAGGCGCTCCCGCCTCAGGTCACGCGGACCCGGCATCATCGAGCTTGGACACCACCTTGGGACGCTTGCCGAGGTCCGCCAGGCCTTCCCACGATGTCGACGCCTCCGCGTAGAGCCGCTGGGGGATCCGTCCCGCCCGAAACGCGAGCCGTCCGGCCTCCACCGCGGCGCCGATCGCCCGTGCCATGAGCACCGGCTCCGCCGCGCGCGTGATCGCCGACGCGACCAGCACGGCGTCGCACCCCAGCTCCATGGCGATGGCGGCGTCCGAGGCGGTGCCCACTCCGGCGTCGAGCACGACCGGGACGCCGGCTCGCTCGCGGATGATCCGGAGGTTGTACGGGTTGCGAATGCCCGATCCGCTGCCGATCGGCGCGCCGAGTGGCATCACGGCGGCACAGCCGAGATCCTCGAGCCGCCGCGAGAGCACCGGGTCGTCGTTCGCGTAGGGGAGCACCACGAAACCGTCGTCGATCAGCTGCTCGGCTGCGACGAGCAGCTCCGCACCGTCGGGCAGGAGCGTGTCCTCGTCGGCGATCACCTCGAGCTTGATCCAGTTGGTCTCGAACGCCTCGCGAGCGAGCCGGGCGGTGGTCACCGCGTCGTGGGCCGTGAAGCAGCCGGCGGTATTGGGAAGGATCCGCCGCCCCGACTGCGCGACCACCGCAAGGAAGGACTGCGCGCCGGAGGGGTCCAGTCGGCGAAGCGCAACGGTCACGATCTGCGTCCCTGAGGCCTCGAGCGCCCGCTCCAGGATGTCGAGGCTCGGAGCCCCGCCCGTGCCCATGATCAGTCGCGAGCTGAATCGCTCTCCGGCGATGACGAGGAGGTCATCCACATCAGCCACCCTGGACGGCATGGAGGATCTCCAGACGGTCGCCGGCGAGCAGCGTCGTGTCCGGCCAGCTCGCCCGAAGCACCACGTCACCGTTTCTCGCCACCGCGATGCCGCGCTGCTCAGGTGGCAGCTCCATCTCGCGAAGCAGATCGGTGAGGCCCAATCCCTCGGCCACCTCGCGGCTCTCGCCGTTGACCACGATGATCATGCCCCGACCTCGGCCGTCCGGCGGAATCGTTCCGGCGACCAGGGACGGGTCGCCTCGGGCCACGTGCCCCCGGCGAGCACCGCGGCGACGGCATCGGCGGTGGCCGGAGCGAGCAGGTACCCGTTCCGAAAATGGCCGGTGGCTATGATCAGCCCGGGCGTCGTCGAGTCCCCCACCATGGGCATGTTGTCCGGGGAGCCGGGGCGCAGACCGGCCGACGCCTCCACCAGCTCCAGCTCGGCGACGTCGGGAACCAGCGCCCGCGCCTCGCGGAGCAGCTCGTACACCGCCCCCGCGGTCACCGACGCGTCGAATCCGCGCTCCTCCATGGTCCCTCCGATGACGAGACGGCCGTCACCTCTTGGAAGCATGTAGACGGCGCCGCCGCGGATGGTGCGCGTGATCATCTCGGGCGCCCCCCGCAGCCGGAGGATCTGGCCCTTCACGGGGCGCACCGGTGGGACGTCGTCGTCGGGCACGCCGCGAACGGCACCGGACCAGCAACCGGCCGCGAGGACCACGTGAGACGCCTCCAGCCGCTCGCCGCCGTCGAGACCCACACCCCTGGCACGACCGCCCTCGACGATCAGCGACGCGCGGCTGCGATGGATCTGCACTCCGAGGCGGCTGCACGCCTGGAGCAGGGTCGGGACCATGGAGCGGGGGTCGACCTGGTGATCGGACTCGACGAGCATGCCGCCGCGGATCGACGGCGCGAGGCCCGGCTCGAGTTCGCGGGTCTCGCGCGACGTCAGCCGTTTCACGGGGAGCCCGAGGTCCTGCCGGTAGCGGAACTGCCGCTCGAGCGCCATCTGCTCATCGGCATCGACGGCCACGTGGAGCGTCCCGGTCTGGCGGTACCCGGCCGAGCGGCCGGCGTCGAGCTCGAGCTCGGCAATGAAGGACGGGTAGCGCGCCGCGGAGTCGCGGTTCAGCGTGACGACGGCCTCCTGGCCGAACTCCGCCTCCCCGACCGGCGCGATCATCCCCGCCGCGAATCTGGATGCGCCGGATCCGGGATCGGGATCGACGACGGCCACGCTGAGGCCGGCTCGCGCGGCCCGCCAGGCCACCGAGAGACCGATGACACCACCGCCGATGACCGCTGCGTCCACGCGTCTCCTCCGATGCTGGGGTCGAGTTTACGGGGACTGGTCGATCGCGCCGATTCGATCGAGGCGGTAGCCGACACCGAACACGGTGGTGATCCGGAAGGGGATCTGCGCGAAGGGCTCGAATTTCTCTCGGAGCCACCTGACGTGGACGTCGACGGTCTTGGGATCGCCGTAGAAGCGGTTGCCCCACACCGCCGCGATGATCGCCTGGCGGGACAGCACCCGCCCGCTGTTGCGCAGCAGCAGGGAGAGCAGGTCGAACTCCTTCGGGGCGAGCCGGAGCTCCACCGTGTCGACGTGGATCGTGCGCGCGGCGCGGTCGATCCGGAAGCCGTCGAACTCCTCGAGCTCCGGCGCACCGGTGGGCCGGGCGCTCATGTCCGAGCGGCGGAGGAGCGCCGTGATCCGGGCGAGCAGCTCATTGAATGAGAAGGGCTTGGTCACGTAGTCGTCGGCTCCGAGCTGCAACCCGACCACCTTGTCCACCTCGGTCCCCTTGGCGGTGAGCATGAGAATCGGCGTCGACGACTCCTGGCGCAGCACCCGGCAGACCTCGAGGCCGCTCAGCCCCGGCAGCATCACGTCGAGAAGGATCAGGTCGGGACGCTCGGCTCGGGCGACGTTGAGCGCATCCGGCCCGGTGGCGGCCTCGACGACCTGGTAGCCCTCCCGCGCAAGGTTGTACCGCAAGGTCTCGCGGATGGCGTCCTCGTCCTCGACCACGAGGATACGTTTGGCGACGGTGGGCGCCATGCAACGAGCTTAGCGGTTCCCCTCGATGGCCGCCGCCGCACGAGCCTATACTCGCCGAGGTGGAGGCGTTGGGCGTCGTCGAGTTACTTTCAGGCACCGGCAGCATCGACGTGCTGCGGGCGGTGGGACTCCTCCTCGACCCCGGCATCGTCGGTCTCGATGCAGAGGGCCATGTGCTGCTTGCCAACGAGGCGGCCCGCAGGCTGCTCGGACTCGAGCTCGTCGAGGGCTCGGATTTCGTGGCCGGCGAGGTCGATTACCGCCTCATCCGCCTGCTCGACGCGGCGCGTGAGAGCGGGCGAGTCGAGGAACGCGCGATCACGCTGCACGACCGCGACTTCAACGCGCGAGCGATCGCGTTGAGCGGCGAGGTGGCGACCGTGCTGATGGTCCGCGACGAGACGCGCGTGCACCATCTCGAGCGAGTTCGGCGCGACTTTGTCAGTAACGTGTCGCACGAGTTGCGCACGCCGATCACGGCCGTCCAGCTCATCGCCGAGACGCTGGCGAACGGTGGCCTCGAGGATCCCGGCGCTGCCGCCGACTTCGTCCGGCGCATCGGGCAGGAGGCATCGCACATGGCGCAGATGGTCGAGGAGCTGCTCGAGCTCAGCACCATCGAGTCCGGGCTGCGGCCGATGGCCAGCGAGCGCGTCTCGATCGCCAGGCTGATGGGCAGCCTGGACCGCCTCCGCCCGCTCGCCGAGAGCAAGGGCGTCTCGCTCGAGGTGATCGTCGAGCCGGGTACGCCGGACCTCATCGGCGACGCCTCGCATCTCGGCCAGGTCCTTCGCAACCTTGCGCACAACGCGATCAAGTTCACCCCGGCCGGAGGCGTGATCACGATCAGTGCGGCGCCGGGAAGCGCGGGCCACATCGTGCTCCGTTGCCGTGACACGGGAGTCGGGATCACGCCGGCCGACCTGCCCCGGATCTACGAGCGCTTCTGGAAGGCGGACAGCTCGAGGCAGCGCGACGGCGAGGGCTCCGGGCTGGGCCTCGCGATCGTCCGGCACGTGGTCGAGGCGCACGGGGGGACGGTGACGGTGACCTCCGAGCCGCGCCGCGGTACCGAGTTCCAGGTGGTCCTGCCGGCAGCTGTCGAGGAGTGACGCGCGGCGTTTGACGTGCTTGCCGCCGCAGAATCCCGTTGGTTACCATTCGACGATAGTTACGACGTAGAAAGCTTCCTTGCAGGGGGAGGCCCATGGCGGAACGTGTTCTCGACATCGATGCGTCGCCGCCGATCGAGGGGCAGCCGGCGCTTCTCGACCGGCACACCGGACTTCTCGATGCCGGGCTCCGAAAGACGGGTCCACGCACTCGCGGACTGCTCCGGCAGATGTCCGCCTACCACATGGGGTGGACCGACGCCACCGGGCGCCCCGCGAACGAGTCCGCCGGCAAGCGGATCCGTCCCGCCCTCGCCCTGTGGGCGTGCGAGTCGCTCAGCGGCGATCCCGAGTGGGCGCTGCCGGCAGCAGTCGCCGTGGAGCTCATCCACAACTTCACGCTGATCCACGACGACATCCAGGACGGCGACCAGCTCCGCCGCCACCGCCCGACGGTGTGGACGATCTGGGGAACCGAGCAGGGCATCAACGCCGGCGACGGGATGTTCGCCGCCGCGCTGAGCGGACTGCTCGCACCCGGCCCGCGCCCCGGCCGGAGGATGCGCGCCGCGCACCTGCTGAGCGCGGCCGTGGTCCAGGTTGTCGAGGGTCAGTGCCTCGATCTCTCGCTGGAGGGCCGGGCCGGTGCGTCCCAGGCCACCTACCTGCGGCTGGTGACCATGAAGACCGGAGCGCTCCTCGGCGCCGCCATGGCTGCCGGGGCCGTGCTCGCGGGAGCGCCTCGAGCGGTGGCCGAGCGCTTCGACGCCGCCGGCAGGTTGCTCGGCCTCGCGTTCCAGGTTCGCGACGACTGGCTGGGCACATGGGGCGACCCTCAGGTCACCGGCAAGGGCCGGAGCGGCGACCTCCGCCGGCGCAAGCTCACCTACCCGGTCGTCGCGGCATATGAGGTCGCGACACCTGTTCGGCGTCGCGAGCTGCGGCGGCTCTTCCGCGAGCGCGAGCCCGGCGGGGAGTTTCGCCTGCGCGCGCTGCTCGACGACCTCGGCGGGCCGGCTCTGACCGCGGGGGTCCCGATGGTGCTGGCCCGCGACGCCATCGCCGCGCTCACCGGGCTCCCCGACCAGGCCATCACCGACTTTGCGGACCTCGCGATCCATGTTGCTGAACGCAACCGCTGACTCGAGGAGCGACGCGAGCACCGGATCGCGCACGGCCTCGCGCAAGGACGAGCACCTGC
This sequence comes from Candidatus Dormiibacterota bacterium, assembly GCA_036786805.1. GTDB lineage: Bacteria > Chloroflexota > Dormibacteria > Aeolococcales > Aeolococcaceae > Palsa-851. The sequence goes on along the minus strand of DAIQQM010000037.1, from coordinate 5,532 downwards.
GCATCAACCTCGACGAGGACGTCGCCGCCAAGGGCATCGACGCCGGGTTCGACGGCTGGCGCTTCATCCACCGCGCCCTCCCGGAGATCGACCTCGACGAGGTGACGCTGGGGACGAGCCTGCTCGGCCACCGCGTCGACGCCCCGCTGCTGGTCTCGTGTATGACCGGCGGCACGGAGCAGACCCGGGTCATCAACCAGCGGCTCGCCCGCGTGGCGCAGGCGCACGGGCTGGCCATGGGGCTCGGCTCGTGCCGCGTGCTGCTCGAGCATCCCGATGTCCTGCCGACCTTTGACGTTCGCGAGCTGGCGCCGGATGTGCCGCTGCTCGCCAACCTCGGCGCCGTGCAGCTGAACCTCGGCGTCGGTGTCGACGAATGCCGCCACCTGCTCCGGACGCTGCGCGCGGATGCGCTGGTGCTCCATCTGAATCCGCTGCAGGAGGCGTTGCAGGCCTCTGGCAACACCGGGTTTGCGGGACTGCTCTCGCGAATCGCCGGGGTGTGCGCGGGCCTCGGTGCGCCGGTGATCGTCAAGGAGGTTGGCTGGGGCATCGCGGAAGACCTGGTGACCCGCCTCTTCGACGCCGGCGTGGCCGCGGTCGACGTCGCCGGCGCGGGCGGGACATCGTGGAGCGAGGTCGAGCGTCATCGGATGAGCGACCCGGTGCGCGCTCGCGTCGCCGCATCCTTCGCCGGCTGGGGCATTCCGACGACCGAGGCGTTGATCCGCGCGCGCAGCGCAGCACCGAGTGGTGTGCTGATCGCGAGCGGTGGCGTACGCGACGGGATCGATGTCGCCAAGGCGCTGGCGCTGGGCGCCGACTCCGCCGGCATGGCTGGGCCGCTCGTGCGCGCCGCGGCCGGAGGCGATGATTCCCTTGACGAGACCGTCATGGTGATCCTCGAGGAACTGCGGCTCGCGATGTTCTGCGTCGGCGCGAGTCGAGTCGCCGACCTGAGGACCGAAGCCCGCCTGGTCCGCTGCGATGGGCAGGCGCGCTGATGGGTCGCGCGGTGTCACTCCAGGCGGCGGACGCGTACTGCGGCGAGCTGGTGCGCCACTACGAGAACTTCACGGTCGCGTCGCGACTCTCCCCGCGATCACTGCGTCGGGATCTCACTCGGGTGTACGCGTTCTGCAGGTTCACCGACGACCTCGGGGACGAGAGCGGTGACCGCGCGGTCGCGATGCGCCGCCTGCGTCGCTGGCGCGATGAGACACGCGAGAGCTTCGACCACGACGAGCGCACGCATCCGGTCCTGGTCGCCCTCGAGGACACGGTTCGCCGTTGGGGCCTGGACGCGCAGCCGTTCGTCGACCTGATCGACGCCAACCTGCAGGACCAGCGCATCGACACGTACGAGGACTGGCCCGCTTTGCGCGGCTACTGCACGCACTCCGCCGCGCCCGTCGGCCGCATCGTGCTCCGCCTCTTCGACATGCGTGACCCCGCCGCGGTGGCCCTGAGCGACGACGTCTGCATCGGGCTTCAGCTCGCCAACTTCGCGCAGGACGTATCCGTCGACCGCCGGATGGGACGCACGTACCTGCTCCAGAGTGAGATTCGCGAGCACGGCGTGGAAGGAGCCACGCGCTCCATGTGCGATCGAGCACGGACCCTGCTCGCGTCTGGCGTCGCGTTGGAGGCGATGGCACCGGCGCGGCTGCGTGTGCAGCTCGCGCTCTATCGCCTCGGAGGCGAGGCGATCCTCGACGCCGTCGCCGCCGCCGGCTTTCATACCGCGACACGCCGCCCGGTCGTCGACCGCCCGGCGCGGGCGCGAATACTCGCTGCCGCCTTGTCGGCAGGCGTGCGCCGGGGTCACGCCAATGAGGTGCCGATGCCGGCGCAACCGGCCAGAGATCCGCGTGCTTGACGCTTCGCCGCTCCCCGACGTCCGCGCCCTGGAGCGCTACTGCGAGGACATGGCGCGCCGTGAGGCGGCGAACTTCTACTGGGGATTCATCGCGCTGCCCCGCCGGCAACGCACGTCCATCTACGCGCTCTACGACTTCGCGCGTCAGGTCGACGATGACGCCGATCTCGATGGTCGAGCGTCGCGCGACCAGCGCCTCGACCGCCACCGCCGCCGCCTTCGCGAGACCCGCCCGGGTGACAGCACCGATCCGATCATGGGGCTGCTCGCGATCGCGATGCGACGTCACTCGATTCCCCTCGCCGAGCTGGACATGCTCATCGACGGCGTCGCGATGGACCTGACCACCACGCGCTACGAGTCGTGGGATGACCTGCGCTCCTATGCCAACCTGGTCGCGTCAGTGGTCGGACGGATGTGCGTGCGCATCTTCGGCTTTCGTGACCCCGTCGCCCTGGAACACGCCGACGATCTCGGAGTCGCGTTGCAGCTGATCAACATCCTGCGCGACGTGCAGGAGGACGCCTCGCGCGGACGCATCTATCTGCCCCTGGACGAGCTCGCGGCGTTCGGCATCACCGAGGGTCACATCCTCGACGGCAGGGTTGCGGCCGGATGGAACGCGTTCATGGCGATGCAGATCGCTCGCGCACGGCAGCTGCACGCATCCGGGATTCGCGTGACCGAGTCGATCCCGAAGCAGCCGGCCGTCTGCGTCCGCACCATGGCCGGGATCTACCTCGGCATCCTCGACCGGATCGAGGCGGCGCCGGAGTTGCCCCTGCGCGGCCGAGCGCGGCTCTCCACGGCGGCGAAGCTCGGCGTCATGGCCCGCTCGTGGCTGGCTGCGGTATGACGCGGGAGCCACGCGTCGCCGTCGTCGGGGCCGGGCTCGCCGGCCTCAGCGCGGGACTCGCGCTCGCGAGGCGCGGCTGGCGGGTCGACCTGTACGAGCGCTCCCGGCTCCTGGGCGGCAAGACGACCTCGTTCGAGGTGGACGGTCACGAGGTCGACTGCGGCCAGCACGTGGTGCTCGCGTGCTGCACGGCAACGATGGACCTGATCGAGGAGCTGGGTCTCACCGACTCGCTGTACGTGCAACCTCGATTCGAGGTGGCGGTGCTCTCCCGTAAACGTCCGCCCGCCCGCCTGCGCGCGTCATCGCTGCCGGCACCGCTCCACCTGGTGGCGGGGTTCGCCCGCTACCCGCACCTGACCACGCTCGACCGCCTCCAGGTCGGAGGCGCGCTGGTCGCCGCGCGAACCGACGTGACGCCCGGGGGCGACATGGCCGCCTGGTTGCGGCGGCATCACCAGAGCGCGCGTGCACTCCGGGCGTTCTGGGAGCCGTTCCTCGTGCCGGCACTGAACGCGCCGCTCGACCGAGTGTCCGCGGAGATGGGGCTCTTCGTCATCCGGACAGCGTTTCTCGGTGATCGCGACGCTGCGCGCATCGCGTACCTCACGGTGCCGCTCGCACGGCTCGCGGAGGCCGCTGCGGCGCGCCTCGACGGCGTGCACCTCCGTCAGGCGGTGGTCGGCCTGCACCGCGAGGGCGATCGCGTGACCGGTGTGAAGTTGAGCGGCGGGGCCGGCGCCGCGTGCGACGCCTGCGTCATCGCCGTGCCACCCAGACGGCTCGGCGCGATCCTCGGCGATGCGCCCGCATCGGGCGTGGACGGGCTCGACGCCTTCGCCGCCATGCCGATCGTCGACGTGCATCTCTGGTACGACCGGCCGGTGCTCGGCTGCGACTTCGCCGCGGTGCTCGACTCGCCGGTGCAGTGGGTCTTCGAGAAGTCGCCCGGCTACGTGTGCTGCAGCCTGAGTGCGGCTGAGGATCTCGTTCAGCGCCCGGAGCGTGACCTCGTCGAGCTCGGCCGCCGGGAGCTGGCGTCGGTGCTGCCCGAGGCGGCGCGGGCTCGCCTGGTGCGCGGCGCCGCAACGCGTGACCCCGAAGCCACATTCATCCCCGCTCCGGGCGTGCGCCGGCCCGGCCCGGCGACCGCCTGCTCCAACCTCGTCATCGCGGGAGCGTGGACCGACACCGGGTGGCCGGCGACGATCGAATCAGCAGTGCGCAGTGGTCGCACCGCGGCGCTCACGCTCTTCAGCAATGCGGCCGGATGGTCGTCGTTCGCCGCCAGGGGAGCGATCGGTTCGACGCAGGAGGTGGCCCGTGCCGTCTGAGGCGCTTCGCTCGGCCGTCGACTGGCTCCTCGACCATCAGGATGCGGCCGGGTGGTGGAGCGGCGAGCTCGAGACCAACGTGACGATGACCGCTGAGCACGTGCTCCTCCTCCGTTTTCTCGGCGCCTCGCACGACGACATTCGCGACGGCGCGATCCGTCACATCCTCGGTGCGCAACGCGAGGACGGGACATGGGCCCTGTATCACGACGGTCCGGGCGACCTGAGCACGACCATCGAGGCGTACGTGGCACTGCGCGTCCTCGGGGTCGATGCCGCGCAACCCGCGATGCGCATGGCGCTGCGCATGATCCTCGACCAGGGTGGGCTCGTCGAGGCGCGCGTCTTCACCAAGATCTGGCTTGCGCTCTTCGGTATCTACCCGTGGGACGGCGTGCCGAGCATGCCGCCGGAGCTGGTGCGACTCCCCGCGTGGGCGCCGCTCAACCTCTACGACTTCGCGTGCTGGGCTCGCGGCACCATCGCACCGCTGCTCATCGTCATCACGCGGCGACCGGTGCGCGACCTCGGAGTCGGCGTCAGCGAGGTGATCGCTCCCGGCAGCGAGCACCGCATGCATCGTGTCCCCGGGTCGGGGGCCTTCCTGTGGCTCGACCGCGCGCTCAAGGTCTACGACCGTCTTCCCCGCCAGCCGGGTCGCGCGGGGTCGCGCCGCAAGCTCGTGCGCTGGATCACCGAGCACCAGGAGGCGGACGGCGGCTGGGGCGGCATCCAGCCGCCATGGGTGTACTCGCTGATCGCGCTCAACCTCGAGGGCATGTCACTCGATCACCCGGTCATGCGCCGCGGCCTCGAGGGGTTCCGCCGGTTCGCCATCGATGACGAGAACGGGTGGCGGCTCCAGGCGTGCATGTCGCCGGTGTGGGACACGGCGTGGGCGATGCTGGCGCTTCGCAGGGCGGGGATTCCGCGCGAGCACGTGGCGTTGCGCCGCGCCGTGGACTGGCTGCTTGCCGAGCAGATCGGCGGTGGTGGTGACTGGCAGGTCAAGGTGCCGCTCGACACGTGTGGTGGATGGGCGTTCGAGTTCGACAACGACCTGTACCCCGACGTCGACGACACAGCCGTCGTCGTCCTCGCGCTGCTGGAATCCGGCGATCCCGAGCGCGTGTCGAAGCCGGTCGCCGACGCGGTGCGGTGGTGCAGGGCCATGCGATCACGCAACGGCGCGTGGGCCGCATTCGACAAGGACAACACGCGAGCGCTCGTGTACAAGCTGCCCTTCGCCGACTTCGGCGCGATGCTCGATCCGCCGTCCGAGGACGTCACGGCGCACGTCATCGAGATGCTCGCGGGTGCCGGCTGCGACCCCGATGACCGCGATCTGCCGAGGGCGCTCGCGTACCTCCGCGCCACGCAGCGCCCCTGGGGGTCCTGGTATGGACGGTGGGGCGTGAACCACATCTACGGAACGTGGTGCGTGGTCAGCGCGCTGGTCGCGA
>DAIQQM010000132.1:0-5750 GCA_036786805.1 Candidatus Dormiibacterota bacterium | reverse complement strand
GGCCCGGGCTGCGGCCCGGGCTGCTCGCCGCGCTGGTGCTGACCTCGATCGTCGCGGCCCTGGCCTCCGTCAGCGATGGAGCGAAGGTGAGCGCTCCGCCATCGAGCGGACCACACGTCTGGGTCGGCACTCGCGCGGCCGTCGGCGGTCGCGTCCGTCCGGGCTCTCACCGCGCCGTCGGCAGTCGGTCCCGCGGCGGCTCTCGCGCTCGGGTCGCAGCGACCGCGCCACTCGAGGGGATCTTCGAGAATTGCCCGCTGGATACGACGATGCCGCTCTGCACCCAGCGGCTCACCGTGATGCGCGCCGGCGGGATCAGGGTTGTCGTCGTTCCGGGATGGGGCGCGTCGCTGACGTCGCTGATGGAATATGCCGCGGCCGCTCACGCGCTTGGCATGTCGGTGATGTGGGAGCTGAGTAACCCGGGCTGGTGGCAGGAGGCGCCCTCGAGCACCGACATGGCAGGTTACTTTCCCGCCTTCGCCACCGGATGTGGGTGCAACCAGAACGGTCCGCTCCTCTCCTACCTGATCGGCTGGCTCGGCGCACTGCCCGGCACGTACGGCTATTACGCGGCCGACGACTCGATGCTCTCGCCGGGCGATCGAGCCGGCGTGGCCGCGTATGTCTCGCAGATCAAGCAGAGCGATCCGCGGCACACGGTGCTGATCGGATCGTTCGGCCTCGGCCAGTCACAGGAGTACGAAGGGATCGCCGACATGATCGGCACCGAGATCTACCCCGTCACGACGACCTCGCTTCTACCGGTCGACGCGCACCGCGGAGCCTGGAACTCGGTCGCGCAGACGGCGAGCCGGGCCCAGCAGGCCGCAGCCACCGCGCACAAGCAGTCCGCGTTTATCCTCCAGGCATTCACTTGGGGCGACAACATCGAGGACGGCACCGCCGTCGGCGCCTGCTCTTCGGGCGAAGACAATTTGGCCTGCTACGCCGCACTGCAATACCCGAGCCGAGTTGCGCAACTCGAGTTGCGCAACGAGATCGTCCTGCACGCCCACCCGAAGCTGATCTTGTGGTGGTCGTTCCCGGGCACCTACGGTCAGGCCGGCGACGACACGTACTCGATCTACCCGACCGGCGCGCAGGCGGGGCTCCGGTGGGCGGGCCTCTCGGCCGCGATCAAGGCTCCGATGCCACCGCCCGTTTCACCGCAGGCACGTCGGGCCTGATGAGCTGCGGCATCACTACCAGCCCTCACGGCGAAGGAACACCTCGAGCGTGAGGAGCGTCCACAGCGCTCCGCCGCGCTGCCGGGTGCCGGCGGCATGCTCGGCGAGGAGCGCATCGACGGCGTCGCCCCTGACGTAGCGGCGAATGCGAGCGCCGGGCGCACCGAGCATGTCGTCGACGTAGCCGCTCAGGTCATCGCGGAACCAACGATCCAGCGGAACGCCAAAACCGTGCTTGCGGCGCCGGAGGATCTCCTTCGGAAGATCGGCGCGCAGCCCGTGCTTGAGCGCGCGCTTGAGGGTCAAGCCGCCGATCTTCAACCGGGGAGGTAGCTGGATCGCGTAGCTCGCGAGCTCGGCGTCGAGAAACGGCGAGCGCAGTTCGAGGCCGTGGGCCATGCTCATCCGATCGGCTTTGACGAGAAGGTCGTCCAGCAGGTACGTGCGCAGATTCAGATCGAGCACGCGGTCCAGCGGTCGCAAGGCGCTGGTGGAGTTCCACAGGCGGGCGAAATCACGCCGAGCCCACGGGTCGGCGTCCTCGAGCAACGCGCGCCGCGCCGGCTCGTCGATGAAGCTGATCCAGTCGAGGTAGGCGTCAGGCATCCCGCTTTCGGCGACGGCCGCGAAGCGCCGCACGTTGCCGACCCGGCCGCGCAGGGCACCACCCGGGAGCCGCGCGAGAGCGTGCCGGGAGAGCGTGCGGAGCGGACGCGGAATCGATTTGTAGGCGCCGACAGCCAGCGAAGCCGCGAACCTCTCATATCCGGCGAACAGCTCGTCGCCACCGTCTCCGCACAAGGCGACGGTGACGTGGCCGCGCGTCAGCTCTCCCAGGACATAGGTCGGAATCGCGCTCGAGTCGCCGAACGGCTGGTCGTGGTGCCAGACGAGTTTCTCCACCAGGTCCACGGCGTTCGGCCTGACGACGAACTCGTGGTGATCTGTCCCGTAGCGCCTGGCGACCATCTCGGCAAACGGCCGCTCGTCGTATCCGTCGGCGCCGTCGAACCCGATCGTGAATGTCGAGACCCGTCCAGGGTTGAGGCGGGCCATCGTCGCGACCACCGCGCTGGAATCGACGCCACCGCTCAAGAGCGCCCCGATCGGCACGTCCGCAACCATGCGCCGCGCCACCGCTTCGGTGAGAAGACGGCGCAACTCGGACCCGGCTTCCTCAAGCGAAACCGCAGCACGACCCGACCTGGGGGGACGGCGCGACGGTGTCCAGTAACGCTCCAACCTGGGTGGAGCGCCGGCATCGACCGTCAGCACGTGCCCCGGCGGCAGGCTCTGGATGCCGGCGAAGAACGTCCGCGGAGTCGGGACGTAGCCGAACGTCAGGTACGCGGGGATCGCGGCGGGGTCGAGATCGCGGGACACCCCGGGATGGGCGAGCACTCCCTTGATCTCGCTGGCGAACACCAGCGCGCTGCCGGCTGCGCAGTAGTACAGCGGCTTCTTGCCGAACCTGTCCCTCGCCAGGATCAGCCGTTGTTCGGCAGCGTTCCAGACGGCGAACGCGAACATGCCATCGAGGCGACGGGCCAGCTCTGCCGCCGCGCATCGCTCGGCCAGATGAGCGATGACCTCGGTGTCACACCGGGTCGCGAATCGGTGGCCTTCGCTCTCGAGTTCGAGGCGGAGCTCGCGGAAGTTGTAGATCTCACCGTTGAGGACGACGCCGATCGTGCCTTCCTCATTCGTGATCGGCGGGTCTCCGTTTTCGACATCGATGATCGCAAGCCGGTTCTGACCGATCGCACCTCGACCGTGCACGAAGGCGCCCTCGGCATCCGGCCCGCGGTGGCGCTGACACGAAAGCTGTGCCCGGATGGTCTCCTCGGCGGTAGGCCACGGCTTGCCCACGAACCCGGCGATCCCACACACGCCGGGCTACCAGCCTCCGGCGACCGGGTCAGCGCTCATGTCACGCAGTAGCGTAGAGACTCCGCCCATCGCGCCGTCCCCTCCACGCACTTGCCGCCGCTGCGATCGCTCTACCTCTGTTATCTGTCGCTTGACGATCCACTCGTCGAATCGCAGGTGGTGGCTTATCTCGAGGGGCTTGCCGGCCGCGGGCACGCGATTCACCTGTTGACCTTCGAAACCAGGCCGCTCACCCGCGCCCGTCGCACCGAGCTCAGGGAGCGGTTGCGCGCCCGGGGGGTGCGGTGGCACGGGCTTCGCTACCACAAGCGGCCGTCGCTGCCCGCGACGACCTTCGACACGGTCTGCGGCGCGCTTGCGTGCGTGTGGCTGGTGCGGCGACACAAGCTGGGCGCCGTCCATGCGCGTAATCACGTCCCGGCCGCGATGGCGATGCTCGCGGCCCGATTCGCGCCGCATCGCCTGATCTTCGACATCCGCGGGCTGATGGCGGAGGAATACGTCGATCTCGGCAGATGGCGCAGCGGAAGTCTCGCGTTCCGTATCACAAAGCGCACCGAGCGCGCGGCGATTTCGCGAGCCGCCGGAGTCGTCGTGTTGACCCATCGCGTACGACGTCTGGTGTTTGGCGCCGGCAATCGCGATGACGTGTTCGTGATTCCGTGTTGCGCCGATGTCGAGCGCCTCTCCAGCCAGCGAGCGGCCCGCACCGCCGTGCGACGGACGCTCGGCATCGATGCACGACCGGTCCTCGTTTACGTCGGGAAGCTGGGTGGCTGGTACATGGACGCCGAGATGGCCGAGTTCTTCGTCGTCGCGCGAGATGTGATCCCGGGGCTGCACCTCCTGGTGGTCACGCAAGCCGACCGTGGCGCGATCGAAAGGCAACTCGCACACCGGGGCGTCGATCCGTCGGACTACACGATCACATCGGTCGAACATGCTCACCTCGGCGAGCTGCTCAGCGCCGCCGACGCCGCGATCGCATTGATCCGGCCTGTCCCATCCAAGGTTGCGACGTCGCCGACGAAGATCGGAGAGTGCCTGGCGGCCGGGCTGCCGGTCGTCGCCACCGACATCGGCGACGTCCGGCCGCTGCTCGAAGACTCCGGCACGGGCATCGTGTTGAGCGACTTCTCGAGCCGAGCGTACCGGGCCGGAGCCTGCGAGCTTGCGTCGATGCTCGCGGACGCGACGACCGCGACCCGCTGCGTCGAGACCGCTCGGAAGCACCTGTCGTTGCGGGAGATCGGGATCCCGCGATACGACGCGCTCTATCGCACCGTCGCGCGTGCGCCCTTCGATTGGAGCAAGCGCCGGTAGAGCCCGTCGATGTGCTCGACCAGCCCGTCGAGCGAGAACGCCCGCGCCACCTCTTCGCGAGCCGTCTGGGCGCGCTCGGTCATCGTGGCGTCGTCGAGTACGCGGGAAACCGCATTCGCCATTCCGTGCTCATCGCGCGGTTCGACGATGAATCCGGTGATGCCGTCCCTCACGACGCTGGCCACGCCGCCGACCCGCCCGGCGACGACCGGCGTACCCGCTGCCTGGGCCTCGATCAGGCTCACGGGGGTCCCTTCGTTGTCCGAGGTCAGCACGACTGCGTCGCTGGCAAAGCAGACGTCCGGGATGTCGCGACGAAAGCCCGCCCAGATGAGACGACCCTTTAACGCGGTCGCCTCGGAGCTCGCCTGGAGCGCTCCGCGCAGCTCTCCGTCGCCCACGACGAGGAAGTGCACGCCCGGACGTTGTGCGGCGAGATTCCGGGCGACGCGAAGGAAACGATCCACCCGCTTGATCGGCACGAGCCGAGCAATCAGCGTGACGACCTGGTCGTCGGCCGGAATGCCCAACTCGGCGCGGAACCGATGCCGCCGTCGGGCTCGTTCGTCGGCACCGGCGCCGAATGGCTCGAGGTCGAACCCCAGCGGCACGACCTCGAAGCGGTTGGCTTGCGCCACGCCCAGCTCGACGAGCTCGTCGCGGACTTCGCCGCTGACCGCGATCAACGCGTCGGTGCGGCGCGCGAGGGACCGCTCGATCCGGCGGTAGATCGACGCGGTACGGGGCGAGAAGTACCCGGTCAGCGAATGCCCGTGGAAGGTGTGGATAAGGATCGGTCGCCGGCCCGACGCCAGTCCCGACGCCCACCCGGCGAGGCGGCCGAGCGTTCCCGCCTTTGCCGCGTGCGTGTGGATGATCTGCGGACGCTCGCGGTGAATGATCCCGGCGAGGGCGGTGAGCGCCCGGAGGTCGCCCCAACCCGGGCTGCGGCGCAACGTCGGCACGAGTACAGGCGCGACGGCGAGCTCGTCAGCCAGGTAGTCCATGTCGCCCTCATTGGGCTCCTCCCGACCGCGCACGAGCGTGGTCCGGTAGCCCAGCGGCTCGAGACGCCTGGTCAGCGTGATCGCCTGGATCGCCGGTCCGCCGACGTTGAGCCTGGCGATGATCCGGACGACGCGTATGGATTCAGGAAGGGTGTGCGCCGGCGCGCCGCTCATCGTCAATCGACCGCGGACGGAACCGCGGAGGGCGGCTCGGCCGCCTGCGTCACGCCGGGACGAGTCCGGACCGCGATGCCGGGAGGTCGCCAGCGCTCGGTGTCGAGCACCGCGATCGCGGCCAGACCCAGCGACACCATGATCAGCGCCAGGATCGCGACGACCT
>DAIQQM010000131.1:3693-5773 GCA_036786805.1 Candidatus Dormiibacterota bacterium | reverse complement strand
CCGGCGACGAGGCCCGCGGTGCCGGCGCCGATCACGACCGCGTCGTATTTCAGCTCGCCCCTCACGACGCCGTCGCATCGGCAGGCGGTGCGGGAATGGGCGCCGGCAGATGCTCCACGTCGAGCACGCCCTGGAAGATCCAGTCGTCGAGTCGCGCCTGTCGGAGCTGGTCGCCGTACAGGATCGGCCAAACGCCCTTCCATCGCTCGCGCAGGAAGTGCAGCAGCGACTCGTCGGCCTGCTCGGCGGTGAGCCCGTCGAGCCCCTGCAGGATCCCGGCGGCGCGATAGATGCAGAACCCGCCCTGGCACGGCCCCATCCCGAGGCGGAGTAGCCGGCGGATGTCATCGAGGTTGGTGGTCGCCCGGCGCTCGATCGCCTCCTCGAGCTTCCAGCGCGGGACCATCTCGCACTCGCAGATCACCTGCTGGTCGGCGAGGTGGGACTCTTTGCGGCCCAGCCGCTCGCCGAGGTGGTAGGTCGCTCCGTCTTCCGACCCGGGCAGCGGTTCGGTCTTGGTCATGCACGGACGCTCCTCGCCGAGGTGCTTGGAGACTGCGTCCATCGTCTCCTCGGCCATCAGGCGGAAGGTCGTCAGCTTGCCGCCGGTGATCGTCACGAACCCCGTGACGCCGTCCCGCTCGGCGTGGTCGAGCAGCGCGTGCGCGCGCGTGACATCGCGCGAGTCGGTATCGGCTGCCTTTGAGTCCTCGAACAGCGGGCGCACGCCGGTCCACACGCGCAACGCACGCGCCTCACGGAAGCCCGGGACGAGCTTCTCGCCGTCGTCGAGCATCGCATCAACCTCCGACTGAAGCACCGTGTGGTCGTCGGGATCGTCCGTGTTCACGTCGGTCGTCCCGATCACGCACACGGTCCTGATCGGCACGATGATGTCGCCGTCGGTCGGCATCTGGCACCGGTTGACGCAGGTATTCACCAGCCGGTGGTTCATCGCGATCATGATCCCCCGGCCCGGCAGCACGCGGACGCCCTCGATCCCCGCCATGTCCGCCACCGTACCCGCCCAGGCTCCTGACGCGTTGACGGTCACGCGAGCCTCGACATCGATCTCCTCCCCGGTCCCGGCACCGCGCAGCCGGGCCCCGGTGACCTGATCGCCGCTCCGATGGATGGCGACGACCGCGTGGTAGGGCAGCACGCGCCCGCCGTGCGCCTGGATCCCTCGAGCCATCGCCCACACGGTCTTCCACACGTCGATGTTCGCGTCGGGGACGCGGAACACGCGCGAGATGCCCGGGTTGAGCAGTGGCTCCTCGCGCAGGGCCTGGGCCGGATCGATCTCCTCGCAGTCGACGCCGGTGTCGGCGCACCCCTTGGCGAACACGTCGGCATACGCGGGATCGTCGAACGGGGTGGTGACGAAGAACCCGCCGATGTCCTCGATCGAGTCCGGCGTGATCTTCTTCAGGATGCGGTTCTCGGCGATGCACTCATCGGCGGCGCGGGGATCCTTCACCGCGTAGCGGCCGCCGGAATGCAGCAAACCATGGAAGCGTCCGCTCGTCCCCTCGGCCAGATCCGCGCGGTCGACGAGCACGACGTCGAACCCGCGCAGCGCGGCGTCCCAGGCCACGCCCGCGCCCGTGGCACCGCCGCCGATGACGAGTACGTCGGTGCTGAGCGTGGCCATGGTGTCAGCCTATCCCGTTGAAGGCGGCCCGGGTGGACCGCCTTCAACGTTACTCGCCCCTCGCCGGCTACTCGACCCAGTCGAAGGTCCGCGTGACGGCCTTCTTCCACTCCTTGTAGTAGGCGTCGCGCTTGGCGGCATCCATGTTCGGCTCCCAGCGCTTGTCCTCGGCCCAGTTGTCGCGGACCTCCTGCGTGCTGCTCCAGAACCCGACGGCCATCCCCGCCGCGTAGGACGCGCCGAGCGCGGTCGTCTCGGGCACCTCGGGACGGATCACCGGCACCCCGAGGATGTCCGCCTGGAACTGCATCAGCAGGTCGTTGGCGACCATGCCGCCGTCGACCTTGAGCTCGTTCAGCGTGACGCCCGAGTCGGACTCCATCGCGTCCATCACCTCGCGGGTCTGGAACGCGGTCGCCTCCAGCG
>DAIQQM010000131.1:0-3593 GCA_036786805.1 Candidatus Dormiibacterota bacterium | reverse complement strand
CCGATCGTCGCCGCGATGTCCTCGTCCCAGGCCAGCGTCTCGAGGTCCATCAACATCGTCCGGCTGGCGTTCGTCACATCGGTGATATGCAGACCGCCGTTGGGGCCGCCGGTCAGGTTCCAGATGCACCAGGTGTCCATGTTCCCGAACACCAGGTCGCCGGCCTCCGCCCTCGCGCGGGCGCCGTCGACGTTGTCGAGGATCCAGCGAACCTTCGGGCCCGAGAAGTACGTCGCCAGGGGCAGGCCGACCTTCGTGCGGAAGCGGTCCTGACCGCCGTCGGCCGACAGCTCGTCGACGAGTTTGTCGGTACGGGTGTCCTGCCAGACGATCGCGTTCATAACCGGCTCGCCGGTGTTGCGATCCCACACGACCGCGGTCTCGCGCTGGTTGGTGATGCCGAGCGCGGCGACATCGTCACGGGCCGCCCCGGCCTTCTCCACGGCCTCGTCGATCACCTCCTGGCAGCGCGCCCAGACCTCCATCGGGTCGTGCTCGACCCAGCCCGGCTTGGGATAGATCTGCTCGTGCTCCTTCTGCGATACCGCCACGACGTGGCCGGAGTGGTCGAACACCATCGCTCGCGAGCTGGTCGTCCCCTGATCCAGTGCAACTGAGTATTTCGGCATGTCCGTCCTTTCAGTCCGCCAGCGCTTCGGCGGCGCTCTTGAAGAGGTAGTAAGTGGAGGTGGCGCCTGGGTCTTGGTGGCCGATCGACCGTTCGCCCAGGTAGCTCGCACGTCCTTTGCGCGCGAGCAGCGGCGTCGTTGCCTTCATTCCTTCCTCGGCGGCCTGCGCAGCCGCGCGCAGACCGCCGTCGAGATCGGACGCCGCCTCGAGAGCCGCGACGGCCGGTATCAGCGCGTCCACCATCGTCTTGTCCTCCGCCACGGCCTTGCCTCGCGCCTGGACCCCCTCGAGGCCCTTGCGCCAGGCCGCGGCGTAGGCGGGCAGGTCGACCTCGGACTGACCCGCCAACGCGTTGCCCATCTGCAGGAACAGCGTCCCGTACAGCGGACCAGCCGCCCCGCCGACGCTCGAGACGAGCGCCATCGCCACGGTCTTGAGCACCGCGCCCGCGTCGGCCTGCTCCGAGGCGTCGAGCTTCTCGACCGCCTTGGTCATGCCGCGGTTCATGTTCGTCCCGTGGTCGCCGTCGCCGATAGCGGTGTCGAGAGCGACGAGCTCCGCGCGGTGCTCGGCCATCTCGCCGGCGAACCGGTTCATCCAGTCGAGGGTGGCGTCCCGTGTGATCGCCACTGTGTCTAGACGCCCCAGCGCAAGCCCGGGGTGTTCACCGGCGCATCCCAGTAGCGGACCATCTCGTCGTCGAGCTTTACCAGCGTGATCGAGCAGCCCTGCATCTCGAGCGACGTGATGAAGTTGCCGATCAGGTTGCGCTCGATCGACAGCCCGTGCTCCTGGGCGATCTTCGCGACCTCGTTGTACATCACGTAGAGCTCGATCAGCGGCGTGCCGCCCATCCCGTTGACGAACGCGAGCACCCGATCGCCCGAGGAGAACGGCAGGTCCTCGAGGATCGGGGTCATCAGCCGCTCCGCGATCTGGGACGCCGGTCCGATCTTCTCCCGGAAGCGCCCGGGCTCGCCATGGATACCGATGCCGATCTCGACCTCGTCTTCAGCGAGCTCGAAGCTCGGATTGCCCGACGCGGGCGTGATGCACGGCGTCAGCGCCATGCCCATCGAGCGCCCGTGCGCGTTCACCCGGCGGCCCAGCTCGGCAACCTCTCCGAGCGAGCGGCCGTCCTCGGCAGCGCCACCGCAGATCTTCTCGACGAGCACGGTCACCCCGACGCCCCGGCGGCCGGCGGTGTAGAGCGAGTCCTCGACGGCGACGTCGTCGTTCGTGAGCACGGTCTCGACCTCGATGTCCTCGCCCTTGCCCATGTCGGCGGCCATGTCGAAGTTCATGACGTCGCCCGTGTAGTTCTTGACGATGTGGACGACGCCGGCGCCGCCGTCGACGGCCTTCGTCGCCTCGAGCATCTGGTCAGGCGTGGGCGAGGTGAACACCTCCCCCGGACAGGCGGCATCGAGCATGCCCGGACCGACGTAGCCGCCGTGCATCGGCTCGTGGCCTGAGCCGCCCCCGGAGATGAGCCCGACCTTGCCCTTGACCGGCGCGTCCTTGCGGACGATGACCGCTGGTTCATAGATGACCCGTACGCGGTCGCCGTGTGCTGCTTCAACGCCGTGGAGCGCGTCCTGAAGGACCGCGTCGGGCGAATTGATGAGCTTCTTCATGCCCCTTCCCTCAAGCCAGAACTGATGACAGGACGCTCGCCGGGAAGGTCGTCCGGGCGCCGTTGCGGAGCCGGATGCTTGGTCTGAGTCCGTGCCGATGCACCGGGGAACCGGGCATGGCCGCAGGGCGCGACGGTAGGCCGCCCGCGGTTACTTCAGCACGGATAATGCCCAGCAAGCACCCTCCTTGTGGACCTGACGCTCTCCACCCACGAGCCTGGGTTGCGACAATAACGGAAACGGTGCGACAATGTCAAACATCGTTCGCACTACTAATTGGGCATGTAGAGGCGGTTTCTGAGCGACAACCCTAGTGCCCGGGCGCATCCAATCCATCGAGCGGGCAGCCGCGATCCTGCGGCTGCTATCGGGGCGCTCGCGACGGCTCGGGGTCGCCGAGCTCGCCGGTGAGCTGGGGCTCCCGAAGGGCACCGTCTACGGCATCCTGAGGACGCTCCAGGCGGTCGGGTTCGTCGAGCAGGACAGGGAATCGGGCAAGTACCAGCTCGGCCCCGCGCTGCTGCACATGGGGTCGAGCTACCTCGACGGCAACGAGCTGCGGACGCGCGCGCTGAACTGGGCGGACGGGCTGGCATCTCGGAGCGGCGAGAGCGTCCGGATCGGGACCCTGCACGAGAACCAGGTGCTGATCGTGCACCACGTGTTCCGGCCCGACGACACCCGCCAGGCGCTCGAGGTCGGGAGCCTGATGCCGGCGCACGCGACCGCGCTCGGCAAGGCGCTGCTCGCCAACCACGCCTACATCGCGGCCGAGCTGGCGGACCATCCTCTGGCCAGCTTCACCCCCGCGACGGTGACCGACGTCTACCGGTTTCGTCAGGAGCTCGAGGAGATCTCCAAGCGCGGCTGGGCCAGCGACGTCGGCGAGCTGTTCCACGGGCTCGCCTCGATCGCGGCGCCGATCGAGGATCGCCGGCGGGTGACGGTCGGCGCGATGGGGATCGCCGGACCGATCGAGCGCCTCTGCGACGACCGCCGTCCCCGGACCGAATTCGTCGACTACGTGATGGATGCGGCCCGCGCCGTGTCCAGGGAGCTAGGCGCAATCCCGTGGTGAGGATGGGCCTCGCTGCGCTCGGCATCCATGGGGCCATGTTTGCCCATCCGGTCAGTAACGGTTGGGTCGCGACCTCGCTGTGAGCGAGGCTGCGAGGCCGGGCCTGCGGCACTCGCGTGCGAGGGGATCCGCGCCGTGATCTGAAGCGGCACGCGCGGTGCCGCTGGACGGCCTGCAGCCGAAGCGAACTCCTGCATAGACTTGCCGCAACGTGAGCATCAACGGGCGATACGTGGCCTCGATCGACC
>DAIQQM010000036.1:0-22576 GCA_036786805.1 Candidatus Dormiibacterota bacterium | reverse complement strand
CCGCCAGGCTCATACGCACCTCCTGTGTCGGTTGCGACCCCAGGGGTCCTCGCCTTGCTTCGTCGCCGCGTGGGCTGATGCTCCATCACCGGTCATTGCCGTCGGATCCCAATCACCGCTCCAAGACGAAGCACGAGGGCCGGTCACTAATGTCATCGGTCACACGCCGGATAGCGATGCGCCGGTCTCCCCGTCGAGGTCAGTTTTGATGCGATTCTGACCCTGCCAGGAGATATATCAGCGACAAACGAGGTTGGCCATGTCGGTGGCGCCGGCCTGGCTCCAGCGCCACCGGCGACCATAGGGCCGAGCATTGGTCCACACAATCTCGTCAGACGTCCGTACTACTCCCGAGCCACCCGGTAACTCTCAGCCGCACTCCTGCTCGATCAGAGAGTTCCAGTTCGCTGCAGGGGGAATGTAGAGGCCGGCTGTCCACACGAAGCTGTGGGGCAATGCGGCGACGCCGCTTAGCTGGCTCCAGGTGCTTGGGTTCGGGCTCGGGATGACCGTCCACGTAGTGCCGTTCCAATGCTCCACCAGGGTTCCGAGCGCGCCGGTGAGGTCGTCCTCGCCGACCGCCCACACATCGGTGGCGGAGACCTCGGACACGGCGTTGAGGAGGTCATACGAGGACCCGGTCGGATCCGCGCTGGGCACAACACTCCACGCCGTTCCGTTCCAATGTTCGACGAGGGTGGCGAAGTCACTGAGGCCGTCATATGACTGCGACCCGACGACCCAGACGTCGTTGCTCGCCTTGCTGGTCACCCCTTCCAAGTACTCGTTCTCCCAAGTGGTGACCACGATCGGGGTGGCCATGATGCTCCAGACTTTCCCATTCCAGTGCTCCACCAAGGGGCGCGCGCCAGAGCCGACCGGGTCCTCGACACCCACCGCCCACACATCCGAGCCGGTACTTCCGGATACCGATTGAAGCGTTGAGCCCGGACCGAACTGGCCGGTCCCCGGCGCAGGCACGGAGACGGCGGACCAGGCTGTGCCGTTCCAGTGTTCGGCGATCGGCACATCGACCTCACCCGAGTCGATCGCCGAATAGCCTACGGCCCACACATCACTCGCCGAGATGGCGGCGACGCCAGTGAGGAAGTGCTCGCCGACACCAAGGTCGGGATTTGGAACGATGTGCCACGCGCTGCCGGTCCAGTGCTCAATCAGCGGTCGGCGGGTCTCCGGAGCGGGGTTCCCGTGGTCGCCGACCGCCCAGATGTTTGTCGCGCTGATCGCTGCGATGGCGGACAGCTCGTTGATGGTGGTGGAGCCGCCCTCGTTTCCGCTGGGCTGCACCGACCACGCCGTGCCGTTCCAGTGCTCGATCAGGGTTCGCTGGTTGTTCTGTCCAGTGGGCTCCTCTGCGCCGACCGCCCAAACATTGTTGTCCGTCACCGCCGCCACACCGTTGAGCCAGCTCACGTGTGCGTTGACCAGCGGTGATGTGGCGACTGTGAAGCTCGGGCCGCAGGTAGCGGCAGCGCCTGCGGCGGCACGCGTCGAAATCACGCTCGCACTCACGAAGGTGCTGCATGCGACCAGGACACCAAACAGACGCAACCAACGCCGCCTTGGGGCGCCACGGCTGGCTCCGAGTAGCTCAGATCTCATGTCCATCCTCCCTGCTTGCCGCGCTCGCCTCCGGCGATCCCACCAGTGCGCCAGCCCGCGATCACACCAGCGTTGATCGTAGCAGCCTTCCCATCTTTCGAAGGCGTCACTCGCCGCACCGCGGCTGGTTGTACGCTTACCGATGTACGAAGGGGTGCCGTGTCCAAAGACGTTGCCGAGGCGACTGGGCGGCTCTTGGTCGTGCATTGGCATCCCGTCGTACTCAAAGGTCTGGCAGCTTGGATCACCCATGTACCGCAGGTGGAGTTGGTAGGCGTTGCGTCCAGGTGCGAAGAGGCGCTCGATATCGCCGCCGAGCTGCGGCCGGATCTGGTCCTACTCGGCTACTCGACGCCCGAGATGGGCGGCATCGAGGCGACGCGCCGTCTCATCGCAATGCGCGGCGACACGCGAGTCGTCCTGATCGGTGTCTCGGCTGGCCCCGAACGCAAGGCCGGAGCGGTTGACTGCGGAGCCATGGACTACGTACTACTTGACACGCCGCCGTGGGAGATTGCTGCCACACTACGCCGCCTCGTCGACGAGGAGTCGCGCTAACTCTTCGGGATGGTGATGAGCCGGGGTTAGAGAACCCCCGGTTCAGCCCGGTTGCTCAGTTCGAGCGCGGGATACCCCGGCCGGATGAGCCACAGCTCCGCGAGGTCCTGAGAAAAATCGGCGCCGGGATTCGGCACCGTTGTCAATGCGATGGCATCGGCATTCGGCTCGTCTTGTGCCTGGACCTCAGGCACCAGGCCATTCCGCTCGGCCGCGGATTGATTGCGCCATAGGACGGTTCCCGTCTGCCAGTCGACGGCTTCCAAGGAGAAGGAGTTGGGCGGGGTGGAGAGCGACTCGATCACCACGTGGCCCGCCCACGAGATTGCCAGGGGCTCCCCTTGTAGACGAGCCACTACTCTGCCCGTGGCGAGATCGCACACGACGCCCTGACTGGTACTTCCTGAAGCCTCGTATGTGTCACCTTGGGAGATCACCTGCGAAGGGAAGCAGGCAGTATTGGAAGCACTCGCTTTCTGCTCCCAGACCGTGGTGCCGTCGCTGAGGCGGACCTTGATCAGCGCCTTCACCTCTCCCATGAAGCTGGTCGCCAGGAGGGCGACGTTACCGGCGACGTTGCAGATGAGCACTCCGGTTCCTTCATGGGGTCCGAAGCCGCTCAGGGTCGCGACTTTTCTGCTCTGGCTTCCGGGACCGACCACGTACAGGTTCCCCTGAGCGCTGTCGCGCCCGTCCTGCTGGATGACGCAGCTGTGAACATCATCCTCAGCCCAGACACCGTCAACCAGCGGCCCCGTCAGATTCTGAACCAGGTTTCCGAAGCGACCCAGGACCGCTGCGCCCGTCGACGTGCCGACGTCCAGCACTGACCCGTCAGGCGACTGCACGACCGTGCAGCACCCGAGCGGCACCGCGGCAGTGCCGTGCCCGACCAGACCGCCCTCCCAGTTATAGACCGACAGCGCCGATAACGAGCCGGTGCCCACGGAGAAGAAAGTCGCTGGCCCACCCGTCGGCGTCGCGTTTACCGATGATGTCCTCGGTGGGCTCGGCGTCAATGTTCCTGGCGCCCGGCTCGCGGTGGAAGACGACGCGGAGGACGGGCGCAGGCCGCAGCTGCTCGCGGCCACCAGGGCCAGGGCGACGACAAGACCAGCGAGTCCCGCGCGCATCACATCAGCTTAATGCGCCGACTGAGCTTCGGAGTTCCATCCCGCTCTCGGGTCGCAGGGCTCCGACCGATCACTGCGCTGCGGCCGTTGTCTACGGCAGTGCCTGGAACCGCACGAGATACGTTGCTCCTGAGCCGGAGATGGCGCCTGCCCATACGACACCGGTGCTGCTCACCACGAGTGCGCCACTGGCCAGGAGCTGACTGCCATCCTCAGCCGTCGGGAACGCCCGTGTGCGAGCGATCGTCAGCCCGGTGTCCAGCCGAAAGAACCGGCTCACCCCGGTACCGGGACGCCCCATCTGGCCCGCCTGCCAGACGGCGCCGTTCGCGTCGACGCCGGTCTGACGAGTCTGCGCGTACACCCTCGTGTAGTCAGCCAGGACCCGTCCCCCTGGGAACGTTCCGGTGACGCTGTCATAGAGCAGGAAAACGCTCTTGATCTGGACCCAGAACATCCCGTCAGGCAGACCGACGAGGCCGCTGGCCCAGGGTCGCGCATTGATGCCAACGCTCGATACCTCCCCGGCACTCGTATAGCTGACCATCGCCTGGTCGCGGAAGCCTTCGAGGATCAGCATCGCGCCATTGCTCCCGAGGGCCATGGCGCTCGGACGGGCTCCTGGCCTGTACGGAGCGAACGTGGTGACCTTTCCCGTTGGGGTCATCTCGGCGATCACCCCGACCCTGCACGGGTCCGTGTAGCAGGAGTAGGACTCAAGCGAGATCCAGAGATCGCCGGACTCGTCTGCGGCAGCACCCCCGCACGTGCTCTGGTTCCTCACCGGTCCCGCCGGGAGGGCCATGTCGTGGAGCGTGCCGTCGGGGGTCACGAGGCCGATGTAGCAAGCGGCGTCGCCTGACTGATTCCGGTACGTGTTGCTGTAGGTCCACACGCCTTCGGGTCCTGCGGCAGCGATCACCGCCGGGGATGCGCCGTGTGGCAGCGTGATGCCTGTCAGCATCGTCTGACCGCTCGCGCTGATCTCGCCGAGCTGTGACTCCGGGGTGACGAACCACATCTGGCCGCCGGAGCCGGCGAAGAGTTGATTGATCTGATAGGCCCCGTTTACCGCGATCGCCGTCAGCGTTCCCGGGATGGTCCCAGTCGTGGCAGCCAGTGCGGATACGCCGCCTGCGGCCGTCATCGAGGCGACGACTGCGCCGGACGCCGCTCCGACGCCGACCACGCGGCCCCTCATTCCCTTCGCTCCCATGTCGTTGCCCCCTCCGTCCCGACTCGTGCGACGTGTCATCGATCATCGCAGATCGGCTGACGGGACATGCCAGTAAACCCCGCCCGCCGTTACAAGATTGAACTTGCCGCGGCCGTCACGCGGTGCTAGCGTCGAGCAGGCGAGCGCGGCGTCCTGCGCCGAGCCCGCCGGCGAGAGAGCACGGCCGGGACCTTCCAGCGTTGAAGGTCCCCAGCGCGTATCCGGAGGCACCTCATGCTCGAGGAGGTCGGGATTCCTCGGCTCGTGGTCGGCGGCCTGGGTTCGGGTTCCGGGAAAACCTCGATCAGCCTCGGCCTCACCGCGGCCCTGCGCGCCCGCGGACGCACCGTGCAGACCTTCAAGGTTGGCGCGGATTTCATCGACACCGCCTACCTGGCGCATGCGAGCCGAAGGCCATGCCGGAACCTCGATTCCTGGTTGCTCGGACCCGAGGGAGTGCGCCGCTCGCTCGCGCATGGTGCGATCGGCGCCGACAGCGCGATCGTCGAGGGCGCGATGGGCGTGCTCGACGGCCACGGGATGGCGACTGAGGCGTCGTCTTCCGGTGCACCCGAGTTCCCGGGGAGCACGCTCGAGGTCGCTCGGATCATCTCGGCGCCGGTTGTGCTGGTCGTCGACGCGTGGGCGATGGGCGAGACCGCAGCCGCGACCGCACTCGGTATCAAGCAACTCGACACATCGGGAAGCGTGATCGGCGTGATCCTCAACAACGTTCCCAACGACTACCGGCGCCGGGTGATCGAGGACGCCATCTGGTCGCTCGCCCGGATGCCGGTGCTGGGCGCGCTGCCGCACATCCCGTCGGTGCGCATCCCCGAGCTGCGTACCGGCCTGCTGCCGCTACTCCAGAACCCACACGTCGACGATGCGATCGCCGAGCTCGGCGCGGAGTTGACCCGCCATTGCGACCTTGACCTGATCGAGCGTCTCATGGAGAGCGCGCGTCCAGTTCGCCCGGTGGCACGCCGGCATGCCGTCGCACTGCCCGGCGAGGAACCGGTGCGCATCGGCGTCGCCTTCGACGACGCGTTCTGCTTCTACTACGCCGAGAACCTCGAGCTGCTCGAGGATGCGGGGGCCGAGATCGTCACCTTCTCGCCTCTCGAGGATGCGGCGCTGCCGCACGACCTCGGCCTCATCTACATGGGCGGCGGCATCTCCGAGGCGTACGTGCCGAGACTCGCGGCCAACCAGTCCTTCCTCGAGTCGTTCCGGCGCGCTCACGCCCACGGTGTCCCCGTGTATGCGGAGGGCTGCGGGCTCCAGTACTCCGCGCGGACCCTGCGCACCAGCGACGGCGCCACGCATCAGATGGCCGGACTCATCCCCATCGACATCGCGCTGGAGGCGGGCACGCTGCACAGCGGCTACCGCGACCTCAGCATCGCGACGCCGTCGATGCTCGGCCCGGCGGGGACGCGCCTTCGCGGTCACGAGTTCCACTTCAGCCGTCTGCTGTCGGGCGGCGACTGCCTCAACCCGGCGTACACGATGCACGACTGCGACGGCGAGCCCATGGGCTGCGAGGGCTGGACCGATCCACTGATTCTCGCGTCCTTCATCCACCTCCACTTCGGTCAGGAGCAGGAGCTCGCGAGCCGGCTCGTCGCCGCGGCACGAGAGGCGCTCGATCGAAGGGCGCACATCAGCCTGGCCGGACGGGGCAGTCAAGCCGCCGCCCCGGTGTAGGCTTGGGAGGCGATGTCCCAGGCCCCGTCCACGATCGGTGAGTTGCGTCGCGCGGAATACCGCGTCCTGCCGGTCAGGAGTGAGCTCCGTCGCAACCTGATCCGCAAGCTCAGCAACCACGAGGAGCTGTTCGGCGGCATCCGCGGATACGACGCCGTCGATGCTCGGCCCGGCGGGGACGCGCCTTCGCGGTCACGAGTTCCACTTCAGCCGTCTGCTGTCGGGCGGCGACTGCCTCAACCCGGCGTACACGATGCACGACTGCGACGGCGAGCCCATGGGCTGCGAGGGCTGGACCGATCCACTGATTCTCGCGTCCTTCATCCACCTCCACTTCGGTCAGGAGCAGGAGCTCGCGAGCCGGCTCGTCGCCGCGGCACGAGAGGCGCTCGATCGAAGGGCGCACATCAGCCTGGCCGGACGGGGCAGTCAAGCCGCCGCCCCGGTGTAGGCTTGGGAGGCGATGTCCCAGGCCCCGTCCACGATCGGTGAGTTGCGTCGCGCGGAATACCGCGTCCTGCCGGTCAGGAGTGAGCTCCGTCGCAACCTGATCCGCAAGCTCAGCAACCACGAGGAGCTGTTCGGCGGCATCCGCGGATACGACGACTCGGTGATCCCGCAGCTCGAGAACGCGATCCTTGCCGGCCAGGACATGGTCCTCCTCGGTGAGCGCGGGCAGGCGAAGTCCCGCCTCATTCGGGCACTGGTCACGCTCCTCGACGACGCGGTGCCTGCAATTGCGGGGTGCGAGATCAACGACGATCCCTATGTGCCGATCTGCCGTCGCTGCCGTGACCTCGTGGCCGCACACGGGGACGCGACCGAGCTGGCGTGGCTGACGCCCGACCAGCGATATTCTGAGAAGCTTGCGACCCCTGACACGTCGATCGCCGACCTGATCGGCGAGGTCGACCCCATCCGGGTGGCCGAAGGCCGGTATCTCAGCGATGAGCTCACCATCCACTACGGGCTCATCCCGCGCACCAACCGGGGCATCTTCGCGATCAACGAGCTTCCCGACCTCGCCGAGCGGATCCAGGTCGGGCTGCTCAACATCATCGAAGAACGCGACGTGCAGATCCGCGGCTACCGGCTGCGCCTCCCCCTGGACGTGTACGTGGTCGCGACCGCGAACCCGGAGGACTACACCAACCGCGGCCGCATCATCACGCCGCTGAAGGATCGTTTCGGGGCGCAGGTTCGCACCCACTATCCGCGAACCCTCGACGACGAGATCGCCATCGCCGAGCAGGAGCGGATGACCTTCGACGACATGCCGGTTCCGGTCACCGTCCCGGGATTCATGCAGGAGATCGTCGCCGAGCTGTCCCACGTCGCACGACGGCATCCGCAGGTGAATCAGCGCAGCGGCGTGTCCGTCCGGCTCACGACGGCGAACTACGAGAACCTCGCCGCCGGAGCCCTGCGTCGCGCACTCCGCACCGGGGAGCGCGAGGCGGTCGCTCGCATCAGTGACCTGCCGGCGCTGATGTCGTCGACGGCGGGAAAGATCGAGCTCGAGACCTGGGAGGACGGTGACGACGGCGCCGTCCTCGAGAAGCTGATGCGGACCGCGTGCAACAACGTCTTCCGCCGCCACTTCACGGTCCAGGAGTTCAGCGACCTCGTGCAGCGGTTCGATCGCGGCGGGTTCACCGTCGAGGTCGGCGATCAGCACGCCGTCGCGCAGTACGCGCAGGCACTCACCGAGCTGGGTGGCGTCGAGCGTGCGCGGCAGCGCCTCGGGGAGCCGGACACCGATGCCATGCGGGTTGCGGTGCTCGAATTCGTGCTCGAAGGCCTGCACCTCGGCAAGCGCCTCAACAAGACCGCACTCGACGGAAGCGCGGTCTATGGAGGATGAGCCGCTCGCGGAGCCGGCGTCGAGGCGGAATTCGCGTCAGCACCGCTTCAGCACCTGGGACGGGACCCAGGATCCACTCGGTGACGACGCCGACGCGCTCTTCGACCGCCTGAGCGAGGACGTCTTTCACGGCTGGGATTTCGAGACGGCGTTACGCCGCCTGCTGAGTCAGGGCTGGCGCGACCGCGACGGGCGCAAGTTCGCCGGGCTCGAGGAGCTGATGGAGCGCCTCCGCAAGCAGCGGCAGAAGCAGCTCGAGCGGTACAGCCTCGACAACGTCTTCAAGGACATCGAGGAGAAGCTCGACAACGTGCTGCGGCTTGAGCGTCAGGGGATCGACGAGCGCCTCAGGAACGCCACCGACGGCAGCGCGCAACGCATCCTCGAACGCGTTGCCAAGAAGCGCCGCGAGCATCTCGACAACCTTCCCCAGGAGCCGGGCGGCGCGATCCGCGAGCTCCAGGGGTACGAGTTCATGGACCAGCGCGCCGAGCAGGCATTCCAGAAGCTGCTCGAGGAGATCAAGCAGAACGTCGTCAACACGTACTTCAAGCACATGTCGGAGCAGATGGGTCAGATGTCGAAGCAGGACATCAGCGCTCTACGCGAGATGGCCAAGGACCTCAACGCGCTGGTCCGTCAGAAGCTCGAGGGCGTGCCCGATGCGCAGCTGCAGCACAACTACGAGGACTTCCTCAAGAAGTGGGGCGCGATGTTCCCCGACGCGCCCGCGACCTTCGACGAATTTCTCGCGCAACTCGCCGCCCAGATGGCGCGCATGGATTCGCTCATGCAGTCGCTGTCTCCGGAGCAGCGCCATCAGCTCGAGGAGATGATCTCGGCGACATTCGGCGACCCGGATCTGCAGGCGCAGCTCGCCGAGCTGATGAGCGGCCTCGAGCTGCTCTCCGATCGACGCCACCTCGGGCAGCGATACTCCTTCTTCGGCAACGAACAGCTGCCCTTCGACGAGGCGATGGGTGTCATGGATCGCCTCCAGTCCATCGAGGAACTGGAGCGCGGCCTTCGCGGGATGTACCGCGGCGAGCCGCTCGACAGCGCAACCGAGGAGGCGCTCCGCGACGTCCTCGGCGACAACGCCGCCCGCGACCTCTCGCGACTCCAGCGCATGACCGACGACCTCGAACAGCGCGGGCTGATCGAGCGTGACGAGGAAGGGATGCGTCTCACCGCGCGAGGTCTGCGGCGCATCGGTCAGAAGGCGCTCGGCGACCTCTTCGCCCGGTTGCGCCGGGACCGTTTCGGCGACCATCCGGTATCGCGGCACGGGCAGGGCGGCGAACGCGAGGAGGACACGAAGGCATACGAGTTCGGCGACGTGTTCGACCTCGACGTCCGCGAGACGCTCATGAACGCGGTACGGCGCGAGGCCGCTGACTCCGGCGCGAGTGACTTGCGGTCGACGGGAACCCCGGCTCCGGCTTCAAACCGGACTATTCAGCCTCCGCCGGGGTCCCCGTCGCCCCGGGCTGAGCGTGGCCGGCGGAACGCCGTTCCTCGGCTCTCGCCGGACGACTTTGTCGTGCATCGCTCGGATACGCTCACGCGGTCGGCCACCGTTTTGATGCTTGACATGAGTCGGTCGATGCCGCTTCGCGGGTACTTCTATGCGGCGAAGAAGGTGGCACTGGCATTGGATTCATTGATCCGCAGTGCGTATCCGCGCGACACGCTGCACATCATCGGGTTCAGTGACCTGGCGAGAGAGATCAAGCCGGCCGCGCTGCCGCATCTCTCGGTGAACGAGTATGTGTATGGGACCAACATGCAGCACGGGTTGATGCTGGCGCGGCGCCTGCTGGCACGGGATCCCGGCGAGAACAAGCAGATCATCATTGTCAGCGACGGCGAGCCGACCGCGCATATCGAGAACGGCCGTCCGGTGTTCTTCTATCCGCCGCTCCCCGAGACGTTTCACAAGACGCTGCTCGAGGTGAAGCGGTGCACGCGTGAGAACATCGTCATCAACACCTTCATGCTCGAGTCGAACCACCACCTGGTGCAGTTCGTCAACCAGATGACACGGCTCAACCGGGGCCGCGCCTTCTTCATCAGCCCGGACCGCCTTGGTGACTACGTCCTGGTCGACTACGTGAGCGCGAAGCGAGGAGCGGCGTAGCCGGGTGGAGTCGAGGGAGGCGTTCGCCGAGCGGATCAGGCTCCAGTTGATGTCGCGGTACCACGGCGCCGCGGTCGACGTGGACGGCGCGCGTTTTGCGTTGCATGTCACCGGTTCCGGTCTCGACCTCATGCTCCCGCTGGCCCCGCTCCACCACGCATGTGACCGCCAGCCGGACAGGGTCTCGGCGTTGATCGGCGAATATGTCGCGTCGATCGAGCATCAGCTCACGCCCCGGCCGGCGGTGGCGCTGTCGACGTCGAGGCTCGTGTGGTGCGTGCGCAACGACCGCTTCCTCGGCAGTCACGGTCGCGTCGGCGACCTGCTGCGCGCGCCGGTCGGCGCCGATATGACCGCCTTCGTCGCCGAGGAACTGCCGGGCTCGATCATGCGCGGTGTCCCTCGCGACGAATGGACGTTGCAAGGGTTCAGCGACGACGACGTGCGGCGCGCAGCGACCGTCAACACGGCGCTGCGATTCGAGCCGCTCGTCGCGCGCGTGGCACGCACCGATCGCATCCCCGCCGACGGCTGGCGGGTCGCCTCGGATCCCCTCTTCCAGGGCAGCCTGCTCATGGCGCCGCGCGTGCTCGCGGCGCTCGCGGAGCGCGCCGGCGGCGACGTGCTGCTCGGGGTGCCCGATCGCGGCGCGGTTCTCGCCCTGCCGGCGGCGCTCCCGTCCGTCGAGCGGTTTCAGCGCCGGGTGCTGCGTGAGTGGCGCGAGGCGATGAACCCGTGCTCGCGCGAGGTTCTCATCACTGATGGGGCGGGGCTCCGCGCAGTGTCCCGCCGGTCCCGGACGTCAGCTCCGGCGGTGCTCCCCTGGCTCGCGGAGTAGGAGGCGGGACCCGCTTCCCAGTCTCGCCTCCTGCCGGGCCACGAACGCGCTCGCGGCGCCGATCGCGACAGCCGCGGCAACGCCCGCGAGCGTCCTGGCCGCCACGCGGGTCGCCCGGCCGCGCACCGAGATCCCGGAGAGCCCGGGGCCTTCCCCGAACCACAGCGTGAGGGCGGTCTGATCGGCCACCACGCCGCCGTCGGCGTGGACGCGGCTGCGCTCGATCCGGACGGCGGCCGGCTTCACACCACGCCAGCGGGTCTGGTCGAGGAGACCGGGGGCCGCGCGGAGCGCGCCACTGGTGGCGATCGCACGGACGACGGCCGCGGCACGTTCCGACGTCGGCATCGTTCGAAAGGATAGCGTTCTGCTCGTGACGCTGATCGAGGAGCTGCCCGGACGGATCGACGCGAGCTTCATCGGCGCGCTTGCCGGTGAGCACGCCGCCGGTACTGCCGCGGGCACAGCCGACCTCGTCGGCGTCGCGGAATCGGCGGCGGCCTGTGGGGGCTTCAACGATGCCGATCTTCGCCAGCGCGGTCTCGAGCGTCCGTCGCGCGCCGGAGCGGCGGGCCTGCTGCTTCGCGCGCTCCCCTTCGGACTCCTGAGCCCGCTCGACCGGCCGCGGCTCCGTCGCGACGCGTACCGATGTGTCGCCATGGCCGGCGCCGATGAGGGCACGGCCGTGACCGCCGTCGCGGCGGCGCTCCTGATCGCCGACCTGCTCAGGTTCGACCTGCGCACGGCCCTCGTCCGCGTCCGTCAGTCCCTGCTCGAGGATGCCCCCATGGCGTTGCTCGAACGGCTCCGCGTCGTCGACGGCGGTCCGCCCATGGACGTCTCCGATCCCGATCCGGGGCTCACTCTCCAGCGCGCCATCTGCGCGCTCGCAACCGTCAACCCCTTCGACGACGTCCTGGCCGCGGCGGCGAGCGGCACCGCCGTCGCCGCCAGCCTTGCCGGTGCGCTGGTCGGCGCCCGTGACGGGCTCGCCGCGGTCGCCGGCGTCGATCGAGACCACCTGCCGCATGCGGACCGAGCGCTCAGCGTCGCGAGGCGCCTTGCCGACGCGGCCGTGGCGGCGCTCCCGGCCGCGGTCGCGTCACCAGAGGGGAACTGATCACGTCGCACCGCCGAGCGTAGCCCCGGTGCGCCGAAAGGGTCACGCCGTCCGAGATGGGCGGAATCTGCCGGGGCGCAGCCGCGCAGGCACTAACATCAGAGCCTGATGGAAGCAACCGCGGGGCCCGCAACCGGGCGCAAGATCAGGATCCTCACCGCCAAGGTGGGACTCGACGGCCATGACCGCGGCGTCAAGGTCATCTCCCGCGCGCTGCGTGACGCCGGTGTCGAGGTGATCTACACCGGGCTGCATCAGACCCCGGCGATGGTCGTCGAGGCCGCCATCCAGGAGGACGTCGACGGGATCGGCATCAGCCTGCTGAGCGGTGCCCACATGACCCTGTTCCCCGAGATCATCCGGCTGCTCAAGGAGCGCGACGCGTCGGACATCGTCGTCTTCGGCGGCGGGATCATCCCTGACGCCGACGTCCTCGCCCTCGAGAAGCTCGGTGTCGACAAGGTGTTCACGCCGGGAACCTCGCTCGACGAAGCCGTCTCCTACGTCAAGGAGCGCTTCGGCGCGGGGGCGGCAGCCTGACCCCCGGCCTGCTCTGCCTCGCCGTGGCGACCGCGCGCGCAGGGCGGCTCGTCAACGATCCTGCAGACCCGAGAGCAGGTGTCGCACCGCCGCATCCGGCGTTCGCGGGCTTCCGGAAGATGTCCTACATCTGGGTCGACGGGCAGGCATTCGAGCCGATCGGCGACAGCCTCGCCATCTGGCTCGCCTTCCTTCGCGGCAACGGCGCACGGCAGGTGTGGCTCGACGTCAGCGGCGGCGAGGAGGTGTGCCGCGTCACCCGGGGCGATGGCGACGAGACCTGGACAACCGTCTGGAACGGCGGCATCTTCATGCTCCACGGCACCGAGGAGACCGGTGCGCCGCGCCGCCGCGAGACCGACGTGCCAGGCATGGCTCAGCGCCTGCATGACGCGGTGGAGACCGAGGTCGCCGCCGGCGCCGAGGACGTGCGCCGCGCGGCGCTGGAGCGCTCGCTCGAGATCCTCGCCTCGCCGGGCGACGGTGAGGAGGTCTCAGACGTGGCGTGGCCCTACTTCGTGCTCCCCGAGGGCAGCCCCGCGGCAGCCCGGCGCCTGATCGCCGCCGCATGCGCGGCGTGGCCGGAGACCCCCGCTGCGGCAGATCCTGACGCGAAACCGGCTCGCGGCGAAGGGTGCGTCGACGCCGCCCTGGATGCGATCGCGGCGGCTGTCAACTCGGCCGCGACGGCGGAGCCGGTAGAGTAGCCGGGCAGACATGGCAGTTTCCCTCGAGCTCAGCGCAACCCTCCGGTCCGAGACCGGGCGTCACGTCCACGCCGTCAGGCGTCGCGGCGAGGTGCCCGCGGTCCTGTACGGGCACAACGTCACGCCGCAGGCGCTCTCGATCGACGCTCGCAGCCTGCAGCGGGTCTGGCATCACGCCGGACACAGCCACCTCGTCGACCTGGCGCTGGAAGGCGGCCGGGCTCGCAAGGTCCTGATCCGCGAGCTGCAGGTCAACCCGCGCACCACGGCGCTGATGCACGTCGATCTCTTCGCGGTCAACCTCCGCGAGAAGCTGACCGTCGAGATCCCGCTCATTCCGATCGGCGAGTCGCCGGCGGTCACCGAGCTCAAGCTCGGCGTCCTCCAGCAGATCATCACGTCGGTCAAGGTCGAGTGCATGCCGGGAGACATCCCCGCACTGCTCAACGTCGACATCTCCGGTCTCACTGAGATCGACCAGGGCATCCGCCTCGGCGAGGTGCCGCTCCCCGAGCGGGTCGCGCTCGCCACCGGCGTCGATCCCGACGAGCTCGTGCTGAAGGTTGCCCAGGTCCGCGTCGCCGTCGAGGCCGAGGAGGCTGAGGCCGCGGTCGCGCCGGAGGGTGAGGCCGAAGCGGCAGAGACGACCGGCGACGAGACCGAGTCGTCCTAGCGGCGCCGCCGCAGATTCCGACCGCGTTGGCGACCGACACTGATCCAGGGCGGTGATGATCGCCAGCACCGCGACCTGCGACACGAGCAACTGGTTCGGGTTCATCTGCAACGCGATTCAGTCGCGAGATCACAGCGGCCTGGTCGGCCCCCTGGTGCAGAACCTGCTGTCCGCGATCGCGATCTTCATCGTCCTCTACCTCGTCGGACGGCTGACGAGGGTGCTCGTCCTCTGGGCGATGCGCCGGGGCAAAGCCGACCGCCAGGTCAGGACCCTGGTCCGCAACCTGATCACGGTCACGACCTACGTCGTTGCGGTGATCAGCGCACTCGTCGTCTACGGTGTCAACGTCGCGGTGATCCTCACCGCGGCCGGTGTGGGGACGGTCGCGATCGGTCTTGCGTTCCAGGATCTGCTGCGCAACGTGCTGGCGGGGATCTGGCTGCTGCTCGAGCAGCCCTTCCGGCTCGGGGACACGATCACCGTTCTCGATCAGACCGGCGCGGTGCAGAACATCACGCTGCGCACCACCACGCTGCGCACGGGTGTCGGCGAGCTCGCGATCCTGCCGAACCTCACGGTCTTCACCGGCATCGTGATCAACACCACCCACTACGACACGCGCCGTCTCAGCGCCGGCGTGCGGATCCCGGCGGACGTCGACCTCACCGCCCTGATGCATCGGGCGCGGAGTGCGGTCGAGAAGGTTCCGGGCATCGAGTCCAAGCCGGCGATCGTCTTCGAACCGACGCTCGACCGCGAGGTGCCCCTGCTGCGCTGCCACTTCTGGGTGGATCAGCGCGAGCAGGACCCGGACGCCGTGACGGCCGCCGTCGCCGAGCGCCTCTGGGAGCTCGTCGGCGCGAAGCCCGAGCCCGCCTCCGACTCCGAGACCACCGAGCCCGCAGGATAGAGTGGCGCCCCGTGGAGCAACCCAGCCCCGACACGTCGCAGCGCATCGTCGTGGTGCGCCACGGTGAGACCGAGTGGAGCCGCGAGAAGCGGCACACCGGACGCAGCGACATCCCTCTCACGCAGGAGGGACGTGAGCAGGCGGTCGCGCTCGGCGCGCGCCTTGCCGGACTCGAATTCGCGACGGTGCTCGTGAGCCCGTTGCGTCGCGCGCGAGAGACCTGCGAGCTGGCGGGCTTCGGGGATCGCGCGGAGGTCGACCCCGATCTCATCGAATGGGACTACGGCGAGTACGAGGGACTGACCCGTGCCGAGATCCAGGAGGAGCGCCCGGGATGGACGCTCTTTCGCGACGGCGTCATCGGCGGCGAGACGATCCATGACGTGGCGGTCCGCGCGCAGCGCGTGATCACGCGAGTACAAGCCGTCGACGGCGACCTGCTGCTCTTCGGCCACGGCCACCAGCTGCGCATCCTCACCGCGCTGTGGCTGGAGTATCCGGCTGTTGCCGCGCAGCACCTGCAGCTCGCGACCGCGTCACCCTCGACGCTCGGATACGAGCACGACTGGACGGCGCTGCTCAGCTGGAACAGCCTGGACTAGAGCCGGACGTGCTTCAGGTCGATTTCCGCGAGGTCGGCCGGGCGCGGAATGCCGTTCGCGTCGAGGAGTTGCAGACACTTGATGACATAACGCGCGCCGGCGATGTTCAGGCCGTGCTGCCTCGTCAGTCGCTGAATCGCGCTCAGGGTGAGAATGTCGCGCTGCGTGTAGCGGCGGCGGTTGGTCGCCGTCCGCGCGGGGACCCCGAGACCCATGGTCTCGTACATCATCAGCGTGCGTGGATGCGACGCGAGGATCTCGGCAGCGACGCTGATCGTGTACAGCGGCTTGTCGAGGTCGAGCATGCGCTCCGACATCGGAGCGAGAGTCTCAACCGGCATGTCCGGCCTCCTGTGGGTTGTCGGAGGGACCCGAAACGCGCCATGTGCACCGCACGGCCATCATGATCTCGATTCTAGTCGCGTGCACCCGGAATGGGGCAACGGACAGTCCGATTGCGTCGTAACTCATTGATGGCGAATGCAATTGCCCTTCGGGGTCGGATACTTATAGTACAACTATAAGCGTTAGATACAGTCATGAAGACAGATCGATGGGTATCGCGGCTGGACTCCGTCAATGGAGCGCCGCGCCCCGCACGTACCTCGCCGGCTTCAACGACGGCTTCGAATGATCGAGCGTCGAGGGAGATCCGGTGACCCCCGCCATCCGCGTGGGGACGTCCGGGTGGCAGTACGCCGACTGGCGCGGGGTGCTCTACCCAAAAGGGCTCCCGCAGCGGCTCTGGCTCCAGCGATATTCGGAAGTCTTCGACACGGTCGAACTGAACAACAGCTTCTACCGGCTCCCCGCGGTATCCGACTTCGAGCACTGGAGCGAGACGGTCCCGCCGGGGTTCGTGTTCGCCGTGAAGCTGAGCCGGTACCTCACGCACATCCGCGGCCTGCGTGAGCCGGAAGCGCCGGTCCGGCTCTTCATGGAGCGCGCGTCGCACCTCGGACCGCATTTCGGCCCCGTGCTGATGCAACTCGCACCCACGAAGCCGGTGGACGAGGGGAACCTCGAGCGCGCGCTTGCCGCATTTCCCGCGCACGTCAAGGTGGCCGTCGAGTTCCGGCATGCATCGTGGTTCACCGCCGGCGTGCGCACGACGTTAGAGCGGCACAACGCCGCTCTGGTGTGGGCCGATCGCTACGGCCGCCTGCAGAACCCCGACTGGATCACCGCCGACTGGCTGTATCTCCGACTTCACGGCGGCCGGGGCAGGGCCGGCAACTACGGCCCGAAGGTCATCGACGCATACGCGTCCCGGCTGTCGGATCTCGGGCGCGATGCGTATGTCTACTGCAACAACGACAGCACCGGCAACGCGGTTCGCAATGCCCTCGCGCTGGCGACTGGTCTGCGCGCGCGCATCGCCGGCTGAGACGCCCGGTAGCACCGTCGACCGCGGGCGCCGGGACGGTCATCCCACCCGGCGGCAAGAGGTCCCAGTCATCCATCGCTGGTGAGCGGCGGAACGGGCTGCCGGGTCGAGAATGAGCGTCCCGGTCAGCCCCGACCGCCGCTTGCTCACAGATCAGACGGGGCCGTTCGGCGGGGTTCGAAGATGCGCGTGCCCCGGTGACAACGTAGGATCGTGGCGATGCAGACGCTGTTCACCGCCGACGGTCACGCCCGCGAGGTCAGCGTCAGTGCCGTCGAGCAGCTGCTCGCGAAGCATGAGACGTTCTGGCTCGACATGCAGGAACCCGATGCCGACGACTACAAGCTGCTGAGCGACACGTTCAAGTTCCACCAGCTCACCATCGAGGACGTCAAGCATCAGAACCAGCGACCGAAGCTTGACGGGTATGACGGGTATGTCTTCGCAGTCGTGTTCGTCATCGCGCTCGCCGGCGAGGAGGTGTCATTCCGCGAGCATCACCTCTACATCGCCCCCACCTTCCTCGTCACGATCCACCTCGAGCCCGAGCCATCCTTCGCCAAGCTCAACGAGCGGATTGCGGAGTCGCCGGCGAGCGTGTGCCGGAAGGCCTCGTTCCTGACGTACCTGGTCATGGACTCGCTGGTGGACACGACCTTCACCGCGCTGGAGACGCTCGACGAGGCTGTCGACAAGCTGCAGGACGAGGTACTGCGCGACGCCAACAACGCGCAACTGGCGCTCCTCCAGGACATGAAGCACTCGGCGGTGGAGATGCGGCGGGTCCTCGGCGCGCAACGCGACATGTTCCAGCGCCTGGTGACACTGTCACTCGAGGCCGATCGCGAGACCACCGCGTATTACCGTGACGTCTACGACCACATCATCCGTCAGTACGAGACCGTCGACTCGCTGCGCGACCTGCTCACCGGCGCGATGGACGTCTACCTCTCCACCGTCTCGAACCGCCTCAACATGACCGTGAAGGCGCTGACCGTCGTGGCAAGCCTGTTCCTGCCACTGACATTTCTCACCGGGTTCTTCGGGATGAACTTCGGATGGCTGGTGCAGCGAATCGGCACGGGATATGCGTTCGCCATCGGTCTCTCGGTGATGGCGATCTCGATCCTCACGCAGCTGTTCTTCTTTCGCAGGCGCGGCTGGATCTGATCGGCGCGAGCTACCCGTAGATCTCCGACGGAGCAACGACCCGCGCCATCCAGCGCGCCGGGTCCGCCGGGCGCCAGCCGAGCCGCTCGTAGAGGCCGTGCGCGTCGCGCGTGCCGAGCTGCCACGCGCGAAGTCCGCAGAGCTCGGGATGATCGACCACGCACTGCACGAGCCAGTACCCGAGACCGCGGCCGCGATGCTCAGGGAAGAGGAATACATCGGCGAGGTAGCCGTAGGTTGCCCGGTCGGTGACCACGCGGGAGAAGCCCGCCTGGGTGCCGTCGGGTGCATACAGCCCGAAGCACAGCGACTTCGCGAATGCGGTCTCCAGGACGTCGCGCGGGATGCCGGTGCACCAGTACGCATCGCGCGAGAGGAATCCGTGCACTCGATCCATGTCGATGCGGGTGTGATCCGTCGAAACGGTGTAGCCCAGGTGACGCCACTCGTCCACGCCCGGCGCGCTGTCGCCCCGTGCAGCAGCGATCAGGCGGGCGATCCGCGGTGGCAGGGCGGGTGCGGTTGCCATGCCCGGCTCGAGTGGCTCGGCCGCGACGACCGCGGCCCGTGGGATGGACCCGTACACATGGGGAAAGGCGTCCTCACCGGCGGTTGCAGCCTCGTAGCGAATCGGGGAGTCGATCTCTCGCTCGTCGATCAGCAACAGCACGAGGTCGGTTGCCTGCGCGTACAGCGTCCGCCACGGAGTGCGCACCTGCCGTCCCGTCGAGCAGTGGATGAAGCGCTCGTCACCGGGCGTCAGGTCAGCGGGGCGTTCACCGGTGCGCGCGTCGCGCCATACGACGCCTCGAGCAATGTGCAGGATCAAGCGCGCGCTCGTTCCATGGCTGCTGGAGTCTAAGCGTCGCGCCGGGAGCCGCGCACACCACCGAGCGGGCTCCATCGTTGCGCGACGTATGTCCCGCGAACGGCGGGATGCGCGAGGTCAGCTGGTCGCGAGCCACGAGACGGTGAACGCTGACCCGCCGGCGATCAGCGAACCCGGTTGTGCCTGGCGCCCGTGCAAGCCCGTCATGACCACTGGGAAGTTGACGAAAGCGGAGATGCGCGCCCACCGCTGATCGACGACCGCGCTCGACAGTGCGCCGGTGAAGGTCAGGGGCCTCCACGACGGGAGATTCGCCTTCTGCGCGCCGTAGGTCGGCGACTCCGCCATCCATTCAGCCGACGAGCGCCGGCAGATCATCGTGCTCGTGCAGCGCGCCTCGATCCTCGACATCCTGCGGCTGGTGAGGTCCTTGACGGTGATCGTGAAGATGCCGCTGCGGAAGGTCACCGAGGCGGTGATCTCGTCGCCGGGGCGGACCGGGAAAACCTGCGTGATGTGGTTGGACGGAAACATCTCCCACCATGCGGTGTACACCGCTGTGGTTCCCGAGCAATATGCCTCGATGCCGGCCTGCTCGACCGTCCTGTCGTACCAGCCGTCGAGCCCCACCCAGAACACCGCGGCCTGCTGGTCGGTGGTCACACGGCAGGTCACGGACGGGACCTTCCAGCTCGCGCCGACGTTGGTCAGCGGCGTGTGCGGAGTCACGACATACCCCGCCCATGTGGCCGAATCCTGCGCCGGAGCGGCGACTCCCTCATCGACCGTGAGTGCCGCGAGGGTCTGCGCCGGCGCGACGTGGGCCGGCGCCGCAGTCGCGATCGATGCGATCGACCAACCAACGCCGACGACGACGGCGGCCAATCCTGCGATCGGCCGTGTCGTCGCCGTGTCGATCCCGCCAGGCCGCCGGAAGTGGAATGTCAACGTACAGCGACCGCGCGGCTGCGTCGTGCCGCTTCGATCGAGGCCCCGCCGATGATCAGCATGAGCGCTGGGACGAGGAGGCCGGGGCCACCGGCGCCGGTCGCGGGAACCGGGACCGGACCCGAGGTGCCGACGGTGCCAGGTCGGCCCGCACCGCCCGACCCACCGTTGCCGCCGCCGCCACCCGAGCCGAGGGTGCACGTGCCGACCGGCGGCACGATGTGGTTGGAGGCAAGCGTGAGCGCGCCGTTGCGAGCCATCGCGCGACCGCTGATGATGTTGGCGCCGGTGATCATGGTGATGCTGGTCAGCGCCATCAGCGTGCCCTGAAAGTGGGTTGCCGAGCCGAGCGTGGCCGAGCTGCCCACCTGCCAGTACACACCGCATGCCTGAGCGCCGTTGATGGTCTGCACCACCGCATTGCTCGCGGTGGTCAGCGTGCTGCCGATCTGGAAGATGTACACGCCGTTGCCGCTCAGCGTGAGGGTTCCGGTCAACTGCGCCGACGAGTCGAACTTGTACACGCCAGGCGTCAGGTTCTTGCCGCCGAGGTCAAGGCCGGTCATGTCCGTGGTGACGGGCGCGTTGGCCGCGTCGGTGTATGCGGTGGTGAGGTCGTTCTTGGCCTGCAGCGCAACGGCGTCGCTGATGTGCGTGACACCGGTGACGGTTCCGGGCGGGAATCCGGTCACGGACGAGCCGGGATCGAGTCCCAGGTTGCCGGTGATCACGCTCGGTCCGGTGTTGGTGACCGTCGAGCCCGCAAGGGCGGTGAAATTGAGAGCGGTACCAAGGTTGGGGCTGGTTGCCGCAAAGGCATCGAGCGGTGCGACAGCAACCAGTGCGCCGGTGAAGACAACGATCGGGATAAGGAACGGGAGACGTCTGAACATAGCCTCACCATGGGCCGATGGCGGATCAACGCGTGCCGAACTCCGTGTTGAAACGCTCCCCGCCGCGATGTGTTGCATGCACCGTCGCATCGATAAGGAAGAGCGCGCAGGCGCGCGCGTCTTAACGCGGCATCGCGAAAAGGCTAGGTGATGACGAAGTTGTGCGCGTCCGTCACGAGGACGGCGCACCAGTTTGTCGTCATCAGCGACAATCCTCGGATCGTGCAGGACAACGTCGGGAGCGAACGATGAAGGCGTCGCGGCGGGCGGTTGTGGTCATCTCGGGTGGCCTGGACTCGACGACCATGGCGTACTCGCTCCGCGCAGAGGGGTACGCACTCAGCGCCATCTCCTTCGACTACGGCCAGCGCCATCGTAAGGAGTTGGACTTCGCGGAACGGGTCGCGGCCGACCTCGATGCCGAGTGGACGCTGATCGATCTGCACGCTGCCGGGCTCACGAGCATTCTCACCGGGTCGGCGTTGACGGACGAGACGGTCACCGTTCCCGATGGCCATTACGCTGACGAGAGCATGCGGATCACGGTGGTGCCGAACCGCAACGCGATCATGCTCAGCATCGCCTGCGCACTCGCGGTCACCCGTGGGGCCGGCGCGGTCGCGTTCGGTGCGCACACCGGAGACCATTTCATCTATCCGGACTGCCGCCCGGAATTCGTGCGCGCGTTCGAGTCGATGGTCAACGTGGCGGTGGAGGGACTCGGCACCATCGAGATCCTCGCACCGTTCCTGTCCATGACGAAGGCCGACATCGTGAGACTCGGCGCCGAATTGAACGTGCCCTTCGAGCGAACGTGGTCGTGCTACAAGGGCGGCGCGCTGCATTGCGGCACGTGCGGCACCTGCTTCGAGCGGCGCGAGGCGTTCGCACTGGCGCACGTTGCGGATCCGACCGCCTACGAACGCGAGCGTGCGTGGGGTCGAGATCGCGCGCCGTGACTCTGACGAGGATCCCAGAAACCTCGGAGGAACATCGGAGGAGCCGACTGTAGCGTCGTCAGTGTCGAATCAACCACCGCTGACAAGGAGCACTGACATGACGACCGGAACAATCCTGATGAACGCCGACCTCGCCGCCGGCACCACCGCGCTCGTGGCGATTGCGATGTTGGTTGTTCCCAACACCGACCGTCTTCACGCGCTGCGGCGTTTCATCACCCGCCGCCCGGTGCGGCGCGGCAGAGAGCGTCGCCTCGCGGCCGGCGCGCCGAGCGCGCCCTGAACCAATTCACGTTTCTCACTCCGCCATCCATCGCTCGCGACCGAGCCGCCTCCGGTCTTCGGAGGCGGCTCCGTTGTCGTCACGGCGCCGCCGATTGAGTCTCGCCCGGTCAGCTGGGAAAGATGAGCAGGTTGAAGTAGTGGGTCGTCACCGGCATCGCCGCGCCGTTCTCGTTGAACACGGCTGCGACGTCACGAGGACTGGTGTCATAGATGACGCCCGTCGGCGCGACATCACCGCTCCCGAAGTTGAGCCCGGGGTCGGCATTCTGCGTCACGAAGACGACGGTATTGGGGTTGCCGGTGGTCTCCGAGTTGCTGATGAACGTGCTGCTGCCAAGTGTGTTGGACGACGTCCCCGTCAGGAGGGTCGCCTTTCCACCATTGCTGTGCTTGGATCCGACCAGCACATTGAACTTGGCCCCGATCGGCATCGCTGCGTTGTCGACATTCTGGATATCCCACAGGTTC
>DAIQQM010000130.1:0-5827 GCA_036786805.1 Candidatus Dormiibacterota bacterium | reverse complement strand
TGCGATCGGATCCTCGCGCCATGAGCGGGACCGTGATCGCGTACACCGACGGCGCGTGCTCGGGGAATCCGGGCGTGGGGGCGTGGGCATACCGCTTGGAGTGGCCGGACGGGCACATCGATGAGGCCGCCGGCGGCGACCTTGCCACGACCAACAACCGCGAGGAGCTCAAGGTGGTGCGTGAAGCGCTGCTGCGCTTCCGGGCTCGCACCGGCGACGATCGCACCTGGCGGATCGTCATCCGCACCGACAGCCTCGGGGTCATCAACTGGCTCACGAGGGCGTGGAAGCGAACGAAGAACCTCGATCTCTACCCGTCGATCGATCCGCTGATCGATCCCCGGGTGAAGTTCGAACACGTTCGTGGTCACAGCGGCATTCCCGGCAACGAGCGTGTCGACAGCCTCGCGGTGGAGGAGACCCAGCGGATGCTCGCCGTGCGATCCGGCGGTCCCGGTGTGCGGTGACGTATTCGATCGTCGCGCGCGACACCGTCACCGGGGAACTCGGGGTGGCGGTGCAGTCGCACTGGTTCTCGGTGGGGACCGTGGTGACGTGGGCCGAGTCGGGCGTCGGTGCCGTGGCAACGCAGTCGTTCGCGGAGCCGGCGTACGGCCCGCGCGGCCTGGCGCTGATGCGCGAAGGCGTCGATCCCGACACCGCACTGGCCGCACTGGTGAGCGCCGACGGCGAGCGGGAACGCCGTCAGGTCGCGTTCGTCGACACAGCCGGCCGGGTCGCCGTGTACACCGGCACGCGATGCATCGAGGCGGCCGGTCACGCCACGGGGGACGGGGTCTCGGTGCAGGCGAACATGATGCGGGGGCCCGGCGTCTGGCCTGCGATGCTGCAGGCGTACAGGACCGCCACCGGCGATCTCGCGGACCGCATGCTTGCCGCGCTGGAAGCCGCGGAGGCAGCGGGTGGCGACGTGCGCGGGCGCCAATCGGCGGCGATGCTCATCGTCGCGGCGACGAGTTCAGGACAATCATGGCGTGATCGCATCGTCGATCTGCGTGTCGATGACTCGCCCGATCCGCTCGGCGAGCTGCGCCGCCTGCTGTCGGTGCATCGCGGCTATCACCACATGGAGGTCGCCGAGGAGCGCGAGGTCGCGGGGGACATGGACGGATCGCTCGAGGCGTACCAGGAGGCACGCGCACGACTGGCGGGCAACGACGAGGCCGCGTTCTGGGCGGCGATCCTGCTGGCGGACGCCGGGCGCGTCGATGAGGCGCGGTCGGTGTTCGAGGACATCGCGTCGCGGGAGCCGGGGTGGCGCGATCTGGTCCGTCGCCTTCCCGCTGCGGGCATGCTGAAGCACGGTGACGCCACCGTGTCCAGTCTGCTGGGATCCTGAGATGGGAGTGCAAGCCGGCCGATAAGCCGGGTTCTGTCCTCGTCCGCGCGGCGAACGAGGGACGGTCATCCATCTGGGACGCCGGTTGCCCGGCGCCTCGAGCGGCCCACCTGAGACGCGAGGAGCGAGCCACTCCTGAGCGCCGAAGCGCTCGGTCTCTGTTCGGCCTTGCTCCGGGCGGGGTTTACCTGGCCGGCCGGTCACCCGGCCGCCGGTGGGCTCTTGCCCCACCATTTCACCGTTGCCCCGGACGAATCCGGGGCTGTGTCTTTTCTGTGGCACTCTCCTTCGGGTCACCCCGACTGGGCGTTACCCAGCGCCCTGCTCTGCGGAGCCCGGACTTTCCTCGAGCGTTGCCGCCCGCGACCGTCTGGCCGGCTTGCTCGACGAGTCTATCCTCTGTCGCTGCGGATCACAGGACAGGAGGCACCGGGGCACGTGGATCGACGTCTGATATTGCACGCCGGCGGCGACGTCGGCTCGGCGGTACCCGAGATGCTCGAGCACTTTCGGGGTGCGCACCGCGCGGTGATGATTCCCTATGCGGTGAGCGATCACGATCGCGTCACCGACCGCGTTCGCGACCTGCTGAGTCCGATCGGCCTCGGCCTCACCGGCCTGCACACCGTGGCCGATCCCAGCGCCGCGGTCGCCGAGGCTGACGCGATCATCGTGAGCGGTGGCAACACGTTCCGCCTGGTGAGCGCGCTGCACCGCCTCGCGCTCATCGAGCCGGTGCGACAGGCGATCGCGCGCGGCGTCCCGTATTTCGGCGCGAGTGCGGGAGCGAACGTGGCATGTCCGTCGCTTCGAACCACCAACGACATGCCGATCGTGGAGCCGCCGAGCTTCACCGCCTTCGACCTGGTGCCGTTCCAGGTCAACCCGCACTACATCGACCCGCCGCCGCCGGAGGCGCGCGTCGGCGAGACGCGCGAGGAGCGGCTGCGCGAGTTCCTCGAGGAGAACGATGTCGCCGTCGTCGCGTTGCGCGAGCAGAGCTGGCTCGCGATCAGGGGCTCCTCGATGACGCTGCGCGGCACCGGCGGGGCGGTCCTCTTCCGGCGCGGCGCGGAGCCGGAGCAGCACCGAGGCGGCGCCGACCTCTCGTTCCTGCTCGCCGAGATCCCCCACTTCGACGCCTGAGGTCGCCGGATCGACTCAAGCGTACATTTGTTTGCGTTGACGCCTCACCACACACCTGTTAGGGTTCGGCCCGCTGGTGGAGAAAAGTGGTGAGTAGTGGGGAAGCGAGGTGTCGACGGTGTTGAGCGAGCAGACGCAGAGCGATATTCAGGTTACCCCTGAGTTCTGCGGCACGTATCGCCATCACATCGACGAGAAGGGCCGGGTGGCCATTCCCGCCCAGCTCCGCCGGTTCCTCCCCGAAGGGAGCGTGGTCGCCCCGGGGCCCGAGGCTCGCCTCATGATCTGGCCGCCCGCCGCCTGGGCGATGCAGAAGGAGCTCTTCCGGCGCACCGCCGAGACGCCGGCGCAGGAACGGCGCTTCATGCGCAAGCTCACCGGCAACAGCTATCCCTTCGAGGTCGACGCTCAGGGTCGGCTGCTCCTCTCCGCGCGGCAGCGCGCCTTCGCGGGGATCACCGACACCGTGGTGTTCGTCGGGCTCGGCGATGGCGTCGAGATCACCGCCGAGGCGGTCTGGCAGTCGGAGCAGCCCGAGCTCGACGCCGATGAGTTCACTCAGGTCTGGGACCTGGTCCACCAGCGCGGAACGTCCGCCTCACCGTCGCCGGCGTGAGCGCCCCAGACGGATTCGACTCGACATATGACCATCCCCTTGCCGATCGTGGCCGACACGGAGATGTTGGACGACGCCACGCCCGGTGTCCCGGCGCCTGACGGCGCGGGCCACCGGCCGGTCCTTCTCACACCCCTCATAGAGAGCCTGCAGCCCCGGCCCGGGCAGATCGCCGTCGACGCCACCTTCGGCGCCGGCGGGGTCACGGCCGCGCTCCTCGAGCGCGTCTCCCCGGGCGGCCGGGTGATCGCGATCGATCGCGACCAGAGCGCTGTTGACGCCGGACGCGCCCGTTTCGGCGCGAGCGGCGTCGTTGAGATCGCCCAGGGTGATTTCGCCGACCTCGAGGCCATCGTCCACGCACACGGCGTGGCGGCGGCCGACGTCGTCGCCTTCGACCTGGGCATCTCGTCAGTCCAGCTCGACGACCCGGCCCGCGGCTTCAGCTTCCGCCTCGACGGGCCGCTCGACATGCGAATGAATCCGAGCACCGGTGTCACCGCCGCGAATCTCGTCGACTCGCTGACCGCGGACGAGCTGACGTCGATGATCCGTGACTACGGTGACGAGCGGTTCGCGCGATCGATCGCGAATCGAATCGTCAGGGCACGGGAGCGGACGCCGATCACCACCACCACGCAGCTTCGTGAGCTGGTGGAGCAGGTGGTGCCCCGGCGGTTCTGGCCGAAGCGGATTCACCCGGCGACGCGCACCTTCCAGGCGCTTCGCATCGCCGTGAACCACGAGCTCGAAAGCCTCGAGCGCGGTCTGCAGGCAGCAATCAGCATCCTCCGGCCCGGTGGGCGTCTTGGGGTCATCTCCTTCCACTCCCTCGAGGACACCCTTGTCAAGAACGCACTCCACGTCGCAGCACAGAACTGTGTATGTCCGCCCCAACAGCCCCACTGCACCTGCGTCCACCGGGCCACCCTCTTTCTCCTCACCCGCAAGGTGATCCGACCGGACGCGGCGGAGCTCGCCTCCAACCCGAGATCGCGCTCCGCCCGGTTGCGGGTGGCCGAGAAGCTCGCGCCGCAAGGCTGACCGACCCTCTTCGAATCTCACCGTCCCCCCAGGGGGAAGCCGTGCTCGACGCGGCTTCCCCCGCCAACCCGTGGTTCCCGGCACCGTCGGTGCCTCTCCATCGTCCAACTCAACGCCTCACCACTGGAGACCAGGGCAGTGCCCAATCCGCATCCCACGCACGGCGCCGACCGCTCCACCACCCCGGCATCCGGTGGCGTCGACGACGTTCCGTTCGAGCCGACGGCGCGCCGGTTTCGCATCCGTCGCGGCGGCCCGCGCACGCCGCTGCCGCTGCTGCCGGTGATCGCGATCGCCGCCGGCATCGGCATCGCCTACGTGAACCAGACCGCGCACGTCACCACCGCGACCTATCAGGCAACGCGTCTCACCGCGGAGCAGCAGCAGCTGGCCGCTCAGGCGGGGCAGCTCAACGACGAGCTCTCCCGGCTCGAGTCGTCGGAGCGGATCATCGCGGCGGCACAGCACCTCGGCATGCACCCGGCGGCTCGCTGGGCGTTCGTCGAAGCAGGCCCGTCGCACGTGATCACGTCGCCCGGTGATCAGCCGACTGCGACCCAGAGCTCGAGCAGCCTGGAGCAGCTGGTCGCCGGCCTCGCCGGGGCCTTCGGCGGCGACACGTCCGGTCGATGAACACGCGCCGTCGTTCCCCGCGAACGGCGGGATCCCACGGCGTGCGCGTCCTCGCTGACGCGCCCGACGTCAGGCGCCGCGGCCTCTGGCTCGTGCTGGCGTTCCTGGCGATGGCCACGGCCGTCTTCGGGCGCCTCATCCAGATCCAGGTGATCGAGGGGAAAGCGCTGGCCTCGGAGGCTGCGTCGACGCACACCACCTCGGTGACGCTCGACGCGACGCGCGGGATCATCCTCGACCGCAACGGACGCGTGCTCGTCAGCAACGTCCAGGTCTTCGACGTGTTCGCCGACCCGGCGCTCATCAGCGCCGGCGACCGGGACTCCGTTGCGGGGATGCTCGCACCGATCCTCCAGGTGAGCTCCGCGCAGGTGCTGCACGCGATCGAGCAGAACAACCAGTTCGACTACCTGGCCAAGGGTGTCTCGCAGGACGTCAACGAGAAGCTCCAGGCGCTCCGCATCAGCGGCATCGGGACGGTGCCGTCG
This sequence comes from Candidatus Dormiibacterota bacterium, assembly GCA_036786805.1. GTDB lineage: Bacteria > Chloroflexota > Dormibacteria > Aeolococcales > Aeolococcaceae > Palsa-851. The sequence continues at coordinate 540 of DAIQQM010000130.1, read as the reverse complement.
GAGGAGAGCCTGTACGAGCCGTCACCGGTCCCGGGACTCTCCTTCGCGGCGAACCTGCTCGGCTTCGTCAACGCCGACGGCACCGGTCAGTACGGGCTCGAGGGCTACTACAACTCGATCCTGTCGGGGATCAACGGGCACGAATCGACGCTCACCGACGTCAACGGCAACGCGATCGTCCTGGGACGGCAGCAAAAGGTACCTGCCAAGAATGGCGATAACCTGGTACTCGGGCTCGACTCGCAGATCCAGTACGACGCCGAGCTTGCCATCGCCGACGGCGTCAACGCGACGAAGGCCGCGTCCGGGACTCTGATGGTCATGGACACGAAGACCGGGGCGATCCGGGCCTGGGCGCAGTTTCCCTCGTACAACGCCGACGATTTCGGCTCGGCAAGCGTCGCGGACTTCCGCGATCTCGCTGTCTCACAGCCCTACGAGCCGGGATCGGTCATGAAGGTCGTGACGTTCGCCGGCGGCCTCAACAACAACGCCTTCACCCCGGCCACGGTGATCGACGAGCGCCAGCAGCGCATCGAC
>DAIQQM010000035.1:0-22694 GCA_036786805.1 Candidatus Dormiibacterota bacterium | reverse complement strand
CCGTGTCGTGACCGCCACCATGGATGAGATTAGCTTTCTTGCTCCCTTGTACATCGGTGACCTGCTCACGGTGCGCGCTCGAGTGAATGACGCGCACCACAGCTCCATGGAGATCAGCGTCCGCGTCGACGTCGAACGCATCCCGTCGGGCGAGAAGCTGCACGTCGCGAGCGCGCATCTCGTCTATGTCGGCCTCGATCGCGATGGGAGGCCGGCGGAGGTCGCCAAGGTGATCGCCGAAACCGAGGAGGAGCGCCGGCGCCAGGCGGAGGCGCGCGTTCGCCGCGAGCAGCGGCTGCTGCGCAAACGCGCGCTGGCCGAGGCGCTGCCCAACGGTCAATGACGTCGCGCCGGCCGGCCGTCGCTGCGCCTCGGGTACGATGACCGCGCCATGTCCGAGGTGACCGCGCCGCTGACCGTCCGGGACGCAACCGCTCCGGTGCCGACGGCACGTCAGCACATCCGTTTCGCGTTCTACCGCGTCCGGCCGGAGTGGCGCCTCCGGCCCGCAACCGAGCGCGCGGCAGATCGCGAGGAGGTCGCGGCGCTGGTGCGCGAGATCAGCGATCGGGAGGGTGTGCTCATCCGGTCCTACAGCACGGTGGGCACCCGTGGCGACGCCGACTTTCTCCTCTGGCTCGTCAGCGAGCGCCTGGACGACCTCCACGAGCTCGCGGCGCGACTCAATCACACGCGGCTCGCCGCGTATCTCGAATCGCCCTACAGCTACTTCTCGATGACCAAGCAGAGCATGTACGTCGAGAAGCACCGTCACGAGAACCAGGAGGGGAGGAGCAACCGCCTGGTCATCGCTCCGACCGGGCGCCGCTATCTCTTCGTGTACCCGTTCGTGAAGACGCGCGCGTGGTACCGGCTCGATGCAGACGAGCGCCAGCGCCAGATGAGCGAGCACATCGCGATGGGACACAAGTACCCGGGTGTGAAGATCAACACCACCTACTCGTTCGGGCTCGACGACCAGGAGTTCGTCGTCGCCTTCGAAAGTGACTCCGTGGCGGACTTCCTCGACCTGGTGCATGAGATGCGCGGGAGCGAGGCGTCAACCCATACCGTGCGCGACGTGCCGTCGTTCACCTGCATCGCCGTGGGGATCGACGAGGCGCTGTCGGCCCTCGGCTAACCGGCGAGGACGGCGCGGCGGCGCTCCGCGCCCTGCAGGGACGCGAGCATCACCTCCATGACGTGCATCACCTTGACGTCCGGTGCGTAGCGCGCTGCGCCGGCGCGGAGCTGGAGGAGGCATGAGATGTTCTCGGTGACCACGATCTCGGCGCCGGAAGCCCGGATGTTCTCGAACTTGCGACGGAGGATCGCTTCGCTGCGCTCGGGTTGACGCGCGAAGTACGTGCCCGCTCCGCCGCAACACATGGCTCGCTCATTGAGCGGCACGACGTCGAGATGCGGGATCTGTTCCAGGAGGCGGCGCATCGCGCCGCGCTCGGGGCCGTCGATCGGCAGTGCGCAGGGCTCATCGATGGTCACGCGCCAGCGCAGCGGGCCGAGGTCGCCGCGCACCCCGTTGCGATCGAGGAAATCGCTGGCCAGCGCCGTGTGGTGCGCGATCTCGCGCGCCCGGGCGCCGACCTGGCGATCGTCACCGGCGATGCTCGCGTACTCGCGGTAGTGCTCGGTGCACGACGCCGTGTCGCCGATGTAGGCATCGACGTCGAGACTGCTCATCGCAGTGCTGTTCTTGATCGCCATCTCGATCATCGCGTCGCGGTCGCCGAGCGTTCGCGCCGGGAGACCGCTGCACCCGAGCTGCGGCACGCGGACGTCGTAGCCGGAGGCGAGCAGCACCCGGATCGTGGCGTCGGTGGCCTCGGGCGCGGTGAGATTCGAGAGACAGCAGACGAGCATCGCGACGCTGCCGCGCACCGGCTGCGCGGGGGCGGGCAGGTCGCCGACCATCTGGTACACGGTCCGATCGGGCGGCGGGCCGCCCTGCTCCGCGAGCGCGCCGAGCGTGCCGAGCCACGAGAGCAGCCCGGTTCGAACCGCCAGCCCGTACAGGCCTGTCCTCCGGGTGAAACGGGCGACGCTGTGCAGGGCACGGAGGGCGCCGGGCCGTGGGAGCACGCTGCGGAGCGCGAACGACTGAGCCCACGGGTATCCCTCCTGCGCGTGCAGCTCCTGCCGCGCCCGGCTGACGATGTGCCCGGTCGGCACTCGCGGGGCGCAGGCCGCGACGCAGTTGTCGCAGGTGAGGCAGCTCGAAAGCGGCCCCTCGGCGATGTCTCGCAGCTCGAGGCGGCCTTCCATCGCATCCCGGATCAGCGCGATCCGTCCGCGAGCGGTCTCCCACTCCACGGGGTTGACGACGTATGCCGGGCAGGTGGCCTGGCAGAGGGAGCACTTGTTGCACTCGCTCGCCGCCTCGTAGACGTCGGCAAGGAATCTCGGGGTCGGTACGGCGGCGCCGGCCATTGGGCCCGGATTGTAGACGAGATCGCGAACCGCTCTGCCGGTGATGGCTCGGGCGCGCCGATCCGTAGAGTTGCGTCGATGGTCGCGGACTACTACGTCGAAGCCTTCACGCCGGAGGAGCAGCAGCTGCTCGCGCCGCACGTCACCAACCTCGACCGTCCCGTCTTCGCGCTGACCAACCTTCCCCAGGTGACCGCCGCCGCCCTGTTCGCGCGCTACAGCCGCAGCTCGAAAAGCCTGCGACGCCTTCTCGTCGACGAGTTCCTCGTGCGCGGCGAACAGGATGCGGCGATCCGGGTCGAAGCAGGTCGGGAGCGCGCGTCCGACCTCTTCGGTCGCGTGCTCGCCGAGTATGGGGACGACTCCGTCGCCCAGCTCGCGGGCGTGCACCTCGCATGCGAGCAGGTCTCGCAACCGCTCGCCAAGGCGATCGAATGGGGCAGGCTCGCCGCGTACCTGGAGCAGTCCACCCGCTACATCCCGTACACCGACCGCCGCGACGGTCACTACCGCTACCTGCGAGACAGGGAGCTGCTCGCGTCGCCGCTCGGCGCGACCTACCTCAGGGCAATGGATCTGCTCTTCGACACGTATGCGGCGCTGCGCGAGCCGCTGGCGCGCCATCTCGAGGAGACGCTTCCCCCGGAGGCGGACGAGAAGGCGCGCAAACGTGCGATCCGCGCGCTTGCGCTCGACCTCATGCGCGGACTGCTCCCCGCGGGGACGGTCAGCAACGTCGGCATGTACGCGTCGCCACAGGCCTACGAGAACCTGGTGCTCCGTCTCCGCGCCCATCCGCTTCCCGAGGCGCGCGCGTATGCGGAGATGGTCAATCGCGAGCTGCAGCAACTGATCCCGGAGTTCCTGACCAGGCTCGACCGGCCGGATCGCGGCGCTGTCTGGGTCGACTACCTGCGCGAGACGGCGGCCGCGGTTGCGGATGCCGCCGATCACCTGGCTCCGGAGAGCGAATGGGGGCCTCCGGGGGTGACCCTGGTCGAATGGGATGGCGACGGTGAGGACCGCATCCTCGCCTCGGCGCTCTTCCCGTACTCGCACGCGTCGCAGGAGCGGCTCCTGGCCGCGGTGCGTCCCCTCTCGGATGCGCGGCGGGCGGCCCTGTTCGCCGCGGCCGTCGGCGCTCGCGGCAACCGCCGCCATCGCCCCGGCCGGGGGTTCGAGCACTGCGATTACACGTTCGAGGTCGTGTCCGACTACGGGGCCTTCCGCGACCTGCAGCGCCACCGCATGCTCACCGTCCAGTGGCAGGAGCTGACACCGTCGCTCGGCTACGAGGTCCCCGACGCGGTCGTCGACGCCGGGCTGGGGGAGCGGTGGCACGTGGCCGTCCGGGAGGCCGAGACAGCCTACCGCGAGATCGTCGACACCTTCCCGCAGCAGGCGGCGTACCTCGTGACCCTCGGTCACCGGATGCGCTACGTGGTCAAGCTCAACGCGCGCGAGGCGATGCATCTCATCGAGCTGCGAACCTCCCCGCAGGGACATCCGAGCTACCGGCAGATCTGCCAGGAGATGCTGCGCCTCATCGACGACGTCGCCGGCCATCACCTGGTAGCCGGCGCCATGCGCTTTGCAGGGTCGGAGGACGTGCATCTCCCACGCTATGCCGCCGAAGCCGCGAGCAGCGCCGGCGCCGAGTAGCAGAGCACCGGAACATCGGTCGTGCCGCCGTCAGCGGTGCGGCAATGTCACGCTGACAATGTGAAACAGCGCGTCTCATCGGTCGTCAAGCGGGCGGGACACACGTACCCGGGGCGGCTGATCTCGGCGTTCGGCTCGAGCCATGCCGGCAACTACGCGTCGGCGATGGCCTTCACCGCCTTTGTCAGCATGTTCCCGCTGATCCTCGGGTTGCTGTCCATCGTCGGCCTCGCCACCCGGACGCCACACGCGACAGCGAGCGCACTGGCTGCCATCGTCGCGTTCTTTCCCAGCAACGCGCATGCCGAACTCAGCAGCCTGCTGACCGAGATTCAGAAGAATTCGGGCGTCCTCGGCATCACCGGCATCGTCGGGCTCCTCTGGAGCGGCAGCAGCCTGTTCACCGGGATGGAGTTCTCGCTGGGCGTGATCATCGGGGCGCGTCAGCGCAGCTTCCTCAGGCAGCGGGCGATGGCCCTGGTGATGACCATCCTCTTCATCGTGGCGCTGGTGGCCACGATCGGCGCCAACTCGTTGATCGCGCTTCCCGGCGTCATCTGGGGATTCGAGCCGCTCGTGGGCCTGGTGGTCTGGTGCCTCTTCATGCTCGCGATCTATCGCCTCGTTCCCAACCGGACCTACCACGCGATCCAGCTCTGGCCCGGCGTCCTCATCGCGGGGACCGCCATGGAGGTGCTCACCCTCCTGTGGCCCATCTACACACATTTCTCGAAAGGGGCGTCGACCTACGGCGCGATCTTCGCGCTCGTCTTCCTGCTCGCCAGCTGGCTGTACTTCCTCGCCGAATTCATCCTCCTGGGTGCGGTGGCGAACCGCATGCATGCAGGCGAGCCCGGCGCCCGGGGCCTCCTCGGTGAGCGCGCGGCGCGTCGAGTGCCCGTCGCAGAGGGGTCTCGGTCCGGTGGTGAGGTTTCGCCGACGGGGGTGTGACGTATGATTGAGAGCACCATGGCAATCACCTCCCCGTCCATCGTCACGATCTCCGACGCCGCCCGTGAGCAGCTCAAGGGCCTCATCGCCGACCAGCCGGCCGATCGCGCACTGGGACTTCGGGTCTTCATCCAGTCCGGTGGGTGCTCCGGCTTCTCGTACGGCATGGGCCTGGATGAGAACCCGCCGAAGGAAGACGACCAGGTCGTCGACGTCGAAGGGGGCCTCAAGGTGTACGTGGACGCGTACTCCTCGCAGTATCTCCAGGGCGCCGAGATCGACTTTGTCGACGAGTTGATGGGTGGCGGGTTCACGATCCATAACCCCAACGCGGTTCGGACCTGCGGCTGCGGACACTCCTTCCAGACCTCGGACTCGGCCGGCGAAGCCAAATCCTGCTCCCACTGAGCAGGAAGGAGTTCTGAGGAGCGGCCGATCGCCGCTGCATCCGGCTGGACCGCCGATCTCGGCGTCAGCTCCTGCGCCTCGCTCGGTCACGCATGAACATGCGCTCCCTCTCGGGCTCGTCGCTTCCTTGATCTCGGCGGCCCATCCGGCCCATCGGCGATTGGCCGCTCCTCAGAACGACTTGCGGAAATGACCTGAATACGTACGAGCCTACGAGGCGGCTGGAACAACTGCCGGCGTCTTGGAGGCTCGGCGCATGGTTGAGGCGGCGTCTCGGTCGTGGATTGCCAGGGCGATCATCGAGCCGACGAAGGTGAATCCGGCGGCGGCGAAGAAGGCGATGCGGAACAGGGTCAGGTTGCCGTGGAGACCGGTCGCGGATGCTTGCGTTCCGATGATGGTGGAGAGCGTCGCGACTCCGAGCGCCGAGGCGATCTGGCGCTGCGCGTTGTAGAGCGCCGCCGCACGGCCCGTGTCGCGCGGTGAGATCTGCGCGAACAGGCCGGCGTTCATGGAGATCACGACGTAGGCCCAGCCCACCCCGACGGCGAACATGACCGCCCGGAACACCCAGAGATCGCCATTCATCAGGACCGCGAGCACGCACGTCGCGATGCTCACGCCGATGAGCCCGCCGCTGATGAGCCGGCGGGGACCGATGCGCGGGTAGAGCCGGCCGACCACCTGCGATGACACGAGGACTCCGAGTGCCTCGGGAGCGGTGGTCGAGCCGGACACGAGCGCGGAGAATCCCCGGCCTGTCTGCAGCCAGATGGGCGCGATGAAGAGCAAGCCGAGAAACCCACCTGAGGCGAAGAGCGATGCGAGGTTCGCGACCCCGAAGAGGCGGTTGCGTAGCAGGCGGAAATCGATCATCGGTTGGTCCGCGTGCAGCTCCACCCAGACCAGCGTGGCGATGAGCGCCGTGCCCGCCGCGGCCGTGATGTCGATGAGCGGCGAGGTCCAGCCGGTCGTCGCCGCCTCGCTGAGCGCATAGAGGAACAGTCCGAACCCGCTCGCGGCGAGGACGAAGCCCGGCACGTCGAACCGCTCGCCGGCGCGTTCGCGGTGCTCGGTCAGCATGAGCGCACTCAAGGCGAGTGCCACCAGCCCGATCGGGACGTTCACGAAGAACACCCACCGCCACGAGAGGCTGTCGACCAGAGCGCCCCCGATGAACGGACCGAGCGCAGGCGCCATCACCGTGGGGATGACGAGGATGCGCGCGAGTCGCGCTCGCTGCGCGGGGGGGTAGGCGCGATAGAGCATCGCCATACCCACGGGAGTCAGCATGCCGCCGCCCGCCCCCTGGAGCACACGGAACAGCACCAGCTCGAGCACCGACTGGGACAGGCCGCAGAGCGTCGACGCGATCGTGAACAGCGTGATCGCGACGAGGAACGTTCGCTTGGTGCCGAAGCGGTCGCCGACCCAGCCCGAGGCGGGAATCCAGACCGCGAGGCTGACCAGGTAACCGACCACCACCCCGTCGGTCGCCGCCGGGCTCACGTCGAAGCTCCGGGCGATCGCCGGGAGGGCAACGTAGACGATCGTGACGTCCATGATCGTCATGAACATCGCGGCCACGTAGATCATCCCGACGATCTGCTGGTAGGAGAGTCGCACCCCGCGCACGCGACCATCCTCGCTCAGCGGCGCCGCTCGGCGCCCCGCCGTGGCGTCCCGGTTTGGCTCCAGACCTTGCGGGTAAGCTTCATCGCATGGAAATCAAGGAGCTGGGGCACATCGTCCTGTACGTACGAAACATCGAGCGGTCGGCCGCCTTCTACCGGGACGTGCTCGGCTGGAAGCAGCTGCGCACCTCAGCGGACGGCCCCCTCGGCCGCGTTCCGGTGGCGCTGTTCAGCAGCGGACGGACGCACCATGAACTGCTGCTCATCGAGGTGGGCGAGGACGCCCAGGCGCTGCCGCGGGGCCGCCACGTCGGGCTCTATCACTTTGGCCTCAAGGTCGGCGACTCGGACGACGAGCTGCGCGAGGCGATCCGGGGTTGTCGCGAGGCGGGTGTCCATGTGGTCGGCATGAGCGATCACACCGTGACCCACAGTCTCTACATCAACGATCCCGACGGCAACGAGATCGAACTGTACGTCGACATGCCCGGTGTGAGCTGGGATCTGGAACACGTGATGGCGCCCGTCAAGGCGCTTGCTCTGTAAGGGATTTCGCCATGCCTGCTGTGACCGTCGACGACATCACCGCACTCCCGCACATCCCGCAGCCGGATCCGGCTGCATCGACGTACCGTCCCGTGATCAGCGTCGCAACCGCGCCGCATGGACTCGAGGGGGAGGGATTCCCGGTGCGCCGCGCCTTCGCCGGTACCGATCCGGCGCTCATCGACCCGTTCATCCATATGGACCAGATGGGTGAGGTGGAGTACGCGCCCGGCGAACCCAAGGGCACGCCGTGGCACCCGCATCGTGGCTTCGAAACCGTGACCTACATGATCGACGGCACCTTCCAGCACCAGGACTCGAATGGGGGCGGCGGGCTGATCACCAACGGCGCCACCCAGTGGATGACCGCGGGGGCAGGCATCCTGCACATCGAGCGCCCGCCGGAGGAATTGATCGCGAGTGGCGGCCTGTTCCACGGCTTCCAGCTGTGGGTCAACCTCCCCGCCGCGCAGAAGTGGGTTCCCGCTCGCTACCAGGACATCCGCGCGGGGAACGTCGCGCTCCTCACCTCGTACGACGGCGGCGCCCTCCTGCGCGTGATCGCGGGCGAGGTCGCCGGTCATCGAGGACCCGGAATCACCTACACGCCGATCTCGCTGGCGCACGTCACCGTCAGCCCGGGAGCCCGGCTGGTGCTGCCGTGGCCGCGTGACTTCAATGCGTTGATCTACGTCCTCGCGGGCAGCGGAACGGTCGGCGAGGAGCGGCGTCCGGTCCAGTCGGGACAGCTCGCCGCGCTCGGCGCCGGCGATGTCATCACCGCGACGGCGGGCACCCACCAGGAGAGCCGCCATCCCAACCTGGACCTCCTCATCCTCGGCGGCCGCCCGATCCGCGAGCCCGTGGCCCACTACGGCCCGTTCGTCATGAACACCCACGCCGAGATCGCCCAGGCGCTTGCCGACTACCAGGCCGGCAGGATGGGTGCGGTTCCCGCGAACCACATCGGCAACTGACCTACAGGCCGTAGGTCTCCAGCAGGCGGAGCCAGATCTCGCTCACCGTCGGGTACGCGGGGACCGCGTGCCAGAGCCGGTCGAGGGGCACCTCACCCACCACCGCGACCGTGGCGGCGTGGATGAGGTCGCCGACTCCGGGGCCGGTGAAGGTCACGCCGACGATGACCTTGCGATCCTCGTCGACCACCATCCGCGCGTGGCCGGTGTACCCGTCGGCGACGAGGCCGGCACCGGCGACGTTGCCGATCTCGTAGTCGACCGCTCGTACGCGCAAGCCCGCCGCCACCGCCGCCGCGTGCGTCAGTCCCACCGCCGACACCTCCGGGTCCGTGAACACCACCTGGGGCACAGCGGCGTGATCGGCGGTCGCCGCGTATGTCGACCAGGCCGGCGGATCGCCGGACAGATCACCCCTGGCGCGGGCGACGATCGCGTCACCGCAGGCGCGACCCTGGTACTTGCCCATGTGGGTGAGCAGCGCCAGGTGGTTGGGATCGCCGGCCGCATAGAGCCAGTCACCGCCCCCCTGCACCCGGCAGCTGTCGTCCACGGTGAGCCATGCCCCGGGACGCAGCCCGACGGTGTCGAGACCGATGGCGTCGGTCCGCGGAGCTCGTCCGGTGGCAACCAGCAGCTGGTCGCCGGTCACGGTCCTGCCGCCGGCGAGCTCCACGGAGACCACGCCGCTGGCGGCGCGCGTCACCCGCTCGGTGACGGCGTTGAAGAGCACGGTTATGCCCCGCTGCTCGAAGGAGGCGCGCACGGCTTCACCGGCGAAGTCCTCGGTGTTGCCGAGCAGGCGATCCTCGCGGACCACGAGCGTGACCTCCTCGCTCCCGAGCGTCCTCCAGGCGTCGGCCATCTCGCAGGCGACGACACCCCCGCCGATGATCACGAGGCGTCGCGGAACCGCGGTGGCGCTGGTGGCGTCACGGCTGGTCCAGGCGTCGGCGGATTCGATCCCCGGAATGGGTGGGATGGCCGCCCTGCTCCCGGTGCAGATCGCGACCGCCGAACGAGCGGTGAGGGTGAACTCCGTGCCCTCCGGGGGTGTGACCGTGACCCGCCGCTCGCCGTCAAGCCGACCGTTGCCTCGCGCGAGTGCGATGTGCTGCCCGTCGAGCCATCGAACCTGTCCGTCGTCCTTCCAGTGGGAGGCGAACTTGTCGCGGCGGCGGAGGACGGCGGCGCTGTCGATGACCCCGGTGACGGCCTGCCTGGCGCCGTCCACGGCCAGCGCGGCGCGGAGCACCTGCCCGCTGCGGAGGAGCGCCTTGCTCGGCATGCAGGCCCAGTAGGAGCAGTCTCCGCCGACCAGCTCGCTCTCGACGATCGCGCAGGTCAACCCGCCCCTGACCACCCGGCCGGCGACGTTCTCGCCGGTCGACCCGGCGCCGATGACCACCACGTCGTACTCACCGTCGCGATCGATCAGGGGCATGGGTGCGCCTCCAGGTGTGATGGGGGAGGTGTGCGCCGTCTCAGGCGGCGTGGATGGGCTCGCGCACCGGCGGAGTGGGCGCCCCCACGACGTCAAGTCCGGGGTTCTCTCCGCCGTCATCGTCGTCGCCCGGCTCGAGCGTCGAGGGATCCCGGTGTCTGCGGAACAGCAGCGTGCTCCCGATGCCGGCGACGGGCAGCGAGACGGCCAGGTCGATCGCCTGCAGGGTCAGCCCGGCGGCGACGGCGAAGTCGCCGGTGACACCCTCGAACACGAGCGCGCCCGCCCACCACGCCTGGCCGGTGCCGATGCCGGCGATCCCCTGGATCGGGATGGTGAGCAGGAGCGTGCGGATCGAGAGCACGAACCACGTCTGCCAGAACCCCAGATGCAACCCGACCATGCCCATCAGCGCCGCGTACTGGATGGCAGTCGCCACCCTGCAGAAGATGGTGCTGCCGATGAGGTTGGCCCAGCGCGCCCGGCTGTTGAGGACCTCGAGCTCGGCCTCAGCCCGCGCGGCGAGCGGGGCGAGCCGGGGGACGCGCGCGGCGAGCCGCGTCACCAGGGTTCGCGGGCCGGGGATGATCAGCGAGAGCAGCACGCTGAGACCGGCGACGAACGCGGCAGCCGCCACGAGGATCACCGGGGTCGGTTCGACCGTGACGGTGAAGAAGGAGGCCACCACGGCGATCAGCGAGAGGCTGACCACGTCGAGGATGCGCGCCACGATGGCGCTCCCGGACCCCCGGACGACCCCGACCGCAAAGCGAGTTCGCGCCAGCGCCACGAACGTTACGTCGGCCGACGGTCCCGGAAGCAGCAATCCCGCTCCCCACGACGCGGCGGTGGCACCCAGCAGCTCGCGCGCGCTGCCCTTTCGCCTGGGCAGGAGGGCCGCGAACCGCCAGGCTCTCCCGATCAGGAAGCAGGCCGCACCGAACACCGCGACGGCGACCGACCCGACGGACGGGGTGATGCCCTGCCAGCGGAGGTGGTTGCCCCCGAAGAGGCGCCAGACGAGCAGCAGGACGATGACGGTGACGACGCTGGTGATCGCCGCGCGGAGCAGACGCCCGCGGCGAGCAGAACCCGAGATCGACACGACTGCGATTGTCGCTCTTTTGTCCGCCTCCGGGTCGATCTCGGGTGCACTTCAGCTACGCTGGTCGCTCCCCTTTACGCGGGCAATGGCACGCGCGTGTGGCCAGGCGGCGGATCGTGAAGGCATAATCCCAGTCCATAACCCCTTCGAAAGGTCTTCTTCCCGAAGGTCGCAGGGTCCCAACACTCCCAGGAGCCTCTTGCATGCGCAATCGAACGGTGATCGTGCTCGGCGCGGACGGCTATCTCGGCTGGCCGCAGGCGATGCAGCTGTCCAGCCAGGGCTACCGCGTGATCGCGGTGGACAATCTCGTTCGCCGTCGCTGGGATCTCGAGTGTGGCACCTCGTCGCTCATACCGATCTCGACCATGGAGCGGCGTGTCGAGCGCTGGCGTGAGCTGGGCCGGGGGGGCATCGAGTGGCGGCTCGTCGATCTCACCGACGCCGAAGCCCTGTCCGAGCTGATCGCCTCGACCAAGCCCGACGCGGTCGTTCACTTCGCCGAGCAGCGGTCGGCGCCGTTCTCGATGGTCGACCGAGCGCACGCCATGATGACGCAGCTCAACAACGTCGCGGGCACGCTCAACCTGCTCTTCGCGTTGCACGAGCATGCGCCCGAATGCCATCTCGTGAAGCTCGGCACCATGGGGGAGTACGGCACCCCGAACATCGATATCGAGGAAGGCTTCATCACCATCGAGCACAACGGCAGGTCCGACACGCTGCCGTACCCGAAGGTCCCCGGGAGCTTCTACCACCTCTCCAAGGTGCACGACAGCCACAACATCCATTTCGTCTGCCGGGCCTGGGGCCTCGCCGCCACGGACCTCAACCAGGGTGTCGTGTACGGCTGCAACACCCCGGAGACGGCCCTGCATCCCGAGCTGGCGACGCGCTTCGACTACGACGGGATCTGGGGCACCGTGCTCAACCGCTTCATCGTGCAATCCGCGATCGGCAAGCCGCTCACCGTCTACGGGAGCGGGGGCCAGACACGTGGGTTCCTCGACATCCGCGACACCATGGCCTGCGTTCAGCTGAGCATCGAGCACCCCGCGCAGCCCGGTGAGTTCCGCGTCTTCAACCAGTTCACCGAGCAGTTCTCCGTGCTGCAGCTGGCCGAGCTGGTCCGCGACGCGCGTGCCGCGCACGGCGGCGAGACCACCATCGATCACACCCCGAATCCGCGTTTCGAGAAGGACACGCACTTCTACAACGCCAAGCACCAGTTGCTCGTCGACCTCGGCCTCGAGGCGCACAAGCTTCGGAGCACGCTGATCGACTCGGTGATCGAGACCGTGGAGGAGCACATCGACCGCGTCGATGTCTCGCAGGTGGGCGTCTCCGACGTGGAGTGGTCAACCGGGCGCTCTCGCGCGGCAACCGGCAAGGCACAGGTGACGGCTCCAGCAGCGGAGACGGTGGCGTAGCGCCGGTGGCGCTCGCCGAGGTCGACGTCAGTCTGACCATCCCGGCCCACAACGAGGCTGAGAACATCGGGCGCGTCCTCAAGGACGTCATGGCGGTTCTGGCCGAGGGCGGGCGAACCTACGAGATCGTCCTGGTGGATGACGCGAGCCACGACGACACCGTCGGCGCGGCGCGCACCGCCATGGGTGAGGATGCGAAGCACCTGACCGTCGTCACCCACACACAGCAGCGCGGCTACGCGGTCACCGTCTGCGACGGGTTGCGGGCGTCGCGCGGGAAGGTCATGGCGTTCATGGACGGCGACGGGCAATTCGATCCGCACGATCTCGGTCGCCTCCTCGCCGCGCTCGACCACGCCGACATGGTTGCGGGGATCCGCAAGCGGCGAGCCGACCCCTGGTATCGCTCCTTTGTGAGCGGCGTGTACAACCGGGTGGTTCGCATCGCCTTCGGCATTCGCGAGCACGACTTCGACTGCGGACTCAAGACCTTCACGCGTGAGGTGTGGGACGGCGTGACTCCCATCCGCGCTCGCTCGGCGGTCTTCAATCCTGAGATGTTCTTCAAAGCCCACCGGCTCGGGTTCCGCGTGATCCAGATGCAGGTCGAGCACCTGCCACGGCTCGCCGGACGTCGCTCCGGGGGGCGTCTGATCCCCGTCGCGCGAGCGATGCGTGACGTGATCCGCCTTCGCGTCTCGCTGGCGCTGAACTGGCGACCGGAGGGCGCCCGCCGGGAGCGAGCGTAGGTGCGCAAAGCCGCCATACCAGGACTGGTCACCCTGGCGATCCTTCGTCTGCCGTCGCTCATGGAGCCGCACTGGTACACCGACGAGGCGGGATACGTGAACGTCGCCCGCGAGCTGCTCCAGGGCAAGGTTCTCTACCTGCAGACCTGGAACAACAAGCCGCCGGGGATGCTCTGGACCATCGCCCTGGAGGTGAAGCTCTTCGGGACGAGCGAGCTCGGTCTGCACCTCCTGACCCTGATCAGCGGGCTGGTCACGATCGGCGCCATCGTCTGGGCCGCGGGCCGGCTGTACACGCCGCGGCGCGCGCTCATCGCCGGCGTCATCGCGGCAGTGATCCTGGGTCCCCCATTCGTTGATGCCGAGCTGGCGATTCCCGAGAGCCTGATGATCGCGCCGCTGACGTGGGCGGGGGCCATCATCCTGGTGCGGATCCTGCGGGGCGACGTGGACGACAGCTCGACGCGAATCCCGCGGTGGCCGGTTGCGGCCGGCCTGCTCATGGCAACCGCGATCGCCTTCCAGCAGACCGCGGTTGCCGAGACCTCCGCATTCTGCTTCGCGTTGCTGCTCGCGCCGAAGCTTCGCCGCCGCGACGCCGGAATCTTCGTCGCCACGGTCGCCCTGATCACGGTGACATGGCTCACCGCGGCGATCGTCACGGCCGGAGCCGGCAAGGTCGCGTTCGCTCTCGCCGGCTTCTATGTCGCCTACACGCAGAAGGCGCTGCCGACCAGCGCGGTCGGTGGCATCGCCCACTTCGGCCTCGCCATCGACGCCGCGCTGCTGATTGCCGCCGGCGCGATCGCCAACCGTCAGCGCCCGCGGGTGGACTGGGTGCTCGCGCTCTGGGCAGGCGCCACCCTGGCGGTGAGCGCGGTCGCCGGGCAGCCATACCCGCACTTCCTGGCGCCCGCGGTTGCTCCACTGACCCTCCTCGTCGCCGGAGCCTCCGTGCCGGCGCCGAGCCGGCTTCGCTCGGGTGGTCGCCGGTCACTCATCGGACCGGGTCTCCAGGTCGGCGGCCTCGTGATCGCGATCCTCACGGCGAAAGTCGCCGGGATCGACTGGCTGCCGATACCCCCCTCGGCGACCAACTCGCACACGCTGAGCGACTACTACGGGGGCGCCGTGGCCGCCGCCTTCGACCCGACCTGGCGGACGCAGTGGCTGAACGACTTCGACTACCGGGTCCAGGGCGATGCGAACGTCACCGCCTGGATCAGGGCCAGGGGGCTGAGCGGCGAGACCGCCGTCGTCTGGTCGTATGACGCGTGGGTGTATGCGCTCGCAGACTTGCAGATCGACATGCCGACACCGCCCATCTACAACGACGAGGTGCTCCTCGGATACGGTGGCCCGGTCGAACGGTACGTGGCCGCCGAGCGTCCTGTGCTGATCGTCGTTGACTCGGTGGCCCAGGCCCTGTACCCGGAGATCGGGACGCTTCTCGCGAGCGACGAATACGTGGACGAGTACCACAGCTACCCGGACACGGTGTGGGTCCGCGCCGACGTGGCGCAGCGACTCCCGTGAGTGGTGTCACGCTGTTCCATCGCGTCGAGTCGCGTCACCGGTGGCTGCTCGCGGCGGTCGTCGCCGTCTTCGCCGGGTTCGCCGTGGCGTACACGCGCATCACCCCCGTCGGGGCGTCGCCTGATGAGCTCTCGCACCTGCACTACATCACCGGTATCGCCGACCATCTCCGGCTCCCGCCGGCAGGCGAGCCCGAGCGTCAGCAGCCGCCGCTGTACTACCTGCTCGGCGCGCTCATCGCCAGGCTCACCGGCGACGACGCTCGCCTGATCCGGCTGCTGTCGGTGGTCCTCGGCGTGCTCACGGTGCTGGCCGTCGCCGCGGTGGCGCGCCGCCTCTTTCCGCTCCGGCCAGCGCTCGCCGTCGGAGCGGCGGCGCTCGTCGCGCTGTTGCCCGAGACGCAGTACCTCGCCGGGGCGATCAACGACGACAACCTCGCGTGGCTCGCCGGTGCGCTGCTCGTGCTCGCGGGGGTGGTCGTGATGCAGAGCGAGCTGCTCACGCCGCGCCTGGCGTTGGGGGTGGGGTTTGCGGTGGCACTCGCCGTGCTTGCCAAGGAGACCGTGTGGGTACCGGCGATCCTGCTGCTCGTGCTGGTCGCCGTGCGATATGCGCGGCAGCTGCGTGCGTTCCAGGCTCTGGCGCTGGTCGTCCCCACGGTCGTGCTCGCGGGGTGGTGGTTCATTCGCAACGCCGTGGAGTTCGGGAGCCCGCTGCCACCGTTGCATCCGATCACCGCACAGCGCCAGGTGTTCGACTCGCTCGCGCAGGTGCGCGGTTACCTCGCCGCGACGGCCGTCAGCCTTGTGGGGATGTACGGGAACGGCGCGCATTTCGTGGCGATCTCGATCCTCGGCGTGCGCCCGCTGCCAGGTGCGCTCGCCGCGGCGGCGTTCGCGGTCATCACCATCGCCGCCTGCGTCGCGGTGGCACGGTCGTGGAGGCGGTGGGATCCCGCGCGCCGCGGGACCGCGATCCTGCTGCTGGTGGTGCTCCTGGTGGCGGCGGCGCAATCGGTGCTCAACTCGGCCACATTCGATCTGCAGCCTCAGGCGCGCTACCTGCTCATCGCAGTTGCGGCGGCGGCGCCGATCACCGCGTGGACGATCGCGTGGCGTCGGACCGGGCCACTCACGGCGGCACGGGGCACGCTCATCGCGGCGCTGGTTGCCGCCGCCCTGGTGCTCGATGTGTCCGGCCTCATCACGGCGGCACACACCGCCGCCTGATCACCGGACCTGGCTTCGGAAGCTCTCCAGCGTGCGCGCCAGCCCGTCGTCGAGGCGGACCCGCGGGATCCATCCGAGACGATCGGCGGCCAGCGAGTTGTCGAGCGCGCTTCTTGCGACCTCGCCGGGCGGCAGAGGCTCGCGCTCCGGCTCGCCCGAATAGCCGGCGAGCGTGCAGAGGCGGCGCACCAGATCGCCGATGGCGGTCTCGCGGCCGGTGCCGATGTTCAAGGCGCCGGTCACGGTCGAGGTCAGCCCGAGCACGTTCGCGGCAACGATGTCGCCCACGAAGGTGAAGTCGCGCGTCTGAGCCCCGTCGCCCCGGATGACCGGGGCTTTGCCCGCGAGCAGGCGGTGGCTGGAGATCGCCACGACGCCCGCCTCGCCGGTGCCGTCCTGACCGGGTCCGTAGACGTTCCCGTAGCGAAGCGCCAGGGTGTCGAGCGCGCCGGCTCGCGTGAAGTGGGCGAGGTAGTGCTCGATGCAGAGCTTGGCGGTGCCGTACGGCGACCGCGGCTGCGCCGTTTCGTCCTCCGGGGTCGGCAGGCGCTGCGACGCTCCGTAGAGGGCGCCGCCGGAGGAGGCCACCACAACCCGCCGGCATCCGGCCGCAATCGACGCCACGAGGATGCTCACGGTTCCGAGCACGTTGATGTGCGCGTCGATGGCCGGCTCGCGCCAGGACCGGTTGACGCCACCCTGCGCCGCAAGATGGAGGATCGCCGACGGCCTCCAGGCCTCGATGGCGGCGCGCGCGGCCGCATCGGCGACGTCCGCCTCTTCCAACCGCGCAGCGCCCGGCAGCGGGCGGTACGAGGCGTGCCGGAGATCGTCGATGACGAGCACGTCGGCGCCAGCCTCGAGCAGTGCCTCGACGCTGTGGACGCCGATGAAACCGGCGCCGCCCGTGACGACGATGCGCTGCCCGTCCAGCGCCCAGGACATCAGTCCCTGCTCATCAGCGCGCGCAGGAAGAGCGCGGTGTTGGCCGGTCGCTCGGCCATGCGGCGCATGAGGTATCCATACCACTGCACGCCGAAGGGCACGTACACGCGCACGGTCTCACCGTCCTGGGCGAGACGCTGCTGTTCCTCGGGGCGGATGCCGTACAGCATCTGGTACTCGTGCTTGAACCCGCGACCGCCGATCTCGCCGACCACGCGGCGCGTTGCCTCCACCAGCCTCGGATCGTGGGTGGCGGCCATGGGCAGCGCGCCGCCGGCGACCAGGGTGCTCAGGCAGCGCAGGAACGAGGCCCGGATGTCGTCGGGGCGCTGCCAGGCGAGGGACGACGGCTCCTGGTACGCACCCTTGCACAGGCGAACGCGCGAGCCGGGGACTCCGAGGCTCCTGCAGTCATCCACGGTGCGATGCAGGGATGCCTGGAGCACCGCACCGGTCGACGGGAAGTCCTCGCGGATCACGCCGATGATGCGAAGCGTCGAGTTGGTGGTGGTGTGGTCCTCCATGTCGATCGTGACCGACGAGCCGGCGGCTCGCGCCGCATCGCAGATCGAGCGCGCGTTGTCGAGCGCCATCGACTCGTCGAGCGCCTGGCCCACCGCCGAGAGCTTCACCGACATCTCCGCGCTGCCGGCGAGGCCCTCCTCGGAGAGACGCCCGGCCAGTGACCGGTATGCGTCGACCGCGGCCCGGGCCGTGGCGACGTCGAGTGTGTCCTCACCGAGATGATCGAGCGACACTCGCAGTCCGGCGTCGGTCAATGCCCGGGTGACGCGGAGCGCATCATCGATGGTCTCGCCGGCGACGAAACGGCGGACGACGTCGCGGGTCACGGGCGCCGAGGTCACGATCCGCTTGATCTGGCGGCGCCGCGACGCCCACAGGAGCACGTGCCGGAGCGCGGCCGAGGGAGTCGCGCCGGCGGTCGTGGGGGACGCTTGAGATCCCCAGGCTTGGCTGCTCACCGGGCGGATTATGTCCTCGACGCCCCTGGTCCTGGTCAGGCGGTCCAGCGGGGCGGCCGCCGCTCGAGGAACGCGGTCATCCCCTCGAGTGCCTCCTCGGACGCGAACAGCCGCGCGGACAGCTCGACCATCTCGTCGCCATGGCGCTCGATCGCCTCTCGAACAGAGCGGTTTGCGAGGCGCTTCGACTCGACGAGCCCCTGGGGTGAGGCCTTGAGCAGGTCGGCGGTGAGCATCCCCACCGCGTTCTCCACGTCGTCCGCGACGACCGTGACGAGGCCGATGCGCTGCGCTTCGGCGGCGTCGAACGCTGTTCCTGTCAGGAGGTATCTTGCCGCGGATCGGTCGTCGATACGGGGGAGGACGGTGACCGAGATGACCGCCGCGGCGAGTCCGAGACGGGCCTCCGTGATGGCGAAGGTGCTGTCCGGCCCGGTGACCACCATGTCGCACGCGCCGAGCAGGCCGATGCCGCCGGCTCGCACGTTACCGTGGATCCTGGCAATAACCGGCCGGGGCAGCTCGACGATGAGGCGGAGCAATTCGAGCAGTCCGCGTGCGGTGCTCGTCATCGGACTCGTCGCGGCCTCGGAGAGGTCTGCGCCGGCGCAGAACGTCGTCCCCGTGTGCGTCAGCACCACGGCGCGGACGTCGGGAGCGGCGCCTGCGCTGATGAGCCGATCGGTGAGCTCGGTGACCAGTTGTCGCGAAAGGGCGTTGCGATTGTGCGGCGAGTCCAGGGTCACGGTCGCGATGCCCTCGGCCACAACGAGGTGCACGAGCTCGGAGTCGGTCATAGGAGCTCCTCGGGTATGTCGATGGTGCGCGAACGGAGCCACTCACCCAGGGCTTTTGCCTGCGGGTCGAAGCGTGTCGATGACGCGACCCCCTCACCGAGGAGTCCCTCGATGACGAAGTTCAGCGCGCGCAGGTTGGCGAAGACGTGCCGGCGTATCGGGAACGCGGACGTCTCGGGAAGCAGACTCCGCACGGCGTCGACGGTCAGGGTGCGCTCGAGCCAGACCCAGGCCGCATCGCTGCGCGTCCAGACACCCAGGTTCGCGTCACCTCCCTTGTCACCGCTGCGCGCACCGGCGACGCCGCCGAGCGGCGCGCGGCGGGTCCGTCCGTGTGCGGGGGCGTCCGGAGCACCCGACGGATTCACGTGTGGTTCCGAGCCGGCGATGCGGGTCACCGGTGCGGGCGCGATCGGGATGCGCGTGCCGTCGGCGAGTACCGCGACATGGTCGACCGCCTCCGTGGCGACGAACCCCGGGCGGTAGACGCCGACCGGGGATGCGTCACCCGGAGGGGCGGTCAGGTGGAAGCCGGGGTAGCTGGCGAGGCCGATCTCCACGGCGCGCGCGCTGAAGGCCCGCCCCGCGATGGCGGGGTCGGAGTCGCGGACCCTGCAGTGCAGGAGCGCGCTCGCCGCCTCCTCGTCGTCCGCGTCGGAGTGATCGGTCCGCGCCAACGTCCAGAGGATCTGCTCGGGGGGAGCGCCGGCGAGCGCGGCGTGCATCTGGTCGCGAACCAGCGCCGCCTTCGCATCGATGTCGCCGCCGCACAGCACGAACACGACCGAGTTCCGATACCCGCTCAGGGTGTTGCAGCACACCTTGAGGGTTGGCGGCGGCGGCTCACCCCGGACGCCGGTCACGCGCACACGGTCGGGTCCGTCGCTTGCGAGCGTGATGGTGTCGAACCGGGTCACCACATCCGGCCCGACGTAGCTCGGTCCATCGATCTCGTACAGCAACTGCGCGGTCACGGTCTCCACGGTCACCGCGCCGCCCGTTCCTGCGTGCTTGGTGATCAAGCTCGAGCCGTCCGCGTGCACCTCGGCGATCGGAAACCCCGGGTGGCGCACGTCGTGCTCGGTGAAGAAGCTGTAGTTGCCACCGGTCGCCTGCGCTCCGCACTCGAGGATGTGCCCGGCCACGGTTGCGCCCGCGAGCGCATCCCAGTCGTCGCGCCGCCAGCCATGGTGCGCCGCGGCGGGTCCGACGACGAGGCTCGCGTCGGTGACCCGCCCGGTGACCACGATGTCCGCTCCGGACCGGACGCACTCGGCGATGCCCCAGGCGCCGAGATAGGCGTTTGCGGTCAGCGGGGTGCCCAATCCGAGTTCGCCGGCGCGGGCGGTGACGTCGTCACCTTCGACGAGTGCGACGTTCGCGCTGAGACCGAGCCGGCTCGCGAGCTCGCGGAGCGCCGCGGCGAGACCGGAGGGGTTGAGCCCACCCGCGTTGGTGACGATGGTGACGCCACGTTCGAGAGCCAGTCCGAGGCAGTCCTCCATCTGGCGCAGGAAGGTCCCCGCGTAGCCGCGCTCGGGATGCTGCAGCCGCTGCCTTCCGAGGATGAGCATGGTCAGTTCGGCGAGGTAGTCGCCGGTGAGGACGTCGAGCCGGCCTCCCTCCAGCATCTCCCGAAACGCCGAGAAACGGTCGCCGTAGAAGCCGGAGGCGTTGCCGATGCGCAGAACCGTGTCCACAGGACTGGCAAGGCTACCCTGCCCGGGCAGCGGGGTGAACGTCGACCCGTTGCTCAGAGCGCGGGACCGACGCGTGCGAGGAACTCGTCGAAGAGCGGGACGGTGAAGGCGGTGTCCCCGTGGGCGGGGCTGTAGATGATCCCCTTGGCGATCAGCCCGGCCCGGCGTGGCGCGACCGACTCGACACGGACACCGAGCACACCGGCGATGTCCCCGGAACGGTGGGGTCCGGGTCCGAGCGATGCCATGGCGACGAGGTACTCGCGTTCGCGAGGCGTGAGCCGGTCGAGGCGCACGAGGAAGAAGTTCTGGTCAAGTTGGTCTTGAACCCGCGCTGACGCACGATCCACGTCGTCGGCGGTGATGGGACTCTGCGGTGCGGCGTTCCAGACGTGATATCCCCATTCCTGAAGAAAGTACGGGTACCCGTGGGAGCGATCGACCATGACGTCGAGCGCATCGCCGTCGATCAACGCACCGCTCTCCTCGGCGGGGACGGCGAGCGCGGTGCGCGCATCCTCCGCGCCGAGCGAGCCGATCTCCGGGAAGTCGAAGAGGCGCTCCGCGTATGACTTCGCCTCACCGGCCAGCGCTCGCAGCTGCGGAAGACCGGCGCCGGTCAGGATCACCGGCAGGTTGAGCTGATTGGTCCGGTGGATCGCGACGATCAACGCGGAGAGCTCCTCGGGTCGCACGTACTGCAGCTCGTCGATGGCGAGCACGATCCCCGTGCCGCGGTCGCGCGCAGCCTCGCCGCATGCCACCAGCAGGTCGGTGACGTCGTCCGCGAGGTTGCCCGAGTCCGCGACCCCTCGGAGAGCCTCGACGTCGATCGAGACGCGCGTGCCGTCGGGGAGTTGGAGCGTGAACGTCTTGAGCACGCGCAGCGCCCGGGTGACCGCGGTCGATACGACATTGGCGCTGAGCGGCAGGAGAATCCGTCGAAGCCGTGATGCCAGGAGCGATGGGAAGTGACCGTGCTCCGGCGCCTCGATCAACCCGACGCGAAATCCCTCCTGCTCGGCGATCTCGGCGAAGCGGTTCAGCAGGACCGTCTTGCCGGCGCCGCGCAGCCCGATCATCAGCAGGCTCTTGCCCGGGCGGCCCGCGACGGCCCGCCGGAACGCGATGCCAAAGCGGTTGATGAGCTCGTCGCGCCCGGTCAGTGCCGGTGGCGGCGTTCCCGCGCCTGGACGGTAGGGATTGGCCAGCTCATCCATGGGTTTGACGGATCTTATCATGCAAGACCGAGCTTATCAATCTTCGTTATCTTAGTCGATCTTGCCTAAAGCTTATTCAAATCAAGTAGGAATCGGCCGATTTCGGGCGCCTTACGGACCTGACGGGGTGCGCGAGCTCCCGCCGCCCTGGCTTTGACGGGCGTCTTCGCTGCGGCTACGCGGTTGCGACAACCCCTGCCTGGCGGCTGTGGCGGACGCCGTCGAATCCGAGGATCGCGAGTGCGATCCAGACGAGCGCGAAACCGCAGAGGAGCGCGAACGACGTTGCCTCGCGGAGGATGAGAACACCGATGGCGAACTGCATCACCGGGGTCACGTACTGGAGCAGACCCATGGTCGAGAGGGGGAGCCGGGTGGCGGCCCCAGCGAAGAGGAGCAATGGCAGCGCGGTCACGGGGCCGGCCGAGATGAGCAGAAGGACATGGCCGGGGTTGGCCGCGGGTCCTGTGAAGGTCGCCCTTCCCGCGAGCGCCAGCGCGGCGAGCACCACGAGTGCCGGGACGGCGGTGACCGCCCCCTCGACCAGCAGGCCTTCGGGCGGCGAGGCGCGCACGCCCTTCTTGATGAACCCGTAGGTCCCGAACGAGCAGGCCAGCACGAGAGCGATCCAGGGGGGCCGCCCGTAGTCGAAGCTCAGAACAAGGACGGCGACCACGCCCAGTCCCACCGCGATCCACTGGACGGCGCGAAGGCGTTCGTGCAGGATCACCACCCCGAGGCCGATGGTCACGAGCGGGTTGATGAAGTACCCGAGGCTCGTCTCGATGACGTGTCCGTTGTTGACGCCCCAGATGTACACGCCCCAGTTCAGTGCGATGGCGAGTCCGGCGGCGCAGAGACGCAGCACGGTGCCGCGGCCCAGCCGTCGCATGCCACCGAGCTCGCGACGCAGCGCGTCAGCTTTCCCCT
>DAIQQM010000034.1:0-22767 GCA_036786805.1 Candidatus Dormiibacterota bacterium | reverse complement strand
AGGCAAGATCTTGTCGCCCTCTCCGCCTCGGCGCCTCGGCGCCTGCCTTCCCCGATAAAAGTCATCCGCGCGCCAGCTCGTTCAGCACGGTGCCGTCCGGGGCGATGAGTCGGACCAGCAATGGCATCTGGCCGACGGCATGGGTCGAACAACTCAGGCATGGGTCGTAGCACCGGATGCCGTGCTCGATGCAACCGTGCCCAACTGGCGTTACAGCGTGAACGGCGCCGCCAACATCGAGACGGAGCTCGGCCGCTGGTTCGCCGATCCCGGCCGCTTCGAGGAGATCCGGCGCACCGCGCTTCCGGACGGCGAGCTCGTGGAGTTCGTGCTGACATGGGAGGAGGACGGCGAACCCCACATGTGTCATCAGGCGCACCACATCGAGGTCCACGACGGACTGATCACCCGCGACCGGGCCTGGTGCGGCGGGAGATGGGGCGCCGCGCTCCAGGCGGAGATGGCCGAGGCAGCGCGCCTGTGACCGCGCTCACCCCGCTGGATCGGACGGTTCCGGTTGCGGAGTCGGTTGCTCTGCTCCTCCAGGGCTGCGAGCGGCGCGAACCCTGGAAGACGGCAGATTCGCTCTCGGGGAGCCGCTTCGAGCGGGTCGTCATCGACGGCAGCCCGCACGTCGTGAAGTACATCTGCGTCGACGACGACTGGATCCTGCGCGCAACCGGCGACTTCGGCTGCCGTCAGCTGACCCTGTTCTCCTCCGGCGTTCTCGCATCCCTCCCCGAATCGATCGATCCTGCCGTCGTCGGATGCGCTCCGTATTTCTCGGAACGCGGCCATCGCGGTATCGCACTGCTGATGCGTGACGTGTCGGGAGAACTCGTCCCCGCGGGCGCCGAGCCGATCGGCCTCGGCCTGCACCGCACATTCATCAGCGACATGGCGGCGCTTCATGCCGCGTACTGGGAATTCGCCGACGATGCGGGTCTCTTCCCGATGGCCCACCACTACGTCGTGCTGACTCCGACCATGGCTGAGCTCGAATCGGCTATGCCGCAGCGCGATCCCGTGCCGCCCGCGGTGGGGGCCGGCTGGCGGCGGCTGCATGAGCGATATCCGGTTGAGGCGCGCCGGCTCGGCGACCTCGCCCGCGATCCGTGGCCCCTGGTCGTCGCACTGCGAGCGGGACCGCAAACGTTCATTCACGGCGATTGGAAGCTCGGCAACCTCGGCCACGACGGTGATCGGACGATCCTGCTCGACTGGGACCGGGCCGGCGAGGCGGCTCCACTCATCGACATGGCCTGGTATCTCGCGGTCAACTGCGACCGGCTTCCCGAGTCGAAGGAGGACACCATCGCGGCGTACCGTGGCTCCCTCGAGGCGGCGGGGATCGCAACCGCCTCGTGGTGGGATGCGCAACTCGCGGCCGCGCTTGCGGGGGCGTTCTTCCAGCTGGGCTGGTCCAAGACCGAGGACCCGGACGAATTCGGCTGGTGGAGCGAGCGCCTCGCCGAATGGAATCCCTGATCGGCGACCCGAGCACGGCGTACCGCGGCGTCGCGGACGCGTGGGCCCACGGCCCGGCCACCCTGTACGACACGCTCGCGTCGGTGGCGATCGCGCCGGTTGCGGATCAGCTTGAAGGGGCGACCGTGCTCGATGTGGGCGCCGGCACCGGCGCGCTCTGCCGTGCGCTGCGGACAGCCGGTGCGATCCCTGCCGCCGTCGACACGTCGGAGGACATGCTCGGCCTCATCGGCGATGCGGCCGTGTTCTCGCTGGCCGGCGACATGTGCGCGTTGCCGTTCTTCGATTCCCGGTTCGACGCCGCGGTGAGCGGGTTTGCGATCTCGCACATCGACAGACCGCAGGAGGCGCTCGCCGAGATGCGCCGGGTCGTGAAGCCCGGGGGCCTCGTGGTCGCAGCAGTGTTCGGGGAGGCGCCGGCCCGCGCGGCGAAGGACGCCGTCGACGACGTCGCGCGTGACTTCGGGTATCAGCCGCCGAGCTGGTACGTCCGCCTGAAGATGCAGACGGAGCCGAGATCGAACACGCCGCCACTGCTCCGTGCGTGTGCGAAGTCCGCGGGGCTGCGCGACATCGATGTCGCCGACGTCATCGTGGACTCCGGGCTCGACACACCCGAGTCGATAGCCGCATACCGAACGGGCCTCGCGCACATCGCGCCCTTCGTGGCGTCATTGCCCGGCGCGACCCGCGCCCGATTCTGGAACCGCGCGGTCGCCGCGGTCCGGGAGCGCGGTCAGCCAGTGCGTCCGCGCGTCCTGGTGCTGTCCAGCCGCGCCCCGGCATAGCGCAGGAACGCAGCGCGAGCGAGGTCGTCGAGGTTCGAGGCGAGCCGGTCACGATGCGCGGCGGCAAGCTCGAAGCAGGCGTCAGACCCGAGCGACGCACCGAGCTCCGCCATCACCCACCAGGCCTCCACTCCCGCAACCGCCCCGAGTGACGAGCTCAGCTCGGTGAGCGTGTCGATTGCCGGCGTCTCGCTCCCCATCTTTGCTCGGGACTGCAGGCGCAGCACGGCACCGAGCTGCGCGTATCGTGGCGCGTATCGATCGGTCGCCGCACCGATGAGGTGATCGGCAAGGCGCAGTGCCGTTTCCGGCTCGCCGCGAAGCAGCGCCACCCTTCCTTCGAGCAGATCCACGCGCAGCTCGTGGCGCCATCGATACGCGTACGTGTCCTGCATGAGAGCGCGCGCCGACTCGACGCATGCACTCGCGGCGGCAGCATCGCCCGCCTCGATCGCATCGTCGCAGGGATCGAGCACCGCGTAGACCTCGAGCTCGCGATACAGGGACTCGCGTGCCCCATCACGTGCCGCATGGTTGCACTCACGCGCCCGTGTGATCTCGCCGATGTTTCGCAGCACCCATGCGCCGAGGTTCACACCGTTCCACTCGTATCGCGTCAGGCCGCGCCGCCGGCCCTCGGCGGCGGCGCGCTCCAGGACGGCAAGTGCTTCGCCGCCACGCCCGCACGTGGCGAGCGCGTAGCCATGGGCGAGGTATCCGTGCACCGGTGTGTAGATCGTTGCGGCGGCGTCGACCACAGCGTGGGGGCTGCTCTCGACAGCGCTGATCGCCAGCCCGGCCTCACCCATGTGCACCTTCAGGAATGCGTACACGGACGCCGGCGGCCGGAGGTGGTGCTTACGACAGGCGGACATGGCACCTTCCATGAGGTCGTCGGCAGCCGCGACATCGCCGATCGCATGCAGCGCCCGGGCGCGAATGACCTGCCCCTGGACGCGCTGACCCGGCTCACCCGCCTGCTGCATGAGCGCTTCGCCGAGCGACGCGGCGCGCTCGTAGTCCCTGCAGTAGTAGGCGACGGACCCCGCAACCTCGAGCGCGCGAGGGTCCGCCGCGGTCTCGACCGCGCGCTCCGCATCCACGCGCGCCGCGTCGAACCGCGTGAGCCGCAGCTGCACGATCGCGCGCTGAACCCGCGCTTCAGGCGTGTCGTCGGCATCGACCGCCTCGGTCGCGAGATCGAGCGCGGTCGCGTAGTCGAATCGTTCTGCGGCAATGCGACTCGCGGCGATGAGTGCGGTCGATGCGAGGGATCGCGCGCCGCTGAGCCTCGCATGATGCGCCACGAGCATCGGATCTGATCCCTGAAGTGCGGCAAGCACACGCGCGGTCTCGCGGTGGAGGAGTGCGCGTCGCGGAGACACGGTGGCTGCGTCGAGGACCTCGCGCACGATCGCGTGGCGGAACCCATACGCACCGTCACGCGCCTCGAGCAGCCCGAGGCGCACGCCCACGTCGAGATCCTCGAGGAGCGCGATCGGATCGGTTCGCAGCGTTGCCGCGAGGACATCGATGTCGACGGATGCGCCGAGCACCGCGGCGCTCATCAGCGTGCGCGCGGCAGGGCCGGCTTCTGCGCAGCGCTCGAGGACCGCCGCCTGGATGGACTCAGGCGGCGGCGCGTGATCGTCGCTCGACGCGAGCTGCGTGAGGAAGAGGGCGTTGCCCCCGCTGCGCCCGTGGAGACGCGCCGCCCGCTCGTCGCCCACGATCTGCCGCGCGGCCTCGAGGGACAGCGGAGCCAGCGCAAGACGCGCCGCCTCGGGCGGCACCTCGCCCTCACCGGTGCGACGGGTGAGGAGCACGAGGATCGCCAGGTCCGGGCTCGCGATCAGCTCGGCGATCCAGGCACAGGAGAGCGCGTCGGCGCGCTGCACGTCGTCGATGAAGAGCACCGACGGTGACGAGCATGCGCGGCGCACCACTCGGCGCAGTGCCGCGAAGACCACCGCGAGGCCCGCCGGCGACGACGCCTGCACCTGGGTGATGTCGTCCGCCGCGGCCTCGTACTCCGAAGACGCCCAGTCGAGCATCGGCTCGAGCAGCGTCGCGTCGCCGGCGAGCAGCTCTCTGCCGAGATCGGTGCCGACCCTGCGGAGGTGGCTGCGGATCATGTGCAGGACGGGCTGAAGCGGCAGGGACCTGCTCAGCTGGTCGCAGCGAGCAGTCAGGACGACCGTCTCGGCGCCGAGGCCGTCGATCCAGGCGGATGCGAGAGCGGTCTTGCCAATCCCCGGCTCGCCCTCGATGACGACGCCGACCGGGCTCCCGTTCCGGGCGCGAGCGAACGCGTCGTCGAGCACGCGCAGCTCGTCGTCGCGGCCGGGCAGCTCGATCTTCGCAACCGCGCCATGCGGGCGCGACCCCTGTGACGCCACGACGATCCCGGGAACCGGCAAGCCCTTCAACACCGCCACGTGCGCCGCGTCCGTCTGTGCGGACGGTGAGGTGCCGAGCTCATCAGCGAGCCGCTCGCGCATCCGCTCGTACATGGCGAGCGCCGACGACGACCTGCCCTGCGCGGCCAGGGCGGCCATCACGAGGCGCAGCGATTCCTCGTCGTACGCATCCTCGTCGAGGGCCTGTTCCGCGGCCTCGACGCCGGTGGCCAGGTCACCGGCCGCAAGAGCGGCACGCGACACGAGGTGCCGGGCTCGCCTGCAGAGCCGCTCGACGCTGCGCCGGTCTTCGGCGAGCCACACGTCGTCGTCGAGCGCCGGGTGGGCCAGCAGCATTCGCGCGGCCATGGCGGCGGCGAGCGCAGCCGGTGCCTGGCTCTCGCGCAGCCGGCGCTCGGCTTCCGATTCAAGCTCGGATGCCGCGGCAAGGTCGACCCAGTCGGCCTGCAGCGCGTAGCCGGCGTCGCTGTGCCGGATCCGCGAGCCACCGAGAACGCCGCGAAGCCTGCTCATGATCACGGCGAGCTGGGCCGGCGGATCGCGGGGCTGGTCGTCAAGCCAGAGCGCATCCGATAGCCGTTCGATGCTCACAGGGCGCCCCTGCGCGATGCCGAGCATCCGGAGCGCGAGCCGCGCCTTGCGGCTGCCGAGCTCGTGCTCGGTGAACCCTTCGATCGAGAGCCCATCGATGACGCGGACTCGCACCGCGTCCGGCGGCGAGACCGGGCGCACCGACGGCGGGGCCTCGGCGCGGACCACGGCACCAAGGATACGTGCCGCGGGTCCGCGCGAGGGAGGGACTATCGGCGCCGGATCAGGACTTCCCGTAGTTGCTCGCGCCGTTCCAGTCGATGAGCACGACCGGCTCGTCGCCGATGACCCAGGCGTCGTGGCCCGACGGCAGCGCGGTGATGTCGCCGGTGCGCGCGTCGAACTCGCTCCCATCCGACATCCGGATCCGGAGCACACCTGAGGCGTGGTACTGGAAATGCGGCGCCTCGCAGAGCTCGGTCCCCGCGATCGGCTTGACATGCACCGACCAGCGCCACCCGGGCTCGAGCGTCAGGCGCCCGACGGTGCCCCCGCCGATGTTCACCAGGTCGACCCGCCCCTTCTCGAAAACGCGTTCCTCGTCGGGCTGCGCGAGTGTCTTGTGCTCCGCCGTGACTGTGGTTGGCATTGCATGCCTCCTGTGTTGCGGCGCTTTCGGAGCGCCTGCAACGGGATGCTGCGCACCGGCGATTGCAGGATCCATGCAGTCCAGACCCGCACGATCGGTCCGGCGGTTCCGTCCGCCGGAATCAGCCGCGTTCGATGCAGAACTCGTTGCCCTCGGGATCCCGCAGCACCACCCATCCCCCAGGCTCCTTGTCGCGCCGATCGTCGACGATGGTTGCGCCGAGTGCGCGCAGGCGTTCGACCTCATACGCCTGATCCCCCTCGACGGGCATCAGGTCGAGATGCACCCGATTCTTGACCGCCTTTGCCTCCGGGACGGTGACGAAGACGAGCCGCGGCCACCGATCGTTCGTCGGACTCGCCAGCCAGAACGGGTTGCCGGGCATGTCGACGTACTCGAGCTCGTAGCCGGTGACGGCGCTCCAGAACTCCGCGACGCGGCGGGCGTCGCGGCAGTCGAACGTGACGTTGAAAACTGCGGTGGTCATCGAGCCCTCCGTCGGAGAGTCTGCGCTGCGTTATCGAGAGGTCGTGGCGTGCAACGTCCGCGAGCGGCCCGCGCCCGATGATCGCCGATCAGTCGGACGCGGCTCGCGGCTCGGCCTTCGACGATGTCCCGGCAGCACCGTGCCGGAGGCCGTCGAACAGGAGACCCACCAGGCGTTCTGACGCTGCGGAGCGCTCCTGGTCGGTCGACATGCAGATCCCTCCGACCGCGCGAAGCAGGTCGGCGCCGTCGACGTCGGCGCGTACGGTGCCGGCGGCGACGCCGGCCGCGAGCAGCTTGGACGCGGCCGCAGTGGCGCGCCCCTTGGTCTGGTCGGAGAAGTTGGGATTGCTGCTCAGCAGCGGTTTGAGCACCGAGAGCATGCCCCGCTTGGTGGCCACGTGGCGCACGAATAGCTGCATCCACTCAGCCAGCGCCTGGTCGGGCGGCTCGCTCTCGAGGAGCTGATCCGCCCGCTCGCACAGGACGTCGATCTCGTGGCGGTACACCGCCTCGATGAGCGCGTCGCGCGTGGGGAAGTGGCGGTAGAGGGTGCCGATCCCGACGCCGGCGCTGCGGGCGATGTCCTCGAGGGGCACGTCGGCGCCACGGAGTGCAAAGGCGTCAGCCGCCGTGGTGATCAGCAGCTCGCGGTTTCGCACCGCGTCGGCGCGAGGGCGGCGATCCGGCGAAGTCGAATCCTCGGGCTCGGTCGCCCGTTTCTCGGCCAATTCAACTTCAGGTCCCATTCGATCACCATAGCCTCGGGTTGCAAAACGGAGGGAACCTCCGGTATACTTCCGGAGGCAGCGTCCGTTTCGTAAGTCTACCCCATCTGGAGGAACTCCGTGCCACTCACCGCAACCCTCGTCGCCCCAGCCCGCGGGGCCACGCAGCGCCCGGTCCGTCGAGGCCTGGTGCTCGGCATCATCCTCGCCGTCCAGCTCATGGTCGTCCTCGACGCGACCATCGTGAACATCGCCCTCCCCGACATCGCCGTGGCCCTCCACTTCTCGCCGGCGAACCTGTCGTGGGTCATCACCGCGTACACGCTCGCGTTCGGTGGCTTCCTGCTCCTCGGCGCCCGCGCGGGCGACCTGCTCGGCCGCCGCCGGGTGTTCATCACCGGGATCGGTGTGTTCACGGTGGCGTCGCTGCTCGGCGGCCTTGCGCCGTGGGGCGGCTGGCTGCTCGCGGCGCGTGCCCTGCAGGGCATCGGCGGTGCGCTCGCGGCGCCCTCTGCCCTGGCGCTGCTGATGACCATGTTCCGTGACGGCCAGGAGCGCGTCCGCGCCATCGGCTGGTACACGGCCGTGTCCATCGGTGGCGGCGCCATCGGCCTCATCCTCGGCGGTCTGCTGACCGAGTGGGCGTCATGGCGCTGGGTGCTCTTCGTCAATGTGCCGATCGGCATCGTGGTGATTTTGCTCGCGCGCCGCAACATCACCGAGACGCCCAGCCGCAACGGCCACTTCGACGTGCGCGGCGCACTGACATCGACGCTCGGTGTCACCTCGCTCGCCTACGCCTTCGTGCGCGCCGCAACGTCGGGATGGGGCGACACGATCACCATCGCCGCGTTCATCGCCGGTGTCGCGCTGCTGGCAACGTTCGTGCTGCTCGAGCGCCGCGCTCCGGAGCCGATCACGCCGCTGCGGCTCTTCGCCGACCGCAGCCGCAGCGCCTCGTATGTCGCGCGACTCTTCCTCACCGCCGGGATGTTCGGGATGTTCTTCTTCCTCACCCAGTTCCTCCAGGAGGTGCTGCACTACGGTCCGCTCGAGACCGGCCTTGCGTTCCTGCCGTTCACCGTCGCGCTCTTCGCGATGTCGCAGCTCAGCGCGCGCAACCTCGTGCAGCGATTCGGCGGCAAAGCGGTGATGGTTCTCGGGTTCACCATCTCCACGAGCGGCATGCTGCTGCTCACGCAGCTGTCGGCGACGAGCAGCTACGTCTCGTTGCTCGCACCGCTGATGCTCTTCGGCGCCGGGAACGGGCTGGCGTTCGTGCCCCTGACGTCGACCTCATTGAGCGGTGTGCGTCAGGAGGAGGCCGGCGCTGCGTCGGGGCTCGTCAACGTGATGCAGCAGCTGGGCGGCGCGCTCGGGCTGGCGGTGCTTGTCTCCGTCTTCGGAACGGCGGGACGCGGGGTCGCCGCCGAGTCGGTGATCGCGGCGCAGCGCGCGTTCGTGGTCGGAGCAGATCATGCGTTCATCGCGGCGACGTTGTTCGTGAGTGCAACCGTCCTCGTGCTCACCGTCGCGATCCGCGGGCGGCGCGCCGCCGCCCGCGCGACCGATGTTCCCTTGTGGGTGCGCGAACTCGACGCGACCCCTAGAGCGATGGCCGAGTAGCGTCTGCCGTGCCGGCCGCGAAGATGGTCGACCGGTAGTACGCGAGCTCCGCGATCGACTCGCGGATGTCGTCGAGCGCACGGTGCGTCTCCTTCTTGGGAGGCGCACCGGCGAGCACATCGGGGTACCAGCGTCGGCAGAGTTCCTTGACGCTCGACACGTCGATGGAGCGGTAGTGGAGGAAGCTCTCGACATCGGGCATATGGACGGCGAGAAAACGCCGATCGGTGCCGATGGAGTTGCCGCACAGCGGCACTGAGCGAGGTTCACCGATGTGGGCCTGCAGGAACAGCAGCGTCTGCCGGCCGGCCTCGTCCAGCGAGACCGGCGAGGCCTCGATCGCCGCGGTGAGTCCCGATCGGGCATGCATCGCCCGCACGAAGTCGTCCATTCCTTCGAGTTCGCCGGCGGTGGCGTGAACGACGATATCCGGCCCCTCCGCGATCACCTGCAGCTCGTCGTCGGTGATCACCGTGGCAACCTCGACGATCACGTGCCTTGCCGGGTCGAGACCGGTCATCTCCAGGTCCATCCAGGCGAGCACCAACGGATCGTAGCCTGAGACCCCACACAATGCAGTTGAGATGAGCATCGCGATCCGGGTGGCCACCACGATTGCGGCCTCGCCGGAGACGACGTGGGCTGCCGTCGAGCAGATCGACTCGCACGTCGCCTGGATGGCCGACGCCGAGTCCATCACGTTCACCACCCCGCAGCGCAGCGGCGTGGGCACGGCGTTCGACTGTCAGACCCGCATCGGGCCGATGCGTCTCGTCGACGCCATGGCGATCACCCAATGGGTGCCCAACGAGGCGATGGGAGTCGATCATCGCGGCGTCGTGCGCGGGTCGGGGGTCTTCAGGCTCCGCCGGCTCACCGGCGGGCGAACGCGCTTCTCGTGGGAGGAGCGGTTGACGTTCCCTTGGTGGCTGGGCGGACCGGTCGGGGAGCAGATCGCGCGGCCCGTCCTCACGCGCCTCTGGCACGGCAACCTCACCCGGCTCAAGCGCATCGTCGAGGCGAGTTGACGACTCGGTCGCGCTCGCGCCGTCATGTCGCCGCTGTGGACGGGGCACCGGGCCCGCCGACGCGCATCGTCGCTGTGGCGGGCGCAACCGGGTTTGTCGGGCGAGCACTCGTCCCGAGGCTCGTCCAAGCCGGATTCGCTGTCAGGCGCCTCAGCCGTCACCCGGAAGCGCTCCGGTCGCTCGAGGGTGTCGACGACAGGCGCTTCGATCTCGACGACGAGCACCCCGATTCGGCCCCGCTCGCGGGCGTCGACACCGCCTTCTATCTGGTGCATGCCATGGGCGAAGGCCAGGGGTTCGCGAGCCGCGATCGCGCCTATGCGCATCGGTTCGCGGACGCCGCGCGCGTTGCCGGCGTTCGCCACGTGATCTACCTCGGTGGTCTCTACCCGCGCGGCACGGCATTGAGCGAGCACCTCGCGAGCCGTCGCGAGGTCGGCAAGATCCTGCAGCGCGAATGCGGCGCGCTGCACGTGCGCGCAGGCATCATCATCGGTTCGGGGAGCGCGTCCTTCGAGATCATGTCGGACCTGGTGCGGCGCTTGCCGGTGATGGTGACGCCGCGATGGGTTGGCAATAACTGTCAGCCGATCGAGCTGTCCGATGCGGTGAACGCCCTGGTGCGCGCGATTGGCGTCCCCGGGGACCGCGAGGTCGACCTGGTCGGGCCCGAGGTCCTCACCTATCGCGAGATGCTCGAACGGATGGGACGCGCGCTCGGTCTGCGCCGCCGCGTGATCATCGACGTGCCGGTGCTCACGCCCCGGCTCTCCGCACACTGGCTTCGGTTTGTGACGTCAGTGTCATTATCAGTGGCGCGAGCACTGGTGGAGAGCCTTCGGCACGACGCCGTCGCCGACGGAGACGACCTCTGCGCCGAGGTGAGGGTCCGGCCCTGCGGTTTCGACGAGGCTGTGCGACGCGCGCTCGCGGACCGCCCGCGAGTGGTGGGCGCGGTGACCGAGCGCCGGTGGGAGGGTCGCCGCTACAACCTGACGCAGCGTTTCCAGCTGAGTGCCGGCGCGCGTTGTGACGCGCGCCTCCTCGCTCGCATCGACGAGGAGTCGCAGCGGCTGACGCAGCGGGTGGCCGTTGGCCTCCTCCGCTGGCATGGCAACGACCTGCGCCTTGCCGGTTGGTTGCTCATCAGGCTCGGTCCGTGGGAGCAGGTCGGGAGCGTTCGCCGGCACAGCATCGACGGTGGCTGGCTCGTCGCCGATCCGGGTGGGGAGATCTCCTTCGCGTGCCTGGAGGGTCGCGACGGACCAGTGGTCGAAGCGAGCCTCTCGGGTTATGCCCCTCGATTCCCGCGACCTGTCCACGAACTGCTTCAGGAGCGGGTGCACCGCGCGCTGATCGCGTCCTCGGTCCGCCGGGCGGTGAGATTGACAGCCTGACCAACGTCGTCGTGGGAGTTGCTCCGCTCGTTCTGGGGCATGGACGCGGCCGAGGCAGCCGAGGTCGTCGAGCTCGGCATCCGGTCGATGCTGGCCAGCCTGGAGGTCCGCCTTCGTGCCGAGATCGCCGATCGCGCGCCTCCCCCTGCGCGGACCGCTTCCGCTGCCCCGCCGCGACGCGCGGGTCGCGACGCCAATCGACAGATCGACAACGGAAATCCCTGAGGAGGCAACCATGAACAGCCTGGATACCGTCAGCACCATCAACTCGCCCACGACAACTCGCCGGGCGGCCAAGACCGCGCTGCGCGAGGGTGACGCCTACTGGTTCTACGGCGACCTGGTGGTCGTTCGCTCACCTGAGGACGCCCGTCCGATCATCATCGAGCACCACGTGAGTCCCGGAGGCGCACCGCGACTGCACGTGCATCTGGACGTGGACGACAGCTTCCTCCTGCTCTCCGGCGCCGTCGCCGTGCGCTGCGGCGACGAGACGCTCCTCGCGCGACCAGGCGATTACGTCTCGCTCTAGGCGAGAGTCCCCCACACGCTGCGGTCCGTCGGCGATGAGGACGCCGTGCTCTTCCAGACCCACGCGGCCGCGTCGTTCCTCAACTTCATCAAGGCGGTCGGCATACCGGCGACCCAGCCGCGACCGGATGTGGCCACGCTGGACTTCGCGGCCATGAACGCCGTTGCCGGAGAGACCGGCCAGCCCGTCCTCGGTCCGCCCATGTCGGCCGACGAGGCCCTGGAGATCGTCGCAGCGGCCGGTTAGACCGCACCGGCCACCGCGTGTTACAGGACCGCAACCCAGGGCGGTCGAGATCCGATCTGTCTTGCGTATCCGTCAAGCCGGGCCCCGTTGCGGGTCACAAAGCCGGACAGGGCCGATGACAAGGGCGTCTCACGACACCGTTTCCGAATAACTTCGAGGCGTCGGCGTCCACGTCTATCAGATTGAGATCCTTTGTGAGTACCACTCACCCGACCCGTTCGTCCCGACACGTCCTGGCTCGTCGGCTGCACGCGCCGATGTGTGTGATGACGGTGTTCGCCACGGTGGTCGCGCTCCTTCCGATCAGGGCACTCGCCGCGGGCTCGCTCCTCGAGAGCGAGACCTTCGCCACCAACGCGACAGCCGCGGGGCAGTGGTCTCTCCCCGCCGGGCAGGGCGGCACCAACGGCGCCTGCCTCACCGCCGGGCCGGTGTCCGCAACGACATCGATCCCGAACTGCGCGTCGCCGCCCGACGTCTCTGGCAGCGGCGCCCTCAGGTTGACCACCAACGCCGGCAACGCGGTCGGCGCCGTCTTCTACCAGGCGAGCCTGCCGACCTCCGAGGGTCTCGACATCACCCTCGACACGTATCAGTTCAACGGCACCGGCGCGGACGGCATCGTGTTCAGCCTGGCCGCCGCCAACCCGGCGAGTCCGTCGCCGCCTGCGACCACCGGACCGCTCGGCGGTGACCTCGGCTATGCGGCGAACACCCAGGGGTCACCCGGAACCGCCGGCATGCCCTACGGCTACCTCGGCATCGGCCTCGATGTCTACGGCAACTACGAGAACACGCCGCTCGCGGGTGGGTCGGGCTGCACCATCCCATCGCCGCTGGTTGCAAACCGGGCGTATCCGGAAGCCGTGACGGCCCGCGGGCCGGGAATCGGCACCGTGGGGTACTGCATCCTCGGCACGACCGCGACGACGTACAACCACTCGAGTGGCGGCGGCAGTGGCGGCGGGACGATCAGCAACGTCGGCACGGGCAACACGCTCGACAAGCAGAGCGCGACATCCCGGGCCGGGGACATGGTGCCCGTCGAGATGGCGATCAACCCCTCCGCGACGGCGACGACCACCGCCAGCGGGCTGTCGATTCCGGCGAGCTCGTGGCTGATCGCATACACGCCACTGGGGACCGCGACGCAGCAGACCCTCAGCGGCGCCCTGCCGACGGTCAGCAACAACGCCGCCCTCGCGACCTTCCCCGCGTCGTGGATCGACCCCACCACGGGAATCCCGTACCAGCTCACCTTCGGCTGGACGGCGTCAACGGGCGGCTCCAACGAGTACCACGAGGTCAACCAGCTGGTCGCCTCCACGCTGGTCGGCGCCGTGCCGGACCTGTCGCTCACCACGTCGGACAATGAGGGCGGCCAGATGCTCGCCGGAAACCACGCCAACTTCATCCTGGCGCCCGGCATCGCCTCGAGCGGCGGATCCGAGTCGAGCGCGCTGACCGTCACCGACACGCTGCCGGCCGGCATGACCCCCGGAAGCGCAACGAGCAGCTCCGACTGGTCGTGCACGACGGTGAGCCAGACGGTCACCTGCACGTACGCTCCCGGCTCGGCGCTCGGCGCCGGAACTTCCTTGCCTGATATCACGATTCCGGTGACGCTGTCATCGGGTCTGAGTGGCACGGTGACCAACACCGCGCGCATCTCGTCGACGGACGCGTTGCCCGCGGTGAGCAGCGACCCGGTGCAAGTCAGCGCATTCACCGCGACGGCATTGCCGTCACCGCAGGCGTTCACGCAGTCGGTGACATACACCGCCGCGCTGCCCTCGAGCGCAACCGGGACGGTCACGTTCAGCATCGGCGGAACGCCGCTCTGCACGACGGCGCTGCCCACGTTGAGCTGCGCCGCAACCAACGCCCCCGTGGGCTCGGACACCGTCACCGCGACCTACTCGGGTGACACGAACTTCGCCCCGCAGACCACGACGACACCGCTGACGATCACCAGGGCGACACCCTCCCTCACCGAGGCGGCTGCGCCGGCGTCGATCGTGTTCGGTTCGCAGGACACGCTGTCGGTTGCCGGTCTGCCCGGCGGCGCCACCGGAACCGTGACCTTCACGTCCGGCGGATCCACGCTCTGCATCGCGTCACTCCCGACCGTGAGCTGCCAGACCGCGAGCAGCCTCGCGGCGGGCGGCTACCCGGTCACCGCCACCTACTCCGGCGACGGCAACTACACGACGGCGACCGCCGCGGGCGCGAGCTTCACCGTGACCAAGGCACCCACGTCGATGACCGAGTCGGCGGCTCCGTCGAGCATCCCGTACGGCACCGCCGACACGCTGTCGGTGACGGGTCTCCCCGGTGGGGCAACGGGAACCGTCACGTTCGCATCGGGCGGATCCACGCTCTGCACCACGACGCTGTCGGCAACGAGCTGCGCGACGCCCGCGGCACTCCCACCAGGCACCTACCCCGTGACGGCGACCTATTCGGGTGACGCCGACCACGCCGGAACCACCGCATCGGGTGCGAGCTTCACGGTCACCAAGGCGACGGCGTCCATGACCGAGTCGGCGGCGCCGTCGAGCATCCCGTACGGCACCAGCGACACGCTCTCGGTGTCCGGGCTGGCGGTGGGCGCGACGGGCACGATCACCTTCACCTCCGGCGGTTCGACGCTCTGCACCGCAACCCTCGCTGCCACGAGCTGCGCGACATCGACGACGCTCGCCCCCGGCACCTACCCGGTGACCGCGACCTACTCGGGCGACAGCAACTACACCGGCGCGGTCGCGACCGGGGCGAGCTTCATCGTGACCAAGGCGGACACGTCGATGACCGAGACGGCGTCGCCCCCGTCGATCGGCTACGGCTCGCAGGACACCCTGTCGGTGGCCGGATTGCCCGCCGGTGCAACGGGAACCGTGATCTTCACCTCGGGCGGGTCGACCCTTTGCACGACCACGTTGGCGGCCACGAGCTGCCAGACGGCGACAACGCTCGCTCCGGGCGCGTACCCGGTGACGGCCACATACTCGGGTGACGGCGACTACAACGGCACGATCGCGACCGGCGCGAGCTTCACCGTGACCAAGGCGGACCCGTCCTTCAGCGAGTCCGCCGCGCCCGCGAGCGTTCCCTACGGCAACGCCGACACCCTCTCCGTGACCGGCCTTCCCGCCGACGCAACCGGGAGCGTGACGTTCACGTCGGGCGGATCGACGCTCTGTGTCACCACCCTGCCCACGACGGGCTGTGACACGTCGTCGACCCTGGTCCCGGGCGCCTATCCGGTGACCGCGACGTACTCGGGTGACAGCAACTACAACGGCGAGACCGCGACCGGCGCGAGCTTCACCGTCACGAAGGCCGACGTCACCATGACCGAAGCTGCCGCACCGGCCACCATCGCCTATGGCTCCCAGGACACGCTTTCGGTGACCGGCCTTCCCGCCGACGCCACCGGAGCGGTGACCTTCAGCTCCGGCGGATCGACGCTCTGCACCACGTGGTTGCCGGCCGTCAGCTGCCAGACGTCACCGACGCTGGCGCCCGGGACGTACCCGGTGACCGCGACCTACGCGGGTGACAGCAACTATCGCGCCACGACCGCGACCGGGGCGAGCTTCACGGTCACCAAGGCCGACCCTCCGTTCATCGAGTCGGCCGCGCCGGCGAGCGTCCCCTACGGCAACGCCGACACGCTGTCAGCAGCGGGCCTGCCCGGCGACGCAACCGGAACGGTGACCTTCACCTCGGGTGGATGGACGCTCTGCGTCGCCGAGCTGCCGACGATCAGCTGCCAGACGTCGGCGACGCTCGCCCCCGCCACCTACCCCGTGACGGCCGCGTACTCGGGTGACGCCAATTACCGCGGCAGCGTCGCGACCGGCGCCAG
Source organism: Candidatus Dormiibacterota bacterium (assembly GCA_036786805.1). Lineage (GTDB taxonomy): Bacteria > Chloroflexota > Dormibacteria > Aeolococcales > Aeolococcaceae > Palsa-851. The sequence continues at coordinate 6,977 of DAIQQM010000034.1, read as the reverse complement.
CTTCGCGGTGACGCAGGCGGACACGGCGATGACGGAGTCGGCGGCGCCCGCGAGCATCCCGTTCGGATCGCAGGACACGCTGTCGGTCAACGGGCTCCCCGGCGACGCGACCGGCACCGTGACGTTCACGTCGGGAGCCACGACGCTCTGCGTCGCAACACTGACGGCGACCAGCTGCCAGACGGCGACCACGCTGGCGCCGGGCGCGTACCCGGTGACGGCCGCGTACTCGGGTGACGGCAACTACAACGCCACCACCGCGACCGGCGCGAGCTTCACGGTCACCAGGACGCACGTCGTGATCACCGAGACCGCCGCCCCGGCGACCATCGTGTACGGCACATCCGACGTCGTGTCCGCGCTCGGACTGCCCGCGGGCGCAACCGGCACGGTCACCTTCACATCTGGGACGACCCCGTTGTGCGTCGCGACCCTCGCGGCGACGAGCTGCCACACCGCGAACACACTCGCGCCCGCGACGTACCCGGTCACCGCCGCGTACTCGGGCGACACCTTCAACAGCCCGGCAAACGCCGCCGGTGCCGCCTTCACCGTCATCAAGGCGGACACCCACATCAGCGTGACCGTCAACCCGGGTGAGACGACCCGCGGCGGAACGGTCACCGTCTCGGTGTCGGGGCTGCCGCCCGGCGTGTCCGGCACGGTGAAATTCACCTCGGGTGGTGTCGTCCTCTGCACCGCAACGCTCCCGGCAACCAGCTGCACGACGACGGTCGATCTCCCGCCCGGGTCCTATCCGGTGCAGGCGACCTACTCGGGCGACCCGGACTACAACGGTTCGACCGCGACCGGCAGCGGCCAGGACGGAGTCCTCTCGGTGGTGGACGGGATCGCCGATCCCTCGACGGGCGCCGGGCCGATGGGGCCGCGCGGCCTCCTCGGTGCCGCCATGGTCGCGCTGGGAACGGGCATGGTGGTGGTGTCGCGGGGACGCCGCCGGAACCGGCGCCGGGTCTGACCTGACCAGGACCGGCGCGGCGAGTGCCGGTCCTCGTCAGATGTGCGGGTCGCCGAGGTCCGTCGAGCGTGAGGTGTAGGCTCGTGACAACGATGGCCATCGACACGAGCGTCACGTATCGGAGCCCGCTCCACCAGATGACGCGGACGACGTCGACCTGCTTCTGGAACGACTCGGCGTCCATCGAGGAGCTCACCTACGCCATCGAGCACGGCGCAGTCGGCGCGACCTGCAATCCCGTCATCGCGGCGGCGGTGCTCGCCGGGGACGCGCCGACCTGGCGGCCGCGCACCGAAGCGCTGCTGAAGGAGCTCCCGACCGCAACCGAGGACACCATCGCCTGGAAGCTCGTCGAAGAGCTGTCGATCCGGGCGGCGCGGCTCCTCGAGCCGATCTTCGATACCCATCACGGGCGCAACGGGCGCCTCTCCATCCAGACCGATCCGCGCTTCTTTCGCGACAGCGACGCGATCGTCAAGCAGGCGATCGCCTTCAGCCGTCTCGCCCCCAACATGATCGTGAAGATCCCGGTGACCCGCGCGGGGATACCGGCGATCGAGGAGGCGACCTACCAGGGCGTCAGCATCAACGCGACCGTGTCGTTCACGCTCGCGCAATGCATCGCGGTTGCCGAGGCGGTCGAGCGCGGTCTCCGGCGCCGCGAGGCTGACGGAAAGGACGTCGCTTCGATGGGACCGGTCTGCACGATCATGGTCGGCCGGCTCGACGACTGGCTCAAAGCGGTGATGGAGCGCGAGGGAATCGCGGTCGACCCGGGGTATCTCGAATGGGCCGGGGTCGCCGTGTTCAAGAAGGCGTATGGGATCTTCCGCGAGCGCGGGTACCGCATCCGGCTGCTCTCCGCCGCGTTTCGCAACCACATGCACTGGAGTGAGCTCATCGGCGCGGATGCCGTCGTCTCGCCGACGTCGGCCTGGCAGAAACGCATCAACGCGAGCGACATCGAGGTGATCCCGCGGATCGACACACCGGTCGATCCCGGGGTGCTGGACGCGCTGCTCGCGCACTTCACGGACTTCCGCCGCGCGTACACCGAGGACGGCCTCAGCGTTGAGGGATTCGACGGTTTCGGCGCAACCCGGCAGACCCTGCGGCAGTTCTGTGCCGCGTGCGGCGAGCTGAACGCATTCGTGCGCAACGCGATGATCCCCGACCCGGCTCACGGCTAGCCCGTACGTGACGTCGCTGATCCGCGCCGGCGAGCAGACGGAGTACATCTCGCTCGACGTCACGGCTGCGCCTGACGGCGAGTCCCTGGAGCTGGGTCGCGGTGACGAACGTCTCGTCGTATTCCTCTCCGGACGCGCGTCGCTCACCCTCGACGGACGGGAGTGCGGCGTCGTGGGGGGCCGTGTCGATGTCTTCGAGGGTGCCGGTGACGCGGTGTATCTGCCTCCGCCGTCCACCGCGGTGCTCGTGGCCGACGGTGACTGCACCGTCGCTGTCGCCGCCGCACCGGCCGGATCGCGGTCGCCCGGCGAAGCCCGAGTCATCCCGGCCGCGACGCAGCGGGAGGTGGTGGTCGGCAGTGGCAGCTGGGGCCGCACCGTGCGCACCGTGCTCGGCCCCGATGATGCCGCGTCACGGCTCATCGTCGGGGAGACCGTGCATGCGGGAACCGGGACCTGGTCGTCGTTCCCGCCCCACCGGCACGACCGCGAATCAGCGGAGGAGGCGCGCCTCGAGGAGGTCTACCACTACCGCGTTCATCCCTCCGGCGGCTTCGCCGTTCAGGTGCGCTACGACACCGATACCGGGGCCGAGGATCTGCGCATCGTTCACGACGGCGACGCCGCAGCGATCACGTCCGGGTTCCATCCGCTCGTGGCCGCGCCCGGCCATGGTCTGTGGTATCTGTGGATCCTCGCCGGCGCGGAGCGCGTGATGCGCGTGTACGTCGATCCTCGCTATCGCTGGGTGAGCGAGCAGCGGTAGCCGCGGGCGTGGTGGCGCCGCGGGATCAAACAGGTGTGTCGACGATCAGCCCATCGTGAAGTGCGCCCGCTCCCCGGCGGCAAGGCACATCGTCGCCGTGGGACATGCGGCCTTGAAGAGATCCTCGGTGCCGTTGACCCGTGTCGGCGCGCTCGGAACGCCCCCGGTGATCGTTGCCACCATGCCGCGCGACGGGTTGTTCCGGTATCCGGTGCTGAGGCAGTTGCCGCCGGCAACGCACACGATGTGCGACATGATGGCCAGACCGCTGAACGAGTGGGTCGTTCCCGCGACGCCGTTGGTCAAGGTCACGACGATGCTCACGGAGGAATGGTTCGCCCGACCGGTGGCGTAGCAGAGCGTGGCGCTGGTGCACCCGATCCCGACCAGCTCGCTCGAAGCCGAAACCGTTGCCACCGCGCTGACTCCACCACCGTGGATCGTCACGATCACCGCCGCATCACCCGCCTGGTTGAGGCCCGACGCATAGCACGTCGTCGAGGTGGGGCAGGTGACGTCGTCGAGGTTGGTGCTCCCCTTGACCGGAATCACCGCACCCGGCACGCCGTTCACGATCGGGAGCACCAGTCCCTGATTCCTGGGGGAGGCCTCTCCGGACGCGTAGCACGTCGTGGAACCGGGCAGGCAGGCCACAGCGCTCAGGTACAGCGTTCCCGGTACGGCCATTCCTGAGCCTGGAGTGCCGTTGGTGATGGGGAGCACCGCGGCCTGGGCGAGAGACATGGTGTCGCCCACCGCGATGCATCGCTGCGAGGTCCAGCATGCGACCCCGTTCAGCGGGCCCGTCGAGGGGACCGTCACAGCGGATCCGGGTACCCCGTTGACGATGGTGACCACGCTCCCCTCGAGGCTGTTCGACGCACTGTCGCCCACCGCCTCGCAGATCGACGCGGTCTCGCACCCCATCCCATCGAGAACGGAGCTGGCGATGACCCGGTGGACCGTGGGCTGCGGCGCCGACCCTTCGGCGAGCGCGCTGCCGGCACCCGCGACCATCAGTCCCAAGGCCCCGGCCAGTGCGGCGAATGTGCGAACCATCCCCGTCCTCCTTGCCTCGGTCGCGGCAGGCGCCGTGAATCCTGGGGGCACTGTAGTCGTCCGCACACCCGAGGGCAAGGTCGCTCGATCCCGCGGGACCTTTGCCAGGGCGAACGATGCCCTCCGGCCCTGTTCGGCCCCTGATGCGGCAGGGGAAACTGCGTTGAGGAGGTAGCACTGCACAAGATGGTGAGCGCTCGAATCGTCGCGGCCGTGGCGCTGGTGACCCTTGGCGTGGCCGCGTGCAGCGGCGGCACCTCGCCGGGGACGTCGACGAGCGCGTCCTCCATCGGTGTCGCGGGCGGTCACCTCGGCACGCCGGGCGTGGTGATTGCCGCGACCGATCAGCTTGTCTTCGATCCCGTGATGGAGACGGTGACGGTGGGCGAGATCGTGGAGTGGAAGGACACGGGATCGATCGCACACAACATCATCTTCCCCGCCGATGCGTCGATCGGGGATCCGGTCCTCGAGGGGAATGGCGGTGTGTGGCAGGTGAAGTTCACCGTGGCCGGCACCTACCCGTACTCGTGCACCATCCACGCCGGGATGGTGGGCACGATTGTCGTCACCGCGGGATAGCCCTCGCCGGCCTGAATTCAATGGGGCCGCGCAGGTCTTCTATGCTGCGCCGTCGTGACCCAGCAGCGTGACCTCGATGTTGTGATCTTCGGCGCCAGCGGGTTTGTGGGCCGGCTGGTGGCCGGATACCTGGCCAGTCACGCTCCGGACGGAACTCGCGTCGGGCTCGCGGGCAGATCGCGGCAGCGGCTCGCCGCTGTGCAATCGGAGCTCGGCCGGAGCGCCTCGTCGTGGCCGCTCATCGTTGCCGACACCCGGGATCCACGATCACTGAGCGAGCTTGCCGCGCGCACGCGCGTCGTGGCCACCACGGTGGGCCCGTACCGCAGGGGCGGACTCGGGGTGGTGGCAGCGTGCCTCGAGGCGAGTACAGACTACGCGGATCTCACCGGCGAGGTCGCGTTCATGCGTGACAGCATCGACGCGTACCACGAGCAGGCCGCGCGGACCGGTGTTCGCATCGTGCACGCGTGCGGGTTCGACTCCATACCGTCCGATCTCGGCGTGCTCATGCTTCACGACGCCGCACAGACCGACGGAGCCGGGGACCTCGAGGACACCACACTGGTCGTGAAGACGCTGAAGGGAAGCCTGAGCGGCGGGACCATCGACTCCATCAAGGTGCAGCTCGAGGAGATGCGCGCGGACCCGCGCATTCGACGCCTCATCGCCGACCCGTACGCGTTGAGCCCCGACCGGGCCGAGGAGCCCGCGCTCGGCGACGAACGCGACCTGATGCGGGTTCGGCGCGACGCCGACCTGGGTACATGGGTCGGCCCGTTCCTCATGGCCGGCTCGAACACACGCGTGGTGCGTCGCAGCAATGCGCTGCAGGGATGGGCGTACGGGCGAAGGTTCCGCTACCGCGAGGTCACCGGCTTCGGCTCGGGAGTCACGGCGCCGCTCAAGGCGGTCGCCGCGGCCGCGACGGTCGCGGGTCTGGCCGCCGGTCTCAGCTTCAGCCCCTCGCGCGCGCTCCTCGGTCGCGTCCTGCCGTCAGCGGGAGAGGGACCGAGTGAGCAGGCACGCGGGGCCGGCTCTTTCCGTGTCGAGATCCACGCGCGCACGTCGAACGGGCCACGGTATGTCAGTCGCGTGGCAGCGCGCGGGGACCCCGGCTATGCGGCGACATCGGTGATGCTCGGTGAGGCGGCCGTATGCCTGGCCCGGGACGAGCTCCCCGCTCGGGGCGGCGTGCTCACCCCTGCGACGGCGATGGGCACGCGGCTCATCGCACGCCTGCGGGCGGCGGGGATGACGCTGACCGTGAGTCGTGAAGGTCGGTGACGGTCAGCGAGCCCCTGACGTCGTCGCGGAGACCGGCTCCGCGCCGACCGGTATCGCGGCGGTGGGGACTGCGACGTTGTGCTCGAGCAGGCGTCGCATCGCCAGTGGCGGCAGTGGTTGTCCGAAGAGATATCCCTGCGCCAGCTCGCATCCCAGGTCGTTCAGCTCGCGGAGACACTCCTCGGTCTCCACGCCCTCGGCGATGACGGTGAGGCTGAGTCCCACGCCGAAGTTGAACACCGAATGCGCGAACCCGATCGACTGCGTCGGTCCGCACAACGACGCCGTGAACGATCGATCGATCTTCAGCAGGTCGACCGGGAAATCGCGCAGACGGCTCAGCGACGAATGGCCGGTTCCGAAGTCGTCGAGGGCGATGCGCACCCCCAGTCTGCGCAGTGCGTCGAGGCATTCGATGATCGGCTCTGTGTCGTAGATGATGTCGGCCTCGGTGACCTCGAGGATGAGACGCGCCGCTTCGAGACCGGTCTCATCCAGCACGGTGCGCACACTCTCGACATAGTCCGTCTCGCGCAGCTGACGGACCGCCACGTTGACGCTCACGGCAACCGGGTCACCGCCTTCGCCCACGGGCCAGTCGCGCGCCTCCTCGCAGGCGCTGCGCAACACCCAGGCTCCCACCTGCGTGATCAGTCCCGTCTCCTCCACCAGGCTGATGAAATCGTCGGGCAGCACCGTCCCGCGGGTCGGATGACGCCAGCGGAGCAGCGCCTCGGCGGCGACCACCGCGCAGGTCGAGACACGCACGATCGGCTGGTACACCAGCTCGAACTCGACGGATTCAACCGCGTGGTACAGATCGGCCTTGAGCCGGTGCCTGCGCTGGACAGCCGCGTACATCGCGGGCTCGAACAGCTCCCAGCGGGACTTGCCGGAGCTCTTCGCGGTGTACAGGGCGAGATCGGCGTTCTGGAGCAGTTCCTGGCCGTCGCACACCGTGTCGATGGCGGTGGCGATGCCGATGCTGGCGTGCGTCAGCACCTCCTCGGTCGCGATGATGAACGGCTCGCGAAGCGCCTCGATGACGCGCTCGGCGATGCGCACCGCCCTGGACGGCTCGTCGATGCCGATGAGCAGGACGGCGAACTCGTCT
>DAIQQM010000192.1:0-1724 GCA_036786805.1 Candidatus Dormiibacterota bacterium | reverse complement strand
ACAGCGGTCCGCTGAGCCCGATCGCCGCGCGCGTTCTCAGGGACCCCAACCTCACCTACGACGTAAGCGCCGACAGCATCGTGATTGCGGTCAAGAACGAGCTGCTTGTGCGCAAGTCGGTGCGGCACGCCACATCGCGACTCGATGAGGCGCTGTCTGGGATCGCCACCAACTGTGGGCCCCTGACGAGCATCGGACCGAGCAACACCGCGAGCGGAGCGACCCGAGATGGGGACCACGGACCGCTTGGCGATGTCGAGGTTTGGCGCGTGAACGAGTCGAAGGTCGATCTCGGCATGGGCTCGATCGACCTGGCCCGGCGGCTACGGGTGCTCGCCGAGGATCAGAAGTTCGAGACCGGCAAGGGTCCGGCGCTGGTCCTTCCCGCGGTCTCGCCACATCATGTGGGGATCCTGTCTCCCGCGGCCGGCGGCTGCCCCGCGGGACCGCCGCACCCCGCGCCGCCGCGGCACCGGCCGTTCATCGAGCCGCTCGGCGACCGCCTGGCGGCGAAGGTGACCGTACTCGACAGCGGGTACATCTACATCGACCCTCCGGGTACGCCGCACACGATGCTCGATGAGCGGGTCACGCTGATCGACGGTCAGCGGCTCGACACCGCCACCATTCCGCCGTCGTGGAAACCCGACCGGCCGGATGGCGTCGACACCGACGGCGACGGACGGCTAGACGGAATCGCCGGTCACGGCACCTTCATCGCCGGGCTGATCGCACACGTATGCCCGCAGGCCGAGCTCACGGTGGTGGGTCTGCGCAATCAGGAGATCGAGATCGAGGGAACCGATCCGGCGGAGCAGTCCGGGCTGTATGAAACAGAGGCAGCGATCGCGCACGCCATGCTGCTGCACTCCGACGCCGATGTGATCCAGTGCGGTTTCGCGTTCCCGACGCTCGATGACTATCCATCGCTGCCGTTCGCGGCCGCGATGCAGGTACTGACCGGCCCCGACGCGCCGCGTAAGGGTGTCGCGGTCGTGGCTCCGGCGGGCAACGAGGAGTCACCCAGCCCCTACTGGCCGGCGGCGCTGCCCGATGTGATCGGCGTCGCGTCGACCGACCGGCGCGGCAACGCCCGCGCGAGGTTCTCGAATTGGGGACGCTGGTGCGATTGCTGCACCCGGGGCGAGGACGTTTACTCGACGTTCGTCTACTGGGACGGGCCGATCGATGGGGAGCCCCCGACGGATATAGAGAACTTCATCGGTTGGGCGAGATGGGACGGCACGTCGTTCGCCGCACCGAAGGTGTCGGCGGCGATCGCGTGCCTACTCGCCGCGAGCGACGAGGCGATCCTCCCGGTGCAGGCGTGGGAGCTCCTGGTCAGCGGAAGCGCCGGTGTGGATGTGACGCCGCTGACCGACTCGTTCCTCACACCGTTTCCGGGGGTCACGCTTCCCCACCTCCACCTCGGATGACCCATTGACCGGAGAGGCTGACGTACAGGGCCTCGTACGAGCCGCCCGCGCCGGTGACGAAGTTGCGTGGGGCGCCCTAGTCGACCGATTCGAGGGGCTGGTGTGGGCGACAACCCGCGCTCACCGGCTCCCGCCTACCGCGGCAGCCGACGTCACGCAGACGACCTGGCTCCGGTTGGTGGAGAACCTCGACCGCATCAAGGACCCGGAGCGGCTCGGAGCGTGGCTGGCCACCACCGCGCGTCGGGAGTGCCTGCGTCACATCCGGCTGCGAGGTCGCGAGCTCCA